>NZ_JACOQG010000022.1:0-56803 GCF_014297245.1 Blautia difficilis | reverse complement strand
AACTTTATTTATCTAAATCACATTATTAAGGTTTCGAGGCTTAATCGTGAAAGTCCAATCTTTATTTACTAAATCAGAAAAGGTATAGGTGTCGTTATCTATATTTGCTTTTACGATATAAGTTCCTGCATTGATAGCAGAAGTACATAATTCATTCTGCTCATTATAATAAGACAATGTGAAATCACCAATGTTTTCAGTATTTGTTAATGAAGCGTCTTTGGAATGCCCATCATATACTAAATTTCGGGGTGCAGCAAAAGTAAAGTTTATAGGTACGAAGGTATTATCTTTTTTATTAAAATAATAGGTCTGTGTTGTATCTCCGACAGAAATAGTGTGTGTTTTACCGGTTAGCCATGCGTACAGGTCCTTATCATTTACATGATTATATGTTCCCCAGTCATCACCATCTATCCTTATTACTTTTTTTTGAGGATTAGAAATAGTACAACAGTAAACCTCACCTTGGGCGTTTGCTGGGGAACTGGATACGGAAGAGGCTTTTACAGAACCGCCATTAATAATAATACCAGAGTTTTTACCGCCGATATCAGTTCCACGTGCGGAAGATGCAGTTACTGAGCCACCATTAACAGTAATATTATTGCAAGAGCCGTAATAGCCGCCACCAATTCCGGCACTATGCCAAGATTCAGCATTTACGGAACCACTATTAATGGTAATATTATCGCAAGAGCCGTCATAGCTGCTACCGATTCCAGCACCATACACACCACTAGCTTTTAAGCTTCCTGTAGTAGCGTTTGAAGCACTGGTTATTATGAGCTGAACTTTGTTATTTTTCTGTAAACCAGCAGAGTCTTGATCAGTTGTTATAAGGTTATTTTTGCCTGTTAAATATATAGTAACTTTAGCCTTAACAATATCAGCTATTTGCAGTGCCGGACCAGCAGATGTTTTGATATTTACGTTATCAAGATAAATGTTGATGTTGTCTTGCTCTGAAGTATTCTTTCCATCAACCACAATTCTATTTGCCGTTTCCTGATCATTACTGCATGTAAATTTGTAATCTCCTGCCGAACTTATAGTATAGTCTTCAGTACTATTGATTAAGTCAATTTCTTTAATCTGTGTATTTTCCGCAGCAGCCATTGCCTCATCGGGGGCATCATTAAACTCAGGAGCCTCTTCTGAACTGAATACAGACAGTTCCTCATCTGTCTCTCCTACTGCTTCCTGCTCCTCATTGGTAAAAATCTCCGGCGTTTCTTCCTCAGACACTATATCCGGATTTCCGGAAGTAAATTCCCCCGCAAATATAGTCTGGGGCATATTGGTGGAACACAGTGCAAGTGCCAGAATCCCGGCTAATAACTTTTTCTTCATACATTCACCTCTCCTTTCTTTATACATGATCTTCTGCATCTTGACTCTTTTGTCCTCTGTTTCTGAATTTGATACATAATGCGGTAATCACGACTGCCACAGTAAAGGAAATGACAGCCACCAACACATAGCCGCCTGCGCCTTCATGCAGCAGAATTGTGCCGTACATTCCCGTGGCGTTTATTGGCTGGCTTTGCATAATCTCCATTGCCCCCACAAGGGACAGGAACAGCAGGGTACACAGAACAGACAGACGGCAGACTGTGCGCCGCTCCTGGCGGCGGTGGTATTCATGCATTCGTTTTTTTACCAATTCGATACGCTTTTCTGTATCATACATGCCTTCCATCCTCCTTTCACAAAAAAGTCCTAAAAAGTCTTTCACTTATATAGGTACAAAAAAAGCGAAAAACTCTCACCTGAAAATCAAATTTTTTTAAAAAAATTTGAGAGCTGCCGAAACAGCTCCCAAAAGCGGAAAATCAGGTTATATTATTGTATCGAACTGCGGAAAATCAGTTTTCCCGCTGTCAGGATCAGTACAGGCAGCAGATAAGCAATATACTGTGCTGCACCGCCGTAGGCGATCAGGAGATTATAAATTGCATGAAAGGTGATTGCCGCTCCCAGCAGGCCGCAGGTTCCGGCAATCTTCAGCCATGTTCTTTGCCACACATATGCAAGGCCGCCGCCGACAATGGCTCCACAGATCACATGCATGGCTCCAGTCCCAATACCACGGAAGAAAATAAAAGAAAAATGTCCGGCTCCGTTTTGGATCAGATAGCAGACATTCTCAAATGTGGCAAAGGAAAGGGCTGTGATCACAGCGGCATTTTTGATTCGCTCCGCTTTTGGCTCAAATATCAGCAGATAAAAGAGCAATGGCAGAAGTTTCATCACTTCCTCCACCACCGGGGCGATCTCTGTGGTAGCTGCAAAGGTGTCCGCTCTGTAAAGTGCAGCGAAAAAGGTGTTGATGTATGCGGAAAGCAGACATGCCCCCATCCCGGCAAAGCAAAACAGAAAGAATTTTCTCTGCCGCTTTCCCATACACAGCGCGGCAATCAGCAGGGGCGAAGCCATGCAAAGAAATACATTTTCAATATATGTCATGCCTGCACCGCCTTTCTTGTGGCTGGCAGCAGCGCAAACAGGCTGCCTGTAAGCAGAAGATCAAACCAGCAATAGGGAGCGGAAATGGAATAGCCCGGCCACAGGCAGCCAGAGATCCAAAGGACATACTCCACCGCCACATAGCACAGTACCCCAATGTGGAAATACCGCATCTTACACGCTGTTCCCGTCTGTATCTGTGCATAAGCAAGACCCCGGATGGAATGATAAGAAACAACGATCATCATGCCACACCAGAGCAGATTGGAGAGAACATCCCCAAAGGTGCAGTAAAACACACAAAGCGGAATACCAATCAAAGGGGCAATCAGGGCTTTTCCTGTCAAAAATCTTCTTTCCCCAGCAGAAGAAAGGGTGTATTGCAGAAGATAAAGGAAAATCACACTGGCTACCCAGCCGAACTCTGACACATAAAAGACCTGCGGCGTTTCAGAAAACAGAAGCAGATACAGCGTCCAGTAAAGAGAGCCAAGGGCAAAGCAGCCGTAAAAACAGGTCAGCAGGAAACAGGTCTGTTTTCGATCTTTCAGATACCAGATACCACTCAGACAAAAGCCCAGCAGGGTGACAGCGAATTGAAAAAGATTACTGATCAGCTCCATCCCCATTGTCCCCCTTTTGTTCCTCCGTCTGCTCCTCTTTGTTCAGCTGGCGGATGCGGAAGCACAGAATAGTCACGCAAACGCCGAGGATAAAAGCCAACAGTCCGATTACCATATATCCCAGTGCGGTGCCGCCGCCTAAAATTGTTGCTGCCGTTTCAAATCCGGAAGAAGTACCGGGCGCAATCTGTCCGGCAATACCTGGCATGACAAAGGAAACCCCAACGATCACTGCAAGGCATGCCGCTATGCAGAATGCGGAGACAATCTGTCTATGCCGCAGTCTCTGCCGTCGTTCTTTTTCCCCAATACGCCGTTTTACCTCAGCAATTCGTTCCTCATTTTTCAACATCTGTAATACCCTCCCGTTGCAATAATCCGCGTAAACGCTCTTTTCCCCGGTACACCATATTTGTGATCTGCTTCACACTTTTTCCCATGACCTTAGCAGCCTGTTGGTAGCTCATACCCTCAAAATAGGTCAGATAAAGAGCCTCCCGATAATCTGGATTTAACTCGTCCATGCAGAGATGCAGGATCTGATTTCGTTCCTTTGTGCGGATGACCTCCTCCACCAGTGTCTGCGCCTCCGGTTCTCTGGTCAAGTCGTCAAGACTGAAGATAATCCGCCGTCTGCTTTTGTGGCGTAAAGCCTTGTGCCGCGCCGCTTTATAGAGATAAGCCTTAAAACATCCATCCCGGATGCGGGGCTTTTTCGTAAACAGCCAGGAAAAGGTTTCCATCATTAAGTCCTCCGCTTCGTGGACATCATGCAGATAACCATCGATGTATAAGGTCAATGGGTCGCCGTATTTTTTTATCAATAGTTCAAGTCCTGTCTCGTCACCGCTCAGATATTGCCCATAAAGCTCTTCATCAGTAGCCATACCGTTCAATTCCTTTCCCTATATTACTCCTCTGTTGTCAGGTGTAATCTCCTGGCTTCTTTCCTTCGTTCTTTTAATAAGCATAGTATACTTTTGTTTACAAAATACGTCAATTGTTTATAGCAATTGTACAAAATAATGAGAGCCACGGTCTGCACTCTGATTCAGAATACAAGACGTGGCTCTCCTGATCATAACCAAGCTCTGATAATTCATCAGAATAGGCATCCATTTTATTCCTGTGTGATGCCGGTTACTTCATAGCCGGCTTCTTTGATTACTTCGCGGATCTTATCCTCGTCCAGTTTCTCCGGAGCATGGATCACTGTGGTTCCTTTTTCGTGGGAGGAAACTACATCTTCCACTCCAAATGCCTCTTTTACTGCCTTTGTCACATGTGCTTCACAATGTCCACACATCATTCCTGTTACGTTTACTGTGATTGTTGTCATTTCTTTGTTCTCCTTGTTTTCTTTTATATTTTCCTGATCTTTTAGATCATGAATTTCACTGTTGCAAAAGTCTGTATTCTCTGCTTTCAGACTTCTGTTTTCTGTTACATTTTTCATTTTTGTATTATCTGAAATATAATGGATTTCTTCCACATTCTGTTTTATTTTTCTGTCTCTGGAAGCATCATGTACCTTAAAGAAATTCAGTCTCAGTGCATTGGTTACCACACAGAAACTGGAAAGGCTCATGGCTGCTGCACCAAACATGGGGTTCAGTGTCCATCCGAAAATCGGGATCCATACACCGGCTGCCAGTGGAATACCGATCACATTGTAGAAAAATGCCCAGAAAAGATTCTCATGGATATTTCTCAGTGTCGCCCGGCTTAAACGTATGGCAGCAGGTACATCACTGAGCCGGCTCTTCATTAATACCACATCTGCGGCATCAATGGCAACATCTGTTCCGGCACCGATCGCAATTCCGATGTCTGCTCTGGTAAGTGCAGGGGCATCATTGATTCCGTCTCCCACCATGGCAACTTTTCCCTGTTCCTTCAGAGAACGGATCACATTCTCCTTGCCATCCGGAAGAACACCTGCAATTACATCATCCACTCCTGCCTGTGCTCCGATTGCTTTTGCTGTATGTTCATTATCACCGGTAAGCATTACTACCCGGATTCCCATGTTCTGCAGTTCTTTTATTGCCTGAGGGCTGTCTTCTTTGATAACATCTGCCACTGCGATCATACCGAGAAACTTTCCGCCTTTTGCAAAAAGAAGTGGTGTTTTTCCTTCTTCTGCAAGTTTTTCCGTCTGTTTCATCAGTTCCGGTGATACAGAGGTTTCATTGCTGATAAATTTCATATTTCCGCCTGTAAGCACGTCACTGTTTAATACTGCACGAAGGCCGTTTCCCGGAAGAGCCTGAAAATCAGAAACCTCCTGCAAGACAGTCTTTTTCTCCTCTGCTCTGGCAATAATAGCTTTCGCAAGAGGATGTTCACTCTTCTTCTCAAGTGCATAGGCACAGCCTAAAAGTTCTTCCTCTGAGATTCCCTCTGCAGGGACCATATCTGTCACCTGCGGTTCACCCTTTGTGATAGTTCCTGTCTTATCTAATGCAACAATCTGGATCTTACCTGCTTCCTCCAGGGATACTGCTGTTTTAAACAGGATTCCATTTTTGGCCCCCATTCCGTTTCCCACCATGATGGCAACCGGTGTGGCAAGTCCAAGAGCGCAGGGGCAGCTGATGACCAGAACAGAAATTCCTCTGGCAAGTGCATATCCGAACTCTTTTCCTGCCAGCAGCCAGACAATGGTGGTGACAACCGCAATACTGATAACTGCCGGAACAAAAACTCCGGAAACCCTGTCTGCGATTTTGGCAATAGGTGCTTTTGTTGCAGCCGCATCACTGACCATCTTAATAATCTGGGAAAGAGTGGTGTCCTCGCCTACCCGGGTGGCCTCACATCGGATAAATCCGGACTGGTTCACGGTTGCAGCAGAGACTGCATCTCCCGGATTCTTGTCAACAGGAATACTCTCCCCTGTAAGTGCAGCCTCATTGACAGCACTGTTTCCCTCAAGGATCACTCCGTCCACCGGAATGTTCTCACCGGGACGTACCACAAAAACATCACCTTTTCGGACCTGTTCAATGGGCACCGTAACTTCCTGTCCGTCCCGGACAACAACTGCTGTCTTAGGTGCCAGCTTCATCAGACCTTTCAGCGCATCTGTTGTCTTTCCCTTAGATCGAGCTTCCAGCATTTTTCCAACTGTGATCAGGGTAAGGATCATGGCTGCAGATTCAAAATAGAACTCCATCATGTAATTCATAACTGCTGCCGAATCTCCGTCCACCTGTGCTCTTGTCATTGCAAAAAGTACATAAACACTCCACGCAAAAGATGCCATGGAGCCAAGTGCTACCAGGGTATCCATATTTGGTGCACGATGCCACAGACTCTTAAATCCGCTGATAAAAAATTTCTGGTTAATGACCATAATGATTCCGGCAAGAAGAAGCTGAACCAGTCCCATGGCAATATGATTATCATGAAACCATGCCGGAAGAGGCCAGCCCCACATCATATGTCCCATGGAAAAATACATCAGCACCAACAGAAAGCCTACAGATGCGATCAGCCTTCGTTTCAGTGCCGGTGTTTCATGGTCTTCCAGTGCTTCCTCTGCCGCAGAAGCAGATATCTGTTCCCCGGATGTTCCCTTTAAGGACGCTCCATAACCTGCATCCTGTACAGCCTTGATGATTGCACCTGCACCGGCAGTTCCCTCCACTCCCATGGAGTTGGTCAGCAGACTGACCGAACAGGATGTCACACCCGGAACCTTGGATACGGCCTTCTCCACTCTGCTGCTGCAGGCTGCACAACTCATTCCGGTTACATTGTATTGTTCCATTTCTATTCCTCCTCATAACTTTCTGGCTTACGATCCCTGATCTGATATCTGCAGATTGCTCCCTGCTTTACAGCTTCCACAGTTTTTACTTCATCAGTTTCTGCAAAGTAACCACCAGCTCATCGATCGTCTCATCTTTTCCCTGGCGGATATCTCTTGCCACGCAGGTACGGATATGCTGAGCCAGAAGCTCCTTGTTAAAGGCATTTACTGCAGCATTCACTGCGGCTGACTGGATCAGGATATCATTACAGTAAGCATCGTTCTCCAGCATCCGGATGATTCCGCGGATCTGTCCTTCCACACGCTTCAGGCGATTGACCAGCTTTTTACGTTCTTCCTCTGAACGGGCAGTGTGTTTTTCGCAGCAGGGACAGACCTTCTTCATACCTTCCTCCTGTATTTCCATACTATCTACATTTCTGTTTTCCCATTTCTCCGCCATAAACTGCTCCTTTTCCCTGACTTCCTTTTCTCTTTTTTGTTACTGTTCACTCCGTTCTCAGCAACACGCTTCGCGGGATATTACCAGTGAACAGTAACCTTTTTTGTATTAGCTGAGGAGTATCTGTGTTTTTACTACATACCCCTCATGGGTATTCTTATATTTTGTACTATATACCCTTGCAGGGTATTTGTCAATTGTTTTTTGTAAAGCGGACATTCGCTCCGCGCACTTGAAACGGTGGAATACTTATCTGCGTTAAAAAAAGCTTCTGCAAAATACATCGCCGACGCAATATATTCTGCAAAAGCTTTCATTTTTTCTATGCACAAGTCCTCATTTGCCCGTGTACTTTCTTTCTCACAAAGTAGAAGCAACATACCTGCATCAGTATGGTAAGAATCCAGGATACAGGGTAGGAAATAAACAGTACGGACAGAGATCTGTGAGATGGAAAGATTCCAAAGATCCATACAATTCTGGTTCCCACAGTACCGATGATGGACAGGATCATAGGCACTCCAGAATGCCCCATTCCACGAAGTGCCCCCGGAAACAGGTCCATCAGTCCGCAAAGAAAATAGGGAACTGTGGCAAAGGTCATAATCTCCATTCCTGCATGGATCACATCCGGCTCCCTGGTATAGATCTGCAGGATCTCAGGTCCAAAAAAGTAAGCGCAGCAGCCCAGAGTCAGAGAACATACCACAGACAAAATAATACAGTCCACAAGAACCCTGTCCATGCGTTTCCATTTCCGGACACCGTAATTCTGGCTGGTAAAGCTCATACATGCCTGGGTAATGGAATTTACAGAGACATACAAAAATCCAAATACATTATTGGCTGCTGTATATCCTGCCATAGCCACAGAGCCAAAGGAGTTGACAGAGGACTGAAGGAGCGCATTGGAAAAATTGATCACTGTACTCTGGATTCCCGCAGGAACCCCTACCTGGAAAATCTGTTTCAGGTATTCTTTCTTTATGGAAAGCCTGGAAAAGCGCAGCTGATAGCTTCCCTCCGACATATAAAGGCACCGTAAAACCAACACACAGGAGACAAACTGTGAGAATACTGTAGCAATGGCAACCCCAGCCACATCCATATGGAAGTACACAACCAGGATCACATTCAGCACTGCATTGATCACACCGGAAACTACCAGAAAAAATAATGGCCTTCTGGTATCTCCCACAGCGCGGAGAATGGCTGCGCCATAATTATAAAGCATAAAAAAGGGCATTCCCAGAAAATAAATCCGCATATACAGGGCAGACTGACTGATTACATCCTCCGGAGTTCCCATAAGCTCCAGGGAAAATCTGGCAAACATCAGTCCCAGGATTCCCATAAGAACCCCACTGATCAGAGCTACCGTAACAGAAGTGTGGACTGTCTCTGACATCTCCTTCGATTTTCCGGCAGCATAAAATCTGGCAGCAAGTACATTGGCTCCCAGGGAAATGCCAATAAATAAATTAGTAAAAATATTGATCAGTGCAGTAGTAGATCCTACAGCAGCCAGCGCCTGACTTCCACTGAACCTGCCCACTACCACAATATCCACAGCATTAAACAGAAGCTGCAGGATTCCGGACAGCATTAAAGGCAATGAAAAAGAGATCAGCTTGTCCATGATCGTTCCATTGCACATATCTATCTCATATTTATTATGTTTCACGTTTCTTTCATTCCTTTCTCAGTTACAGTAACCAGTTTATCCGTTGAAAAGCCCGGATTTCCGGACTATGCCGGAAATCCAGGCCATATTTATCTGTTTATTCCTCAACCAGAGTACCAAAATAATAAAATCCCTTACAGGTATCCAGTCGTACCTTTACATATTTTCCAAGAAGATCTCTGCAGCCTGGGAAATGAACCAGCAGATTATATTCCGTTCTGCCTGTATAGATTCCCTTTTCCTTACTCTCCTCTTCCACCAGGATCTCCTGCACCGTACCCTGGAAGCGGGAAGAAGCCTGACGCCCCTTTTCCTGTACCAGGGAAAGCAGACGGTCAAAACGATCCTTTACCACATCCTCAGGAATCTGGTTCTCCATTTTTGCAGCAGGAGTACCACTTCTCTTGGAATAAATAAAAGTAAAGGCTGTATCAAAATCACATTTATCTACCACATCCAGTGTGTCCCGGAAGTCCTCTTCTGTCTCCCCGGGGAAGCCTACGATAATATCCGTAGTAAGGGAAATATCTGGGATGGCTGTACGGATCTTCTGCACCAGCTCCAGGTATTTCTCCTTGTCATAGCGCCGGTTCATGATCTTTAAGATACGGCTGCTTCCGGACTGCATAGGCAGATGAAGATGATGGCATACCTTTTTGCTTTTTGCCATAGTTTCAATCAGTTCCTCTGACAGATCCTTGGGATGAGAGGTCATGAAACGGATTCTCTTTAACCCCTCAATTTCCTCTACCTGCTGCAGAAGCTGGGCAAAGGTAATAGGATTCTCCAATGTCTTGCCATAGGAGTTTACATTCTGTCCCAGGAGCATAACCTCTGTCACACCGTCTGCCACCAGCTCTCTGATCTCCTGAAGGATAGCTTCCGGCTCACGGCTTTTCTCCCGTCCGCGGACATAAGGAACAATACAATAGCTGCAGAAATTGTTGCAGCCAAACATAATATTTACACCTGTTTTGAAGGAATATTTACGGTCTGCCGGCATCCCCTCTACGATCTCGTCAGATTCCTTCCATACGTCAATGATCTGCCCCTCCGTATTTAAGCTTCTGTAAAAAAGCTCCGGGAATTTATGAAAATTATGAGTACCAAATACCAGATCAACAAAGGAATAATCCTTATGGATCTTCTCGATTACTTCCGGCTCCTGCATCATACAGCCAAACAGTACGATCTTCATTTCTTTTTTCTGTTTCTTAATGCTCTTCAGATGTCCCAGATGTCCGTATATCTTCAGATTTGCATTCTCACGGACAGTACAGGTATTATAGATCACCACATCTGCATCCTCTTCCCTGGAAACCTCTTCATAGCCCATTTTCTTCACAATACCGGCAACGGTCTCTGTCTGAAGTGAATTCATCTGACAGCCGGCATTCTGGATAAAAAAGGCAGGCTGATGATCATATCTCGCTCCGACCAGTTCCTTACATTTTTCGATATATTCTAACTGTATTTTACTTTCCTGTGTATTAATCACTGTATATTTCCTCGTCCTTTCACAAGCTCTGTTCTATACTTATTACAAATTTACGCTTTTCTTATCATACAGAATTTAGAGACATATGTCAAACAAAAAAAGCATCAAAAAGGCAGGCCCGAAAGCCTGCCTTTTTCATTCTCACAACCGTCTGAACCGGTCAATGATTACATTTCTTTTTTACGTCTTCTCACCAGTACATAACCGCCTGCCAGAATAGATGCTGCTGCCAGTGCCAGCATAGTGCCAACCGGTGATTCATCCCCTGTGGAAACTGCTGACTTGGAAGCAGATCCGCTTGTTCCATTCGCATAAGTAGTCGGTGTCAAATCTGAGCTTTCCTCTGTTGTTCCGTCTCCGCCATAAGTACCGCCTGAGCCGGTAACGCCAGGAGTAACAGATGTCTGAGCCAGAGGAGCTGCCTTGAACTGATATCTTACAGATTCAATAATACCGCTCTGTGCCTGCCATTCTGTTCCGCTGTATACCTCTTTCTGGAAGAATACATAAATATCATAGGTTGTCTCTGCATCCTTGTAAATACCTTTGGCAGCGCCGATCTTCCAGGTAGTATGCATATCCTTGGAGGATGGGTTTGCTGACATGCTCCAGTACTGCGGTACCCATCTTACATCACCCTCATGAGGATCTGCATTATCTGTACCTGCACCGATCGCCCTGAAATCATAGAAGGTTCCAGGATAGAAAGTAAGTGCGTTTTCAAAGCCCTGAACCTTACTTTCTGTAACTGCCGGTGTCTTCGGTATTGGAGTAGGTGTTACAGGAGCCTCTGGGCGTTTCTGTGCGCTATTGTCAACCTTTACAGATTTATAGTTTTTAGAATCCTTTTCACTGATCACAGTTACATAGATATCTACATCATATTCCGGAAGGTCTGTCAATGTAACAGTTGTGCTCTTATCAGCCTTGATCTTCTGACCACTTACATTGATCTCAGGAGCTTTATCTCCTCTCTTCACCCAGTCTACCTGGTAAAGTCCATTAATATTCGTATGGAATTTAATCTCATAGCTACTGTGTCCGGTCCATTTTCCACTTTCAATTTTGATCGCAGCCTTTGCTTCCGGTTTCTCGGAAGGAGTTGGAGTTACCGTTACCGTAGGATCTACCAGTGCACCGTCTTCCCCAATGGTAAAGGTCTGTCCTTCATAGGTAAGCTGAGGCAGAACGTCTGTCAGTGTCACATCTGTTACAGAAGCATCCATTGTGACAACCTGTGTTCCTGCTTTTGCATCCTTTACCTGCACGCTGATCGTAGAACCTGTCATCGCACCGGTCACGTTGATTTTGGCATCTTCTCCTGCCAGAACCAGGTTGCTGACAGCATCATTCTGATCCTTATTTTCTGTTACAGATACAGTGCCCTTTACATTTACTGCACTTTCACTGTAGATACCACCGCCAAGTGTGGCGGTATTGCCTGTGATCGTTCCGCCCTGAAGATATACGGCAGCGCCGGAGGCTGCATTGACAGCTCCACCCTGTGCTGCAGTGTTACCTGTGACAGTTCCGCCCAAAAGGTAGAAAGCCGCACCGGAAGCCACATTGACAGCTCCACCATTCACATCTGTGGAAGTATTGGCATTTCCGGAAAGTGTTGTACCATCAGAAATTCCAAATGTACCGCTCTGGACATCAACCATAGGTGCTGTCACAGCTGTTGTACCGTCCCCTGTTCCATCTACTGTGATGGAACCTGTTCCTGCTGCGTTGCCATCTGTATCAGTTAAAGTACCGCCGGCAATCTGGAAAGTACCGCCGGATACTGTGAAAAGACTTCCTGCAAATCCTGCAGCACGTTTGATCTTAATATTCTCTGCCGCAGCGACCAGCATAATATTTTTGTTAGCCGGAACATCAATGGTCTCCCCAAGCTCAATCTCGCTGCTGATCTTGATGTATGTAGGATCATTGGCTTCAGCAGTACTGTCAGGTACTGCTGCAAATGCTTCCTTCAGCGTTGCATATTCAGTATCGCCGATCATGATTTTTTTACTTCCTGTTTCTTCTGCAGCCGGTACCTCAGTAGGGTCTGCTTCCGGTGTTTCCGGAGTCTCTGCAGGAGTCTCCTCTGACGGTGTTCCGTCAGGAGTTTCTACCGGAGTCTCTGTAGGCTCTTCTGCAGGTGTTTCCGGAGTCTCTGCAGGTGTTTCAGTAGCTCCCGGATCCTCTGCAGGTGCATCTGTACCTTCCTCTGCTGCCAGCTCTCCCTCTGCTTCTGCCTGTGCAGCTACTGTATCTGCTGCTGCAAATGCAGCAGAAGGAACCATTCCCATAGATAATGCTCCAGCCATCAAAATGGCAAATAATTGTTTTCTCCTCATTTTATGTCCTCCATAAATAAGTCTTTTATTTCATTTTTGCAATTCAAAACTAATTTTGAGTATAGCACACCTTTTGCAAAAAATCAAACTTACGGACGAATTTGTCCGTTTCCATAGATAATATATTTGGTAGTGGTAAGTGCCAGTAATCCCATAGGTCCCCTTGCATGTAATTTCTGGGTACTGATACCGATCTCCGCGCCAAAGCCAAACTCAAACCCATCTGTAAATCTGGTGGAAGCATTCACATACACTGCCGCAGCATCCACCTGATCCAGGAATTTCTGGGCATGCTCATAATTATTGGTAATGATTGCCTCAGAATGTCCGGTATTATATTGATTAATATGGCTGATTGCTTCTTCTACAGAGGAAACTACCTTCAGGGAAAGAATATAATCCAAATACTCTCTGCCCCAGTCTTCCTCTGTTGCCTGTACAGCTCCGGGGATCAGCTCACAGGCTGCTTCATCTGCCCGGATCTCCACACGTTTCTCCTGCAGGCGTCTAGCCAGAACAGGCAGAAACTCATCTTTTACTTTCTCATGGACCAGTACAGACTCACAGGCATTGCACACACCTACACGCTGAGTCTTGGCATTCATAATAATATCTGCTGCCATCTGCAGATCAGCAGTTTCGTCCACATAAGTATGGCAGTTACCTGTACCGGTCTCGATCACAGGAATCGTACTATTCTCAACTACTGCTTTAATCAATCCTCTGCCGCCTCTGGGGATCAGCACATCCACATACTGATTCATTTTCATAAATTCTGCTGTGGTTTCTCTGGAAGTGTCCGTGATCAACTGGATGGCATCCTCTGTGATTCCCTGCTCCTGCAATACCTCACGGATACATTTTACAATGGCCTCATTGGAATGAATGGCATCGCTTCCGCCTTTTAAGATCACCACATTTCCGGTTTTAAAGCAAAGGGCAAAGGCATCTGCTGTTACATTTGGCCTGGCCTCATAAATAATTCCGATCACACCTAAAGGCACTCTTTTCTGCCCGATCATCAGACCGTTGGGACGCTTCTTCATCCCTAGAACCTCACCTACAGGATCTTCCAGCGCCGCCACCTGGCGAAGTCCCTCTGCCATCCCCTGTATCCGGTCACCGGTAAGAAGCAGTCTGTCCACCAGAGCCTCCGGCATATTATTTTTTCTGCCGTTTTCCACATCCAGGGCATTGGCTGCTGTCAGAGTATCTGCATTCTCTGTCAGTGCCTCTGCGACCTTAAGAAGCACCTCATTTTTTTCATTTGCAGAAAGATTTCTCACAAGAACTTCCGCATTCCTGGCATTTTTTCCAAGAGTATTCAGCATTTCATTCATTTCTCAAACTCCTTTCGGTCACAAGATTTAAGCCTCCGATGTCAGGCAGCAGGTTTCCTCCTCTGTCACCAGGATCTGAGGACAGATATCTGTAGGTTCTGTGGGAACCTGATCAAACATCTGAAAGGAAAAAGCCACTGCCACTCTCTGGATATCCGGATGTTTTTCCAGATAACGGTCATAAAATCCTCCACCGTATCCTACCCGGTGATTCTCCCTGTCAAAAGCCACACCGGGCATGATCATAAGTGCTGTGGGCCATTCCACGATTTCCCCTGAAGCAGGCTCCGGGATCTGGAAATACCCAGGTTCAAGCTGTGAAAAATCAGTAAGCTTATAAAACACCATATCCTTTCCCACCACCTTGGGTACTGCAACCTCTTTGCCAGCCTTCCATGCCTCTTCAATAAGATACTCCGTGATCACCTCATGATTGTAATCTGCATATGCCAGGATCCTGTCTGCATGCTTAAAGGCAGGAAGAGCCACCACTCTCTGAGTGATCGCTTTGCTCATTTCCTCCACCCATGCATCTGTACGCTGTTTTCTGGCTGCAAAAACTTTTTTCCTAATTTCCTTTTTTGTGTCCATATTTCTCTCCAAGGTTTACTATTGTACCATCTGCTTCTTTGATATCAATATTATCCAGCTGAGT
This sequence comes from Blautia difficilis, assembly GCF_014297245.1. Taxonomy (NCBI): domain Bacteria; kingdom Bacillati; phylum Bacillota; class Clostridia; order Lachnospirales; family Lachnospiraceae; genus Blautia; species Blautia difficilis. Next base: position 41,969 of record NZ_JACOQG010000022.1, on the reverse strand, counting down.
ACGAAGATTCAGCCGGACATAGGCAATATATTCCTTGCGCAGCAGTTCCCTCTCCTTTTTTTCTTCTTCCGTAAGTCCTACGCTTTTCGCCTTGTGTGCCAGTGTATTGATTCTTTCAATCTTTTCTGCTTCCATAAATAAATTCCTCCTGTATTTTATAATAATTTATCAATAATATCGATGAGATAAAACTCTTCTTTGGACTGACCTACAAATAAGGTACCGTAGTCACGGCCCTCTGTGATCTTGTGGATAATGTGAAAATCAGCTCCATTGGCGATCACCATATCCACCCCTGCAGCAGAGGCAATCCTGGCAGCCGTAAGCTTGGTAGCCATGCCTCCGGTTCCCACAGAACTCTTGGATGTGGATTTTCCCATCTCCAGAAACTCCTCATCCAGATTCTCCACCAGATCAATAAATCTGGCATCCGGATTGATATTAGGATCATCCGTAAAAAGTCCGTCAATATCTGACAGGAGGATGAGCAGATCTGCCTGCACCAGTGCCGCAACTACTGCGGACAGTGTGTCATTATCACCAAACTTCTCCAGTGACTGCAGCTCATAGGTGGAAATAGAGTCATTTTCATTTACGATCGGAATAACCCCCAGATCCAACAGCTCATTAAAAGTATTCTGCGCATTTTTGCGGTTCACATTATTGACCATTGTATTTTTTGTCATCAGGATTTGTGCCGATGGCTGGTTATATTCCAGAAAAAGCTTCTGATAAATCATGATCAGGCGGGCCTGTCCCACCGCAGCGCAGGCCTGCTTGGTCTTAAGCTCTGTAGGCTTTTCCTTCATTCCCAGAGCAGCCACTCCTGTAGCCACAGCTCCGGAAGAAACCAGGATCACATCCTTCCCCTGGCTTCGCAGATCACTCAGTTCCCTGGCCAGAACCTCCAGCTTACGCAGATTCAGTCTCCCTGTTTCCGGATGGGTCAGAGAGGAGGAACCGATTTTAATTACTATTCTCTTTTTATCCTTTAATCTTTCCCGGTAATTCATTTTTCACTCCGTAATTTCAAGTCTTTTTATCGTGTAATACCAAGCTCATCCAAAGCAGTTCTCTGTTTGTTTTCCATAACCACAGCCTCCTCAGGTGTCATATGGTCATAGCCCAGCAAATGCAGCATACTGTGGGCTACCAAAAAACAGAATTCTCTGGTAACACTGTGTCCATATTCCTCAGCCTGGGCAAAAACCTTATCTACAGAGATCATAATATCTCCCAGTAATAATTCATCTGTATCCAGGTCAAAATAGGATTGGTCCTCCTCCACAATGGCGTAATCTGCCGGTGTCTCAAATGGGATCATAGGAAAAGACAAAACATCTGTAGGTGCATGGATCTCTCTGAATTCAGTATTCACTCTCTCAATCTCCTCATTGTCTGTGAGGACCAGATTTACCTGTGCATCATAGGGACAGCCTTCCATATCCAGAACCTTCTGCACTACTTTTTCTGCCAGCTCCTCATACTCAATTCCGATTTCACGGTCTGTCTCATAATCTATCTGTAATGTCATCTCTCATATCCTCCTTTTCGTCCCCTGACAGGGCGCTCCGGCTTCTGCTTTTTTTCATAGGCATCGTAGGCCTGGACAATCTGCTGCACCAACGGATGACGTACCACATCCTTGCTGGTCAGCTGACAAAAACCAATATCATCTATCTTCTTCAGCACCTTCATAGCCACATCCAGCCCGGAAACAGCATCCCGGGGCAGATCCTTCTGGGAAGCGTCTCCGGTAACAATTACCTTGGAGCCAAATCCAATACGTGTCAGGAACATTTTCATCTGTGCAGGGGTAGTATTCTGGGCTTCGTCCAGAATAATGAAAGCATTATCCAGAGTACGTCCTCTCATATAGGCAAGAGGAGCCACCTCGATCAGCCCTCTCTCCATATTTTTGGCAAAGCTGTCTGCTCCCATGATCTGATACAGCGCATCATAGAGAGGGCGCAGATAGGGATCTACCTTACTCTGGAGATCACCGGGCAGAAAGCCAAGCTTTTCTCCAGCTTCAATGGCAGGGCGCGTCAGGATGATCCTGCTTACCTCTTCATTCCGAAAAGCAGTAACTGCCATGGCCATAGCCAGGTAAGTCTTACCTGTACCTGCAGGCCCCACTCCGAAAACAATCATTTTTTTGCGGATCTGGTCTACATATTCCTTCTGTCCCAGAGTCTTGGGCTTTATAGGCCTGCCCTGAATGGTATTGCAGATAAAATCCTTATCTATTTCTGTAAGTACCTCATTTCTCTGCTCCATGGCAAGAGAAAGGGCATAATTTACATTCTGTCTGGTGATGGTATTGCCTCTTTTTGCCAGAACCACCAATTCATCGATCAGTTTTTTCGCAGAGGCTGCATTCTGTTCACTTCCTAATATTTTCAAAACTCCGTCTCTGGAGATCACAGTTACATTTAAGGTCCGTTCAATCAGCTTCAGATGCTCATCAAACTGCCCGAACACATTTGATTCCTGATCAGCCGGTACTTCTGTATGCAATTCAATAATACTGCCTGCCATTTAAAATAATTCCTTTCTGTAGTTACTGTGTTTTATTGTATCACCCTTTTGTATTTTTTGAAATAAAAAATTTAAGGTTTTTCGCAGGGCACTTCTTTTCCTGTCTTTTCAACAATTTCCAGAACACCGGAGCTTATACAGGCAGAGTCTGTGACCCTTATGGTAACACGATTGTCTGTAATCTCTTTTCCCTCTTCCAGAAGTTTTTTCATATATGTGCGCAGACAAAGCTCTGCCTGTGATCTGGCCTCTGCAGGTGTATAAACTTTTACAGACTCTCTGTATTCCTGAAAATCAACTTTTCCCACAGACAGAGGCAAGCTGAAATTCTCATTAAGATACAAGGGATATTCTGCAGAAGATATCCTCCAGTTACTCTTTGGAACATGAAAAAGTTCCAGATACCAGGCTCCTGCCTTCAGATAAAAGCCTGCTTCAGTTTTACCGGTCATCTCTCTTTCTCTATGCTTAAGAGGAAACTCCCTGTGATAAAATACAGGATGAGAAATGTAGATATCCGCATCTGCATGGACATATTCTCTGCGCTGGATCTCCTGGTTATCATTCATAATATGTAATTCACCGGAAACAAGAAGATCTCCAGCATCACAGGTATCTCCAGGTTTTTTCACAGGAACCCCGGCGCGGGCAATGATCCGGACAATTTTCCCCTTTTGCTCCGCCTCCAGATCGCAGGGCATACTGTTTTTTTCTGCTGCCTGCAGTTCCTCCTTCTCTTTTATGTCCAGTATCAGCTTACAGCCTGTGATTCTGGCAGATACCCAGGTAATATCCGGAAAATCCTTTCGCACAGAGGCAGCAAGCTGTGTACAGTTTACCTTCTTTTTGGACATCCCATGGACGATTTCTTCCTTTTCCAGATATTTCAGTATTTCCGGAGTACTGTTTTTTATATTTCCACTGACCTGAATATTCCATATTCTGCCGGACAAAAAAAGCACAAGAATGCCGCCCAGAAGAAGCCCTGCTGCAAAGGCTTTTTTCTTCCTGCCCCGGATCATCCACCAGACCGGAAGCCCTCCCTTTTTTAGGATTTTAATATGAACTCCTGTTTTATTCCTGACAGGCCTTAATTTAAAATAATCTCGCACAGAAACACAGGTCTGTATCCTCCCCTCATCTATATAAGAGATCTTTTCCATAAAAATCCCACGGTTTCTGCACAGATTAAGAAATCGTCCCAATTGCTCTCCCTCTATGCCAAGGATCACATATCCATATAGAAATCTTAATAATTTTCCCATATCCGGTAGTCATCTCTGCTGCAAAAGAATACTGAAAATCGACCCGGTAATCTTCATTTCCAAAGAGGTATACCAGACAATTTCCAGATTTCTGCCACGCAGAAGGACCTTTCCCCGAAGAGACTGGATCAGAATTTCAGAATCTGTATACTGCAGAATCCCTTTATAATTTTCTATCACTGCTTCCCCGCTTCCTGTGAGGGAAATCTTAGTTTCCCCACCGTCCAGATCCGGCGCCAGCTCCAGTGCAGTGACCACCTGTTTCTTCCACTGTCTGTTTTTTTCCATAAAAAAATCCCTCCGGCTTTTACTGTCAGTTTATGCCGGAGAGATTTATGGTATGCAAAAGCCCAGGAAAATACAGGGAAACATTCACTTTCATCGGATCAGGACCATGGAAAACCAGAGGATGGTATTTCCGCCCAGGTTATATTCCATGGACTGCTCTTCCACAATTTCATTTACCACTACGCCGTGGCTTTCCAGACAGGGATGCATTCTGTCCGGATGCCTGCAGGGCTTTCCTTCTATATATGCACATTTCTCACAGATATCACAGGACTCTGTGGAAAGGATAAAGGTTTCATAGCCTTCCTCCTTCAGATATCTGCCTACCTCAGTGGTCAGATCCTCATGAGCCCGCCTGGTAGAAAGCATTTCTTCCATATTCAGGATATCTGACACCTCTGCCACACTGGAAAAAAATACAGCCTGGGGGTATTTTTTGATTCTTTTCTCACACTCCTCCAGAGTGCCCACAGCCGGAGGACAGGCCCAGGTAGAGCCATAGCGGGTACACTCCTGCCTGCAGATCGTCCTGACCCGCTCTTCTATCCTTATATTCTGAGTATCCAGCAGACGATATTCATAAATAGGATACTGTGAAATAAATTCTTCAAATTTCTGTCTATCCATAACCTACTCCTTGTACTATTTATGATATGGCTCATGATTTATGATCCTGTAGCTTCGATAAATCTGCTCAAGAAGGATCATCTGCATCAGCTGATGGGGAAAGGTCATTTTCGAAAAGCTCAGCTTATAATCTGCCCGTTTCAACACCTTATCACTTAGCCCCAGGGAGCCTCCGATCACAAAGGCAATGGAGCTGACACCTGAAACACCAAGACGTTCTATCTTTTCGGACAGCTCCACAGAATCTGCCATCTGTCCGTCAATAGCAAGAGCGATCACATAATCCTGCTCCCGGATATGTTTCAGAAGCCGTTCCCCCTCTGTATCCTTGATCTGCTGATTCACAGTCTCAGAGGCTTTGTCCGGTGTCTTTTCATCCGGCACCTGGCAGAAGGTCAGCTTGCAATATCTGCTAAGGCGCTTGGCATATTCTGCAATTCCTGCACTTAAATATTTTTCTTTAATTTTTCCAACTGATACAATACGGATTTCCATTCTCTTCTTTCCTGTCTTTTAATATTGTAAATAGTATTCTCTGGAAGTAAGCTTGCTGGTTTTTCCATTGGCTGCCACAAGGATCACATTAAATATATGGTATCCCACAGGCACGGATATGGGCTGCTCATATTCTGTGCTGTTCACATCCGGTTCTCTGTCAAAGGCATAATAAGCCTTACATCCATCCGGCACACTGACCTTGATGGTTGTCTCTTTGCTGAAATCCCCTGACTTGGGATAAACAGCAGGGGCTGCCGGAGTTTTCAGCACAATAATATATTTTCCGGAAGCCACTTCACTTATAATGTTTTTGGCATTCACACCGATTGCCTTTATACAGGTAGTTCCCTCATTTAATTCAACGGGCTCCGTATACACAGAACTTTCCAAAGTGGGATCTGTACCGTCCAGAGTATAATAAATCCTCTGGTAATCTCCGGAAAGCTCCAGGTTCTGAAGTGAAGTATAGGTTCCCGGAACAATGCTGAAAGCCGGGGGACTGCACATATATTCCCCACAGGCCTCCTGGATTTTTTTGCTGCTGCTCTGCAGAATATCCCGTACCTCTGCACTCTGTCCATTTTTTGCAAGCAAAGATACCAGCTCCTCATAAACACCTACACCTGCATCTGCATTTTTTACCAGCGGCTTCAGAATCAGGATTCCTTCCTTCAGTTTCCCTTGCTTTTCCAGACATTTTGCCAGAAGAATATTTGCAGACTCGTTATTGGGCTTTTTTTCCAGGGCTGCTTCTATAGATCTGGCCGCTGCCTCATAATGCTCCTGCTCAAACTGCTGGCTGGCATGACTGTATAATGCCGAAAAAGTATGTAACTGCCGGTAGCAGAACACTCCCAGAAGGACTGCAGCTGCCAGGCAGATAACAATAATTCTCTTCCGATTATAAATAAGCTTTGCAGCAGACAGTCCTTCCCTGTCACTTTCTCCACCTGAGTCCTGCTGTTCCTTTTTTCTGAGCTGTGTTTCCACAGAATCAAATTCCCTGACCCAGGGAATTTCCGAAAGGCAATGAGGACAATACAGGGAGCCTTTTTCCACTTCTTTGTGGCAATTGGGACATTTCATAGACACCCTCACTGTTTCTTAAATCTGTTATCCATGTTACTGCGCACAAAGCAGGCAGTAACCCCTTAATTGTTCTCTATATAATTTTCAAACTGCTCCATAGACATAAGCACTTTTCTGGGCTTGGTTCCCTCCTCAGGTCCTACTACCCCTGCATCACAGAGCTGATCCATGATTCTGGCTGCTCTGTTAAATCCTATCTTAAACATTCGCTGAAGCATACCAATGGAAGCTTTCTCCTTCTCAATAATAAACTTTCCGGCTTCCTCAAAATGTACATCCCTGTCTTCACCGGCTCCGCCGGCTGCTGATGCAGGAGAATTCACCTGCTGCTCAATCTGCTGGTCATACTGTACTCCCGGATTTTTATCTGCCAGGAACTCAACCACCTGGCTGACTTCCTCATCTGATACAAAAGCTCCCTGTAATCTGGCAGGCTTCTGATATCCCTGAGGATAAAAAAGCATATCTCCCTTACCCAGAAGCTTCTCTGCCCCATTCATATCCAGAATGGTGCGGGAATCCACTCCAGATGATACAGAAAAAGCAATTCTGGAAGGCATATTCGCCTTGATCAGACCTGTAATAACATTTACGGAAGGTCTCTGGGTAGCAATGATCAGATGAATACCTGCAGCACGGGCCAGCTGGGCCAGACGACAGATGGCATCCTCCACTTCACCGGGTGCTACCATCATAAGATCAGCCAGCTCATCCACAATAATTACGATCTGAGGCATTTTATCCGGTCGGGGCTGCTCTTCTGTGAAATGCATGGTTTCAATCTTACGGTTATATTCGGAAAGATTACGGACTCCGTACTCCGCAAAGGTATTATATCGGTTTGTCATCTCTGTAACAGCCCAGTTCAACGCTCCTGCTGCTTTCTTCGGATCTGTGACTACCGGAATAAACAGATGAGGAATTCCATTATATACGCTAAGCTCTACCACTTTGGGGTCGATCATGATCAGCTTCACTTCCTCAGGCTTCGCCTTGTACAAAATGCTGACGATCAAAGTATTAATGCATACCGATTTACCAGAGCCTGTGGCACCGGCGATCAGAAGATGAGGCATCTTTGCAATATCTGTTACAACTGTTTTGCCTGCAATGTCCTTACCTACAGCAAAGGAAAGTCTGGATTTTGCTTTCTGAAATTCCTCTGACTGAAGGAGATCACGGAGCATGACCGTACTGTTTTCCTTATTGGGCACCTCAATTCCCACAGCTGCTTTGCCGGGAATGGGCGCCTCGATACGGATATCCGGAGTGGCCAGATTCAGCTTAATGTCATCTGCCAGACCTACGATCTTGCTGACCTTAACCCCCATTTCCGGCTGAAGCTCATACCGGGTTACAGTAGGGCCACAGCTCACATTTGTCACTGTCACATTTACTCCGAAATTGTGAAGAACCTCCTGCAGCTTCTGGGCAGTTTTCCGCAGATGGGCATCCGTATCTCCCTGGGATTTTCCGCTGCCTCTTTTCAGCAGATTAAGAGGGGGAAATCTGTATTCTTTTTTCTCTGCAGCTTCCTTCTGGCTGATCTCGTGCTGTATACTTACAATACCATTCTGAATCTCTGCTTCAGAAGATTTCGGATTCTTCGAAGGCTGCCGCTGAGCCTTCTCCGGCTGAAAAGGGGGCACTTCTTCTGCCTCTTCTACATCACTTTCTGTATCGTCTTCTGCATTTTCTTTTCTATTTTCTATATCATCTGGCAGAACCTCCGGCAGTTCATCCGCTCTTTGGATATGGAAATCCACAGCAGAAGAGAATTCTTCATTCTCCTCCGGCTGAACTTCATCCATTTCCTCTGCCATATCTGAAAGGTTATCCGGCTCATCTGTATCTGCAGAAACCGCAGCTTTCTTCCGTGGCTTCCCTGATTTCTTCTTGTTTTTCTGAGATTTCGGCTCTGTCAGTCTGGTACCTTCCAGGAATCCGGCTTTTTTCATATTCTTTGCTTCTTTCGGGTCTAGCAGGAAGTCCTCCTCATTGTCAAGAAAATCCTCCCCTTCTTCTCCTTCATCTGCAATCTCCTCTTCCAGTCTCCGGATTTTTTCCTCTCTGCGTTCCTCACGAAGCTGTTTTCTCTGCTGTGCACGGACCTGACGGCGCATCTGTCTCTCCGGCTGTCCCTCCATATAATGGGCACGACCGTTCTTGACCAGATCAAGGATCCGGATCACCAGCATGGTGACAAAGTCAAGAAGAGATCTCTGGGTAATAATGATCAGGCACACAATATATGCCAGAATAATGATCACTACCCCTCCTGCTGTACCAAAGGCAGATGTGATAGAAATACAGAGTGCTCCTCCAATTAATCCTCCACCGGTTTTGTAATCAGCACTTAAATTAAAATAATCTATCAAAGTAGTGCCTGACATGTATCCGTCTGTGAGAAGCTGTGCTGTTGCGCACATAAAAAGAAACATCACAAAAACTGCTGCCATTTTTTTGTATGCCAGACGGTTCGTTTTATTGATCAGAATAAAGGCTGCCCCTACAAAGAAAATGACAGGAAAAAGATATGCCATCATTCCCATCAGCCCAAAGCAGAAATGACTGATGGCATCCCCTACAAAGCCTCCCATTCCGAAATTACTGACCAGAAGGATCACACAGGCTGCCAGAATTACAAACAAAATAATCTCTGTCTGAAACCCTGCTGTCTCCTGCCTGGATGTGGTTCCTCTGCTGTTTTTCCCCTTTTTTACTGTACGTTTCCTGTTAGATGCTGCCATTTCCAGGCTCCCCTCCTAATTATGTTACTGTTTTCTGTTACTGTCTTCGCCCACTGCCTATCACTTTTTAATAATAAAGCATGGGACTCATCTGATCCGGTCAAAAGGCATAATTGCACAGCAAAACGATCACACCAATGGCAAACGAATAAACTGCAAAATACCGAAACTTTGTTTTCTGCACAAGCTGAACCATAAAACGAATCACCAGGCATCCTGCCACCCCCGCCAGGAGCATTGCAAAAATGCTGGCAAAAATCATTCCAACTGTCATACTGGTCGCACCAAAATATCCTATTTCCGTAAAGAACGCTCCGATTACAGCCGGTAAACTCATAAAAATTGAAAAAAGCAGGGCGAATTTACGGCTGTATCCGCACAACAGAGCTGCACATACAGTCAGCCCCAGCCTGGAAATCCCCGGAAATACAGAAAGCCCCTGACAGATTCCGATCCACATGGCACTGTCCCAGGAGGCTTCCCGGGGTCCCTTCTCGCCACCGGAATTATTCAGATCTGTCACCAGAAGGATAATTCCTGAGATCAGAAAACCAATTCCCTGACAGATAGGAGATGCTCCCGCCAGAACTGCCAGTCTTCTGGAGCTGATACCCAGTAATGCGGTAGGAATCATAGATACAAGCAAAAGTGCCGCAAACTTACGATAGGATCCTGTTACGATCCTGGCATATTTCAAGTGGTTTCCTGTCCTTCTGTTATGAATGTACAAATTCAGATTACCAATGGCATCCATAAGCATTCCCACAGCTTCAAGAAGCAGTCTCTTTAATTCATTCCTATAGAGAAAAATAATGGCTGCAGCTGTACCCAAATGCAGCATGGACTCAATGAGAAGGCCTGCATCCTGTTCCATTCCCAGAAAATGCTCCACCACCCCAAGATGTCCCAGACTGCTCACCGGCAAAAATTCTGTGACCGCCTGGATTACAGCCAATAAAATCAAATATAAAACGATCATAAATGTATTTCCTTTTCCTATATTCGAAAATGTATTTTCAGTTCATACTATCTTAAGATTATAGCACACCTGTATTCAATTGACAACTGCCTCGCAAATAGTGGCATGTGAATAATAACGAACTCATTACTGTTCACACACAGCAAAAACTCCTGTCCGCATTTTTATGCAGACAGGAGCCTGAATATGTATCAGTCCAGTTCAAAGAACCGGGTTTTATTTATTTTTCAGATATTCATCGATACCTTTGGCACCTGCTTTACCAGCACCCATGGCAAGGATAACAGTAGCTGCGCCTGTAACAGCATCACCACCGGCATATACACCGTCTTTGGATGTCTTACCTGTTTCTTCTTCAGCAACGATACATCTTCTCTTATTGATTTCAAGACCTTTAGTTGTAGAAGAAATAAGCGGGTTAGGAGAAGTACCAAGAGACATGATCACTGTATCTACATCCATGTCATACTCAGATCCCGGGATTTCAACCGGACGGCGTCTTCCGGAAGCATCCGGCTCACCAAGTTCCATCTTGACAACCTTCATACCTTTTACATGGCCATTCTCATCAACAAGAATTTCCTTCGGGTTTGTAAGAAGATCGAAGATGATTCCCTCTTCCTTAGCGTGATGAACTTCTTCTGCTCGTGCAGGAAGCTCTGCTTCACTTCTTCTGTATACGATATGTACCTCAGCACCAAGTCTCAGAGCAGTTCTTGCAGCATCCATAGCAACGTTACCGCCGCCTACAACTGCTACTTTCTTGCCAGCTGCGATCGGTGTGTCATAAGATTCGTCAAAAGCCTTCATCAGGTTGCTTCTTGTAAGGTATTCGTTGGCAGAGAATACACCGCTTGCATTCTCACCCGGGATACCCATGAACATTGGAAGTCCGGCACCTGATCCGATGAACACAGCTTCAAATCCTTCGTCCTCGATCAGCTGATCGATGGTTGTGGATTTACCGATTACTACGTTAGTCTCGAATTTAACACCTAATTCTTTAACTTTTTCGATCTCTTTCTTAACAACTTTCTGTTTCGGAAGACGGAATTCCGGAATACCGTAAACAAGAACGCCGCCAAGTTCGTGAAGAGCTTCGAATACAGTTACATCATAACCTGCTTTTGCAAGGTCACCTGCACAGGTAAGTCCGGAAGGACCGGAACCGATCACTGCAACCTTATGTCCGTTCTTAACCTCTGCTCCTACAGGTTTGATATCATGCTCCAGAGCATAGTCAGCAACAAATCTCTCCAGTTTACCGATAGAAACGGCTTCCCCTTTGATTCCACGGATACATTTACCTTCACACTGGGATTCCTGAGGACATACACGTCCGCAGATAGCCGGAAGTGCAGAAGATAATCCGATCACTTTGTATGCTTCTTCGATCTTGCCTTCTTTGATCTGTTCAATAAATCCAGGAATGTTGATGGATACAGGGCAGCCTTCTACACATTTGGGCTTCTTGCAGCCTAAACATCTCTGTGCCTCTTCCATTGCTTCTTCCTGATTATAGCCAAGACAAACTTCTTCAAAGTTTGTTGCACGTACCTTAGGATCCTGTTCTCTTACAGGAACTTTCTTTAACATCTTTGCATCTGCCATTACTCGTCACCTCCACAATGTCCGCATCCGCCGTGATGGGTATCGCCTTCCTGAAGCTTCAGTAATGCACGACCCTCTTCTGTCTTATACATCTGGCTTCTCTTCATAGCCTGATCGAAATCAACCAGATGTCCGTCGAATTCCGGTCCGTCTACGCAGGCAAATTTAATCTCATCGCCAACCTGGAGACGACATGCTCCGCACATACCTGTTCCGTCAACCATGATAGGGTTCATGCTGACAATTGTATGAATGTCAAGCTTTTTGGTAAGAAGACAGACAAATTTCATCATGATCATCGGTCCGATCGCTACGCAGACATCATAGTGTTTGCCTTCCTTTGTTACCAGATCCTCAAGAGTCTTGGTAACCATACCGGAACGTCCATAAGAACCATCATCTGTTGTAACATACAGATTGGAAACTTCGCCAAGTTCCTTCTCAAGGATAACCATATCCTTTGTCTTGGAACCAAGGATAACATCTGCTGTGATTCCATGCTCATGGAGCCATTTAACCTGTGGATAAACAGGTGCTGTACCAACACCGCCGGCAACAAATACCATTTTCTTTTTCTTTAATTCTTCGATATCTTCGTGAACGAATTCTGACGGACATCCGAGAGGACCTACGAAATCGCGGAAAGAATCTCCGGCTTTTAATTCTGCCATCTTGATCGTGGATACACCGATTTCCTGGAATACAATGGTAATTGTACCCTCTTTACGGTCGTAGTCACAGATAGTAAGAGGAATTCTCTCACCCTTCTCATCTAACTTAACGATAATAAATTGTCCTGGCTGACAATGGCTTGCAACACGCGGTGCATGTACAACCATTAAATGAATTTTAGCAGCCAGTGTCTCAGCTTTTAAAATCTTATACATGGTTTTCCTCCTCGCAAATAATAAACCTTCAATTATAATACGTCAAAAAAAGTCAGATGGCAAGTATTCTTTTCCAACAATATAAGATTTTTTCAGTATTTGACTTCATTCCTTCTTCTGCATTTCAATCAGTTCATATAATTTTCCCAGCGCTTCCCGGATACCACCCACCTCATCGATCAATCCCTCTTTCACTGCCTCAGGGCCTTCCAGCATGGTTCCCACATCTTTTACCAGCTGGGAGGTATCCAGCATCAGCTCCTCCAGTCTCTTCTGTGTCATATGGGAATGGCCGGAAATAAAGGTAGTGATCCGGTCCTGGATTTTTTCCATATTCCGGTATGTCTGCGCCACTCCGATAAACATACCATTGGAACGGACCGGATGGATCACCATAGTGGCACTTGGTACTACAAAGGAATAATCTGCAGAAACAGCCATAGGCACTCCAATAGAATGTCCCCCGCCAAGAACCAATGATACGGTAGGAATGCTTAAGGATGCGATCATCTCCGCAATGGCAAGCCCTGCTTCCACATCTCCCCCTACTGTATTAAGCAAAATCAGTAATCCTTCTATTTCTTCATCATCCTCAATAATCGCAAGTTTTGGAAGTATATGCTCATATTTCGTGGTTTTGGAATGAGAGGGTGCAGACTCATGGCCTTCCACTTCTCCGATGATAGTCAGAAGTTCCACCTTATGATTGCGGGAATTTCCGTTCAAAACCGCCTGTCCCATTTCCTTGATCTGCTGGTTTTTACTTTCCTGGGCATTGTTTTCCTGTTCCTGGTTTTCCGGCTTTCTGTTTTCTTCCTCTCCAGCGTTTTGATTTTCCTCTTTCACTTCATATTTATTTTCAGACATAAAAATACCTCCAGTTTTCTTTCTGGAGGTATTTTTGCCTTTTTTATACTAAACTATACACCATTTCTGCGTTCAAAAGGATTTACTGCTCATCCCAGTTTGTCCAGTAATCTGTTACATCATCGTCATCATCCAGCAGATCCAGAGTTCTCTGAAGATCCTTGAGAGCCTGCTCATCTGTAAGCTCCACATAAGTCTGAGGGATCATGGCAACCTGTGCCTCTGCAATAGGCAGACCTGCTTTATCCAGAGCTTCACGGACTGTACTGAAATCATCAGGAGCAGTAAGAACCTCATAGCTATCCTCTTCCTCGCTGAAATCCTCAGCACCTGCATCCAGGGCAAGCATCATAATCTCATCAGCATCCATCTCACATTCTTCTTTGTCAATGATGATCTGTCCCTTCTGGTCGAACATATAGGATACACAGCCCTGGGTACCAATACTTCCGTTACCCTTTGTAAAGGCATTACGCACGTTACCTGCTGTACGGTTTTTGTTATCTGTCAGAGTTTCAACGATGATCGCAACACCGTTTGGACCGTAGCCTTCATATACAGCCTTCTCATAATTATCAGCAGAATCAGCACCTGCAGCCTTTTTGATGCCACGGTCAATGGTATCATTAGGCATGTTGTTGGCTTTTGCTTTCGCAATTACATCACGAAGCTTGCTGTTGTTATTTGGGTCCGGGCCACCTGCCTTCACAGCCATAACCAGCTCACGGCCGATTACTGTAAAGATCTTTCCCTTCTTTGCATCGTTTTTCTCTTTCTTATGCTTAATGTTTGCAAATTTTGAATGTCCTGACATTTCACTTTCTCCTTTTGTTATACACTTTTTTATTTACACTTCCTGTATTCAGGAATTATTTTTATCTGCCGGATTCTTTTCCTCTGCCAGCTTCTCGGCACGTACCTTACCGATCGTCTTATTTCCGATAGACAGAATGGTAAACATATAACCATTTGCCTTAATGACCACATCAACATCCTTCTTTGAGGGAACATGCCCCAGAAAGCTGGTAAGGTATCCATTCAGTGTCTCAAACTCCACATCTCCAAAGTCGATATCCAGTTCTTCCTCCACATCCTCCAGATAAGCCAGTCCGTCAATGATCAGACTGTGATCTTTCTGAGCTCGGATGGTAACCTCATCCTCATCATACTCATCCAGGATATCACCTACGATCTCCTCCAGAATATCCTCCATGGTAACAATTCCTGCAGTCTGTCCATATTCGTCCACTACCACGGCCATATGGATTTTTTTCGCCTGCATGGTATGAAAAAGATCTCCGATACTTCTGGTCTCAGGGATCAGCGAAGCCTCTCTGATGATTCCGGGCAGCTCCTTTAAGGGCTTAAATTTGGCCCAGGGATTCTGAGTCATAAATTTCAGTGCATCCTTATAATGAACGATTCCCCTGATATTGTCAATATTTTCCTCATAGACCGGATAGCGGGAATTGCCCTCCTCCAGCATGGTATCGATCATATTTTTCAGCAGAACCTCCTGGTCAAAGGCCACCACATTGGTCCTGTGGGTCATAATATCATGAGCCTCTGTCTCATTAAAGGAAATAATATTCTGGATCATCTCCGCTTCGTTCTCCTGGATCACGCCCTGTTCATGGGCCTCATCCACAATGGAAATGATCTCCTCCTCTGTTACCGCCGCTTCTGTCCGGTTCAGCTCTACCCCAAAGGGTACAGCCGCCAGCCTGGCGATCCAGGTGATAAACAGAGTAAAAGGCCTGAGCACCATTACCCAGAAATGCACCAGCTTCAGATAACGGTATGCATATTTCTCCGGATGATAGGTACCCACCCGGCGAAAGGTAAGGATTCCAAGTCCTGCAAGCAGTATCACACATACTGCTAGAACCAGAACAAGAGCCGCTGCATGCTGTATGTATGGACGAAAAGCCGCCACTGCCCATGGCACCAGAAAAGCACCAAAACAAATTCCCGATGCCATGACCATCAGAGGGATGGCATTGACAAACTGAGCCGGCCTGTCGATCAGCTCCAGAAGCATCCTAGCTTTCTCGTCTCCTTCATCCGCTTTCTTTTGTGTATCATTCTCACTGATATTCCGCAGTGCTGCCGCAAACCCATAAAAAATGCCGTTCAGCCACAGCAGAAACACCAAAACAAATACGCCCCAGAGGGGCATACTACTGCCGTCTTCCATTACGCTTATCATTCTCCTTTATAAAGAAAACGCATAGTTACTGGTAAAATATATCACTTTCGCCCATATCCGTCAAGCGATAAGTACGTCTTTTCAGAAGCTGAGCTCCAGGCTGATCTCCAGTGCATGGTTTACCTTATCAAGCATAGCATCATCCAGATGACAGACCTTATCCTTCAGTCTTCGCTTATCTATGGTACGAAGCTGTTCCAGCAAGATTACAGAATCCTTTTCTATTCCATACCTCACTGCATCGATCTCTATATGTGTAGGAAGCTTTGCTTTATTCATTTTAGATGTAATGGCAGCACAGATCACTGTAGGACTGTGCCTGTTGCCTACATTATTCTGGATGATCAGTACCGGACGGATCCCGCCCTGTTCGCTCCCCACTACAGGCCTCAGATCCGCATAATAGATATCCCCTCTTTTAATTACCACACAATTCACACTCCGATTCTGTTTGGGATTTTTACTTTAAGTATTTCCAACTTTCTCCTGTGTATACATGCGTGGTTGATTTTCCTTTATGGCTCTGCCGCCTGGTGGCATTTGCCCCTAATTGTATTTTTCGGTTTCCTTTCCGTCCTTTATATAGACTCTGGGAACCCTGTCACTGATCTCGCAGGCGAATTCATAGGAAAAACGCCCGGAAAGATCTCCCATCTCCTCAATACTGATAAATTCATCTCCATCTCTGCCGATCAATGTAACCTGGTCTCCCTTCTTCACATCCGGGATTTCTGTCACATCTATCATGAACTGATCCATGCAGACTCTGCCCAGGATCGGCGCCTTCTTTCCATGGACCAGAACCCATCCTTTGCCTGAAAGCTGTCTGGGATAACCATCCGCATAGCCCACCGGCACTGTTGCCACACGAAGCTTCCTGTCTGCCACATAGGTTCCTCCATAGCTGATCGCTGTGCCCGGAAGTACATCCTTTACATATGTAATATGGCTCTTTAACTCCAGAACCGGAGACAATTTCACAATATCCCTTTCCACCTGAGCAGAAGGATAAATGCCATAGATCGTAATTCCCGCTCTGACAATGCTTAAATTTGCTTCCGGAATACGGATAATACCTGCACTGTTGGAGCAGTGGCGCAGAGGAATCTCAATTCCTGCCTCTGAAAGCAGACTGCAAAAATCCAGGTAACGCTTCAATTGAACCATGGCAGGGCTTCTGTCATACTCATCTGCCCTTGCAAAATGAGTAAACATTCCCTCGATCTCCAGCATGGGAAGTGCTGCGATTTTTTTGATTTCCTCCACGCTTGACGGCTCATCGGCAAAACCGATTCTGGTCATCCCCGTATCCAGCGCAAGATGAATATGTATGGTCTTTCCCTGAGACACAGCCTCTGCGGAAAGCTTTGCAGCCTCCTGGTATTCACACACAGCAGGGCGCAGATCATAGGAAACCAGCTCAGGGTAAAATTCCTCAAATACAATTCCCAGGATCAGGACAGGCTTGGTGATCCCTGCCTTTCTCAGAGCAATGGCCTCCTCTGCTGTAGCTGCAGCAAACCCCCAGATATAATCATAACCCTCTACCATATGGGCAATCTGCACAGCGCCATGACCATAAGCATTTGCCTTGATCACAGCGATCATTTTTGTGTCACTGGCAATATTTTTTCTCATCTGTCGGAAATTTTCCTCCACCGCATCCAGAGAAACCACTGCTTTTACTCGGTTACATTTTTCCATAATAATCTCTTCCTCTTTTTTGTATTCTTTATCTGTCCCACATTCCACCAAAGGAATTCCGGACACTCAAGATCTCTTACTGCATCTTCAGCACTTCAGGCAGAAACCGGATGATATCTCTGGCAGTCATGCCTCTTTCTCCCACATTCTCAGCTGCCATATCTCCTGCCAGTCCATGGATCAGTACTCCCAGAGCTGCCATCTGACCATAAGCAGGCTTTTTTTCTGCTGCCAGAAACATACATAAAACTCCTGCCAGTACACCGCTTAATACATCTCCGCTGCCTGCAGTAGCCATGCCAGCATTACCACTCATGTTCAGATATTTTTTTCCTTTCTCAGAAGCCACTACTGTACAGGCATCCTTCAGGACACATACGGTATGAGTTTCTTCTGCATACAGAGAAGCAGTCTCTGCTAGGTTCTCCCTGATCTCGCCAATGCTTTTCCCGGTCAGACGGCTCATCTCTCCCAGATGGGGAGTGAGGATCACCTGTCCGCCCAGATATTTCTTCCATTCTTCATGCATTGCCAGCAGATTCAGTCCATCTGCATCCAGGATCACAGGCTTGCCACACCAGGCAGCATGAGACAGGAACCACTGCACCCTCTCTCTGCTTTCTCCTGACATTCCCAGCCCCGGGCCGATCACAAGCACATCACACCAGTCCAGCATTTCCTGATTGCTTTTCTCATTAAACTCGCAGGTAACCATAACCTCCGGAAGCTGTGTCTGAAGAGGAATCCTGTTCTCCTCTACAGTCTGAACCTTCACCATACCTGCCGAAGCTCTGAGCGCCGCAGCGCTGCTCAGGCAGGAAGCCCCGCACATTCCACGGGAACCGGCTACCAGAAGCACTTTTCCGAAAGTCCCTTTGTTTCCCCAGGGAATTCTGGAGGGCAGCATTGACAGATCCCCTTTCTCCAGATATGCCATAGAAGGCTCTCTGTCCTGATCCGCATAAATGCCTATATCTGCAACGATCAGCTCTCCTGCATACATTCTTCCCGGATAAAAGCACAACCCTCTTTTGCAAAAAGCAAAGGTCACTGTAAGATCTGCCTGAAATCCAATCCCCATCTCCTGGCCTGTATCTCCGTTGATGCCGGAAGGAATATCAACAGCCACCCGGAAAGCCCCGGACTGGTTCAGCATGTGGATGATTTCTGCATATCTGCCCTCTACAGGTCTGGACAGACCAACCCCAAAAAGGGCATCTACTATAATAGTATATTCATCCGGCTGCAGGTTATGCTCCAAAGGTACCTGATAATATTTGGCAATCTGTAGCTGCTGTCTGGCCTGATCTGTCAGCTTCTCTTCCTGGCCGGCCAGATAAATCCCGACTTTGATCCCCTTCAGATGGAGAAGTCTGGCAATGGCCATCCCGTCACCGCCATTATTGCCATTTCCGCACACCACCAGTACACGATCCTTGTTACACAGATATTTTTCCATAGCCTCCACTGTTTTCAGTGCAGCTCTTTCCATAAGTACCATACCCGGAACCACGGCAGATTCTATTGTGTTCCGGTCCAGCTCTTTCATTTCACCGGCTGTTACCACAGGTTTCATTCAGCCACCTCCTGTCATTGGAAACAGTATACACCTATTTTTTCAAAAAGAAAAGCTATGATCTAACGACCACAGCCATTCAAATCGTCACCGTCCGCTCTGTTGCCGGCAACTACATACGTACTATTATTACTGGTTCTCATGTTCCTTACGATATTCACTCAGATTATAGGAAAGGGTCATCAGACTCTCTGACAGATGTACATTTTCCACCATAACATCCTCCGGTGCATCCAGATCAATATGTGCAAAGTTCCAGATTGCCTTGATCCCGTTTTCTATGAGAATCTTCGCCATTTCCTTGGCCTTTGCCTTAGGTAAGGTCAGAATCGCGATCTCCACATTATTCTCTTTGAGAAAAAGTGGAAGGTCACTAAGCATCTGTATCTCAATTCCTCTCACTGCAATCCCCTCCAGCACAGGGTTTACATCAAAAATACCAACCAGCCGAAAACCGCGCTTCTCAAAATCTACATAATTGGCCAAAGCCTGTCCCAGATTACCGGCACCCAGAATAATCATCGGGTGTACTGTGTCAAGTCCCAGAATCTTACCGATTTCAGTATATAAATAACGTACATTATATCCATACCCCTGCTGTCCGAATCCACCGAAATTATTCAGGTCCTGACGGATCTGTGAAGCAGTCACGTGCATTTTCTTGCTGAGATCGTTGGACGAGATCCGTTCTACATTCTCCTCCATCAATTCTCCCAGATAACGGTAATATCGAGGCAAACGTTTGATCACCGCTTTTGAAATTTCCTTAGGTTCCACAAATATTCCCTCCTTATACATCCTAGGTCAATTATAACCAGATGTTATTTTATTGTCAAATTAAATTTGTACTTTATTTACAAATTTTTTTCATTAAATTTAGACTATCTGATAGAATGTGCAAAATTTCATCCAAATCATAAATAAAAACACTTTTTTTCTTTCAAAAACAGTCCGGTTCAGTTATAATAAATTCTGTATGTGTACATTTCAGCAGTGAAAGCGGATATTCGCAGGCTGCTGCAATAATATAAATTTCGGAGGAATTTGTATGATCCTATCATGTCAGAATATCTGCAAATCCTTTGGCGAGAAGGTAATCCTTCAGGATGCCAGCTTCCATATAGAGGACAGGGAAAAGGCAGCCCTGATCGGCAACAACGGTGCAGGCAAAACCACCCTGCTGCGTATTATCATCCACGAACTGTCCCCGGATTCCGGAAATGTTATTCTTGCCAAAGATAAAAGTATCGGTTACCTGGCCCAGTACCAGGATATCCATGGGCACCACACCATCTATGAGGAGCTGATTTCTACTAAGCAGCACATCATTGATATGGAAAACCGTCTCCGCTCCATGGAGCATGAAATGAAAACTGCTGCAGGGGAAGCCCTGGACAGCCTGATGAACACCTATACCAGACTGAGCCATCAGTTTGAGCTTGAAAATGGTTATGCATATAAAAGTGAGATCATGGGTGTATTAAAGGGACTTGGCTTTACAGAGGAGGACTTCGAAAAACAGATTGAAACTCTTTCCGGCGGTCAGAAAACCCGGGTTGCCCTAGGCAAGCTTCTGCTCTCCAATCCTGACATTCTCCTGCTGGATGAGCCCACCAACCACCTGGATATGGAAAGCATTTCCTGGCTGGAAACCTATCTGCTGAATTATCCGGGAGCTGTTTTCATTGTATCCCACGACCGTTATTTCCTGGATAAGGTTGTCACTAAGGTAGTAGAAATTGAAGCCGGCAATATGCGGATGTACAGCGGCAATTACTCTGCCTACGCTCTGAAAAAAGCCCAGCTCAGGGATGCCCAGTATAAAGCTTACTTAAATCAACAGCGGGATATTAAGCATCAGGAGGCGGTCATTGCCAAGCTGAAATCTTTTAACCGCGAGAAATCTATCAAACGTGCCGAAAGCCGCGAAAAAATGCTGGATAAGGTGCAGCGGATTGAAAAGCCGCTGGAGATCCAAAATCAGATGCGGATTTCCCTGGAGCCCAGATACATCAGTGGAAATGATGTACTCACTGTGGAGGATTTATCCAAAGCTTTTCCCGGACAGACTTTGTTTTCCAATATTTCTTTTGACATTAAGCGCGGGGAACGGGTAGCTCTCATCGGCAATAACGGTACCGGCAAAACTACCATGCTGAAAATCCTTAACGGTCTGGTAGATGCTGACAGCGGACGCTTTGCTCTCGGCTCCAAGGTACAGATCGGATATTATGATCAGGAGCACCATGTACTCCACATGGAAAAAACTATTTTCCAGGAAATTTCAGACACTTATCCAACGCTTACAGAGACAGAGATCCGAAATATGCTGGCAGCCTTTCTCTTCACAGGGGATGACGTATTCAAGCTGATCTCCACCCTTTCCGGTGGTGAGAGAGGCCGTGTCTCCCTGGCAAAGCTTATGCTGTCAGAGGCCAACTTCCTGATCCTGGATGAGCCTACCAACCATCTGGACATTGCCTCCAAGGAAATCCTGGAGGAAGCTTTAAACAGCTATACCGGTACTGTACTCTATGTCTCCCATGACCGATATTTTATTAACCAGACAGCTACCAGGATCCTGGATCTGACCAACCAGGCCATTGTAAACTACATTGGTGATTATGATTATTATCTGGAAAAGCGGGAAGAACTTACAGAAAAATATGCTCCGGCCGCAGCCCAGGCTGAAGCAGAGGTCAAACAAGCCTCAGACAACAAGCTTTCCTGGCAGCAGCAGAAGGAAGAGCAGGCGCGGCAGAGAAAACGCGAAAACGAATTAAAGAAGGTGGAAGCCCGGATCGAAGAACTGGAAACCAGAGATAAGGAAATCGATGAAACCATGGTTCTCCCGGAGATATGCACCAATGTGGCAGAATGTGCCAGATTAAGCAAAGAAAAGACAGCCATCACAGAAGAACTGGAGGGCTTATATGAAAAATGGGAAGAGCTTGCATAATGCAGGCCCTTCCCTTTTTATTTTGTATCTTATATCAGATTACCTCTTACATCAGGGATGTAAGCTTTTCACGGATTGCTTTAATAAACTGCTCACTGTTTAATACTTCTACATCCTTTAAGGTTGTGATCAGAGCCAGATCCTTGGTCATTCTGCCATCCTCGATGGTTCCCAGAGTGGCTTTTTCCAACTTATCTGCAAATTCCATCAGTTCTTGATTGCCGTCCAGCTCTCCCCTCTTTCTGAGAGCACCTGTCCATGCAAAAATAGTAGCAACGGAATTGGTGGAAGTCTCTTCCCCTTTCAGGTGACGATAATAATGTCTCTGCACAGTACCGTGTGCAGCCTCATATTCATAATATCCGTCCGGAGATACCAACACAGAAGTCATCATTGCCAGAGAACCAAAAGCAGAGGAAACCATATCACTCATAACATCTCCGTCATAGTTCTTGCAGGCCCAGATAAATCCCCCTTCTGCCTTCATAACACGGGCAACGATATCATCGATCAGGCTGTAGAAATATTCAATTCCGGCAGCCTCAAATTTCTCTTTGAATTCCTGCTCATAAACTTCTGCAAAAATCTCCTTAAAGCGTCCGTCATAAATCTTGGAGATTGTATCCTTGCCTCCAAACCACAGACTCTGCTTTGTATCCAGTGCATAATTAAAGCAACACTTTGCAAAACTTGTGATGGACGCATCCAGGTTATGCATTCCCTGAAGAACACCTGCACCCTCATAATGATGGATCAGTTCCTTTTTCTCCTCACCGTTCTCACCCTTAAACAGCAGATAGGCATCTCCCGGTCCGTCAATATACATTTCTGTATTCTTATATACATCTCCATAAGCATGACGGGCAATGGTAATGGGTTTCTTCCAGTTCTTTACGCATGGCTCGATCCCTTTCACTACAATAGGGGCACGGAACACGGTTCCGTCCAGAATGGCACGGATGGTACCGTTAGGACTTTTATACATTTTTTTCAGTGTGTATTCTTCCATTCTGGCTTTATTGGGAGTGATAGTTGCACATTTTACAGCAACGCCATATTTCTTTGTAGCTTCTGCTGCATCTACAGTTACCTGATCATCTGTTTCATTTCTGTATTCCAGGCCAAGATCGTAGTACTCTGTGTTCAGATCAATAAAAGGAAGAAGAAGCTCATCCTTGATCATCTTCCAGAGGATTCGGGTCATCTCATCTCCGTCCATCTCTACAAGCGGTGTCTGCATCTGAATTTTTTTCATAAAGATCCTCCTCTTTGTATGGGTTTCATCCCTTTAGCATTTGCTGTAACTGTTCAGCGTCACTACACTGAAGCATTACAATTTACGTATCATTTTAGCGGAAATAGATTCGTTCGTCAATGCCTGTTTCATATTCAGTTCTCCTGAACCCTGCAGATTCCTGGGCAGCCCCAGGTCTCTGGCCGATTCCTTCAGGCATCTTTTAATTTCCACATTGGTAAGGGTAGGATATTTTTGCAGAAGAAGGGCTACCGCGCCACTGACTAACGGTGTGGACATAGAGGTTCCGCTTTTTACCCCATAGGCAAAATCTGTTCCCGGAGCACAGGACAGAATGCGATTGCCCGGAGCTACCAGATCCGGCTTGCAGATGCACTCCGAAGTCGGTCCCCGCCCGGAAATAGCCGTTCTGCCTGTCAGCAGGTCGCTTGACCCCACAGTAATGATCTTACGGCTGCTGCCCGGAGCCGTAACGCTTCCTGACCGGGGACCCTGATTTCCTGCAGCAGCCACTACTACCAGCCCTGCATCCCACAGTCTTTCCACCCCTTCGATCAGCTGTCTGTGATCCTGTTTTCCCCTGCAGGTTGTCCCTATGGAAATATTTACTACCTGAATCCGGTAAACATCTTTATTTTTCAGAACCCAGTCAAAAGCCTGCAGTACATCCCTCTTTTTTCCATTTCCATATCTGTCAAGTATCTTCAGGGCAACCAGATTGCACTCCGGGGCGATTCCCCTGATCCTTCCTCCTGAAGCGCTTCCGTCTCCGCCGATAATGCCGCTTACATGGGTTCCATGGGAATTGTCATCATAAGGTAACATATGCTTTCCCACAAAGTCCTGAAACCCGATAATCCGGTCTCTGAAATCTATATGAGGATAAATGCCGGTATCCAGCACACACACGCAGACATTTTTTCCGGTATAGCCTGTATCACCTAACTGATCTATGTCAAAATTTTCCATATAAAAATCCTCCGAAAAAGCAGAAGATATTGCTTACTCTACTTTATTCGGAGGATTTTTAAATGCAACTTCATATATGCTTTGAACACATATTTCTGCCGATTTTTCATAAAATGTATAAATCCCGGATGATAGACCAATACTTAAAAAGTGATATATCTCACAGCAATCCGTCAAATATGTCATCCAAGGGGAGGAATATTCTATGATCTTACTGTTGATACTTATCTTTCTGTTGTTTCAGCTCTTTATCCTGCTCTGCTGTGTAGCAGCCGGAAACGACGCTGCTTCCCAGGAAATCTCCGACCAGGAACAGCTGGAATTCATCCGTGAATGGAAGAAAAAGCACCCGCTGCGGTAGTCATCCTATCTGGCCACATCTGCCTCAGATAACCGGAAGCCTTCCCGCACCTTCTTCATCAGCACCTTAGCCTTATCCACTGTGTTCTGATCCGGAATCATAACATATGCCTTAGAGCTCATGGAATAAGGCTTCTGGGTATCCCCTGTACCATCTACGCTATAAGACAATACCTGCCAACTTCCGCCCTCGTCCAGCTGTTTGCGCACCAGAGAGGCCATCACATCATAGGGAACATTGGTTTCAAAAGCACCATCCAGGCTGTCCAGAACAGAAAGGTAATTCTTCAGGAACGCAGGCTGGGTTGCCTTATCGACTACACCCTGGATCACAGCCATCTGATTGCGTCCTCGCTGACGGTCTCCCTCTTTAAAAGCATAACGTTCTCTGGCAAAGACAAGAGCCTGTTCGCCGTTCAGGTGGTTTTCACCCTGATTAAAGTGATATCCCGTAGTATTACCGGAATCAAAATCATAATCAGAATTAACAGTAACTCCGCCAAGGGCATCAATAATCTGCTCAAATCCTGCAAAGTTCAGTCTGAAATAGTAATTGATATCGATATCATAAAGCATATCCAGGGTATCCATACATACATTTACACCATAGATACCTGCATGGGTCAGCTTATCCGGCACACCGTTGGAAATAGACAGGGGCACAAAATAATCTCTGGGTGTGGAGACCATAAGGATCTGCTTTGTAGTAGCATTAAGGGTAAGGATAATATTCACATCGCTGCGGCTGGAGGCAGTCATTCCGCCTCTGGTATCAATACCGCTGACAAAAATAGTATATACCTCATCTGTAACCGCGTCATCCTTTGCAGAAGTATCTGAAGAGGTCTGCTCCTTATCAGCAGAGGATGGCTGCTGGGCTGCAGGAGTATTTCTCTCAACCACTGTAGCAACCTTCAGGGAAGCAATCTCTCGGATCTGGGATGGAAAAGATCCGTACTGATCCATCTCTGCGATCACATCCAGGTAAGCCTTATTCAGCAGGATGGCACCGCAGGTTCCATGATTCAAAGCATCTGCCAACTCTCCCAGGCCTGCATATTCGGCGGTCTGTACATCAGTTCCCAGCTCATTATACACCTGCTTCAGAGCTGCATCTGTGTTAGTACGGTCCAGTTCTCCCAGAATACCAAAGGTGTAACCGGATGCATCTGCCAGCTTCTGGGCTTTATCATCCTGCTTTACATACACATTGATCTCTGTATACTCCTGATTTACTCCGGTAATACTGTCCAGGGTAGATACTGTCTTGTATATATACAGACTGGCCAGTCCCAGCACTACTGTGATCAAAAGAGTCAGCACTATACCGATACAAAAGGGAACCGGTTTTCGTACTTTTCTCACCAGAAAATATACGATCACCAGAAGTAAAAGAAGCCCGGCAGCTATTATGCCGATATATTTCATGGAAATAAGCTTCGTATAAAGGAGCAGCACTAAAAAAGCGCACTCAACAACAAATAAGATCAGGGAAATGACAATTCCGGGAATCCGATCCTGTTTTTTTGATTTAACCTTCATCTTATATCCTCTCTACGACTGAAAGCTGCCTGTAAAGACAGGCAGCCCAATCACTTTCTAAGCTATTCTACAACCACTGTCAACTCAGCACTATTGGACATATTGCCGGCTGTGTCAACCACATAATAGTTACAGGTATAGGTACCTGCTACCGCAGTATTCACCTGTCCTGTGATCTGGATTCTCTTCCACAGTTCAGAGGTCTCATCTGTATCATCCTGGATATCCTTCACATATGAAAGCAGATCCACAGAGCTCCCCACAGAAGTAGTCACATAATAATCTGTAAGATAAATTTTCGGGCTGGTAGATGGCATAGCATCCGCCTTTGCCTCCTGCTCCTGTTCTGCCAGAGCAGCAGGATCATCTGAGGCAGGAGTTAATTCAGGGGTTGGTGTTAAAGACAGATCTGTACTGCCAAACTCAGAATCTCCTGTTTCCACATCCTCCACCGGAACCTGGGTAGGCTCTGCATCCGTTTCCATCTCAGAATCAGACTTTGTTCCTCTCTTCACTACCCCACTGTCCCGCATTTTCTCGGGATCAGCCTCTAAATTTCTCTTAAACTTGGTAATATTATTAGATTTATCCTTTGCCACATAGGTGACAACCACGTGGGAATCATCCACCTCATACACAGATTCCACAGTCAGAGTATCTGTCACATCTCCGTCCACATCATCACTGGCAGTAATACCCTGGGTCAGGTCTGCATCACTCATAGAAGGGTCATATTCTGTCACCGCCTGATCTGAGCAGACAATCTCAGGCCCTTTATGATCGGACTCTGTTCTCAGATATACGACTCCGCCAGCCAGCCCTATGCAGACAACCAGCATCACTGCAATCCATTTTTTTGCCATAATCATTGCTCCTTACTGGTTTTTACTGTCATTGTCTTTGCCATAATACTTTCCGTAGTATTTTCCATAGTGCTTACCATAATATTTACCATAGTAGCCCTGCTTGCTCATATCTACTTTATTCAGGATCACACCAAGGATCGGGCAGTCACATTTCTCCAGCTGCTCCTTAACCTCCTGGGCAAAACGATAACTGATAGCTCCGGACTCCATGACAATGATGGATCCGTCACATTCATCTGCAATAACCGCACTGTCAATGACACTTCCAAGAGGAGGAGTATCGATGATTATGTAATCATAAACCTTCTTTACAGCTGCAAGCACACGCTTGAAGTATTCTGCACCAAGAAGCTCTGCAGGGTTTGGCGGTACCGTTCCTGCATAAATAATATTAAATCTTGGGATATTGGTTGCATAAATCACGTTCTCAATGGTCTCCTGATGAGAAAGGAGGTGGGAAAGACCCTTGATCTCCTGATCAACCTCTGTTCTTCCCAGAAGTACAGATTTACGAAGGTCCGCATCGATGAGCAGAACTTTCTTTCCGGAATCTGCCAGAGATAAAGCAAGATTCAGTGATACAGTACTCTTACCTTCATTTGGAGTACAGCTGGTAATGGCAATTACCTTTTTCTCTTCTCCACAGAAAAGGAGATTGGTTCGTAAGGATTTATAGGACTCATTGGCACTATAATCCAACATTGGACGATATATATTAACTTCTTTCATGACTTATCTTCTCCCTCTTCCCCTTTTTTGCTTTTTCTGTTTCTTTTTCTTCTTATTCTTACGGTCCTCTTCAGACATAGGGATCGTACCCAGTGTACTCAGCTTCAGGTAACGCTCTACATCCTCCTGTGTCTTGATGGTATCATTAGACAGATAAGAAATCAGGATCACTGCTGCTGCAATAAGCACACCTACAAGTCCGCCGATCACACCATTCTTGGAAATGCTGGGGCTTACCTTCTGCTCCGGAATATTGGCAGTCTCAACCACATTTACCGCATCGATATCCATAACATTCTTGATATGGTTGGCAGCCACATCACGGATAGCATTGGCAATCTCACAGGCCACATAAGGATCTGCATCTCTCACAGAAATTGACAGGATACGGGTATCTGTGGCAGAATCCACTGTCATCTTCTTGAGAAGCTCCTCATGAGTCATATCCAGATTCAGCTGGGTAATAACTCCCTCCGTAACCGTACGGCTCTTGATCAGCTCTGCATAGTCCTTGGTCAGGGACAAACTGGTCTGCATATCCTGGCTGGTCAGAGTATTGCTGTCCTGCTTGCTGAGCACATACATCTTGGTAGTAGATTCATACTGTGGAGTGACAAACAGAATTGTCGCTGCCACTACCACCAGTGCAGCAAGCACACCGGACAGTATGATGGCCCAGATCTTATCCAGCAATACATAGAATACTTCCAGTAAATCAATTTCCACTTCATCGTTGTTCTGTACATTGTGTTGTTCCATTTGGCTTTATCTTTCCTTCCTTCTTTTCGCATCCTCCAGAATTTTCCGGGGATTTTCTATAAATAAATGGTCTGCATAAGCTTCTCCCATTTTTTTCGCAACATAATCATAGGCCTCGCCCATCCTGGAAATACGGCTTCTGGTATTGTGACAGTCCGAGCCTACAAACTTCACCAGATCATATTTCATCAGCTTCCTGCAATATCGTTTGGTGGAAAAGCCTTCCTTACCTACAATACTGTCTGCATTGATCTGCATGGATACTCCCATATCCACAAGTTCCTCCACGAAGCCCAGGTCTGACCTTGTGGCCTCATACCTTTCTATATGGGCTGCAATGGGCTTATAGCCACTGGAAATCAGCTTGTTCAGCCTTTCCCTTATGTAAGAGCCCTCTGAGCTCTCCGAAAACTCCGCCAACACATACCTGGAACCTGCCATAGTGCTGACCTCTCCCTCTCTCAGCATACGGTACATCTCCATATTGGCATGGAACTCACAGCCAAGATATACCTGAAGATCATCACCGATCTCCGCTGCTGCCTTCTGTACAAGCAAAAACTGCTCCTGCACTCTGGACAGAGGAGTCTCAAACATACGAAATCTGAAATGAGGGGTGGCAATAATGTTCCTTACACCCTGATCATATTCCATACGCAAAAGCTTCTTCGTATCCTCATAATCCGAGGCACCGTCATCCACTCCCGGTACAATATGACAGTGAATGTCATAGATACCTGTTCTGGACATATTTATCAATCCTCCTTCGCATGGTAAAAATAGCATACCATCTTTTTCATTAAACCATTTCTCCAATAAAATGTCAATATACTTGCTTTACAGAATATGAAAAAAAGCGTAGTTTATAATAGAATTTGTCAGTTTCATTTGCTATAATCATACATAGAATGCAAAAGAAAAAAAGCCTGGAAACAAACAGGCTATACAGGAGGCACTTATGAAAAAGCAAAACAAATTACTTTCCCTATTATTATCTCTGTTTCTGCTGCTGTTCACCCTGGCCCCCCAGTCGGCACTGACAGTATATGCGGATGCAAACGGAGACATGGCAGTCCATTTTATTGATATCGGGCAGGGAAATGCCATTCTGGTGCAGTCAGGAGGCCAGAATCTTCTCTATGACGGAGGAGACCCAAGCCATGCTGATCTGCTCATCTCTTATCTGCAGCAGCAAAATGTAGAAACCATTGACTATATGATTGCCTCCCACTATGACGAGGATCATATCGGTGGACTTGTTCCCTGCATAGATGATTTCTCTGTAAGCAATATTTTCGGCCCGGATTATGTACATACGTCCAATTTGTTCAACAATTTCATGAATACTGCCACCGCAAATGCCATCATCGTACAGTATCCTTCTGTAGGTGCGACCTTTGATTTCGGTACCGGAAGCTTCACTGTACTGGCTCCGGACGGCATCAGCCAGAACAGTAATGACAACTCCCTTGTGATCAAGCTTGAAAATGGCTCCAACAGCTTTATTTTTACAGGCGATGCCGAGGAAACCAGTGAACAGGATATGATCAGCACGGGCATGAACCTCGACTGCGATGTGCTGTCTGTAGGCCATCACGGATCCGCAAGCTCCACAACCTGGGATTTCCTTGCAGCAACCTCACCCTCCTACGCAGTGATCAGCTGTGGGATCGATAACCAGTATCATCACCCGTCCGCTGATACCATGGGACGTCTGTCCGATATGGGAATCCCTGTATTCCGTACAGATAAACAGGGCACCATCATTGCAGTATCTGACGGAACCGGCATAAACTGGAATCAGGATCCCTGCAACGATTATTCCGCAGGCGGTTCCTCTGCGGTATCCTCAGGACAAAACGAAACAACCGTATCCGATCCGGCTCCTGCACAGACCGAAAATACAGAAACTGACATCGGCACAATGGTATGGATACCTGCAACCGGCGAGAAGTATCACAGTATTCCCAACTGTGGAAGAATGAATCCGGATAATGCCCGGCAGATTTCCAAATCTGACGCAGAAGCCAGAGGCTATCAGGCCTGCAAAAAATGCTGGTAATATTTAGACATGAGGAAAAAAATGAACACAACAGCAAATCTTGGCAAAGCACCGATACGTTCTCTGGTGCTCCAGCTTGCCATCCCTTCTATGACCGCGCAATTTGTAAATGTCCTGTACAGTATTATTGACAGGATGTATATCGGACACATTTCCGAAAACGGTGCACTTGCCCTCGCAGGCGCAGGCGTATGCGGTCCTATCGTTACACTTCTCACTTCTTTTGGCACCCTGGTAGGAATCGGAGGTTCCATTACCATGGGAATCCGAATGGGCGAAAAGAATCACAAAAAAGCAGAACAGGTACTGGCAAATTCTTTTCTGATGCTCAGTATTTTTTCTGTTCTGCTGACTGTCTGCTTTCTTCTGCTAAAAAATAAGCTGCTTATGTGGTTTGGTGCAAGTACGGCTACCTTTCCATTTGCCAATACCTATCTGACCATTTATACAATAGGTACCTTTTTCGCACTGATGGCTACAGGACTCAATTATTTTATCAACTGTCAGGGATTCCCCCTTGTGGGAATGTTTACCGTACTGATCGGCGCAGGATGTAACATCCTGTTAGACCCGATTTTTATCTTTGGTTTTCATATGGGAATTTCCGGTGCTGCCATTGCAACTGTTATTTCGCAGATACTCTCTTGCATCTTCGCAATGACCTTTCTGTTTGGAAAAAAGGTTCCTGTAAAGATCACTTTCGGGCAGTACAGCTTAAAAGTTATAAAAAAAATCCTTTCCCTGGGATTTTCTCCTTTTCTGATCCTGGCCACAGACAGCCTGATTCTGATCTTTATGAATACAGTGCTCCAGAAATATGGCGGTGCTTCCCAGGGCGATATGCTGATCACCTGTGCCACCATTGCTCAAAGCTATCTGCTTCTGATCACCTCACCTATGATCGGGATCAGCGGAGGTACACAGGCAATCCTGAGCTACAATTACGGTGCCAGATGCGTAAACAGGGTCAAAGACGCAGAAAGGAACATTCTGGGAGTAATGCTTATCTTTACCACCATCATGTTCCTTCTCTCCCGGTTCATTCCCCGGTACTTTGTTCTTCTGTTTACCACTGATCCACAGTATATCAGATTCTCTGTCTGGGCCATCCGTACCTATACACTGATGATCATTCCGCTGAGCTTCCAGTATGTCTTTGTAGACGGGCTGACTGCCCTGGAATGTCCAAAGACAGGACTTGCGCTCTCCGTTACCAGAAAATCTCTTTTTGTGATCAGCGCAGCTGTCCTGTCCTCTTTCTTCGGTGCAAAAGCGGCTTTTTTCGCAGAACCTGTTGCTGACGGAATCTCCTCCGCCCTCTCAACAGTCGTATTCCTGCTCCTGATCAACCGTCATCTGAATAAGCGCTGCCGGATGCCGGTGAAAGATATGTAACCGAATATCCGCTTGGCCAAAGTCAAGAAATAACATTACAGACATAATTTCTTCTTCATATCTTTCATTACATAAAAATAAAGCAGGATCAAAAGTGCTGTCGCCACGATCCAGGCAAAGGGACTGGCCATACAAGCCATCCTGTAGCTATGTTTATGGGCAGCCACAATAGCCATCACTCCTCTGCCAAACAGCTCCGCCACACCGGAAAGCATAGGCAGAAGTCCATAGCCCATCCCCTGGAATCCATTGCGGTAGCAGTTAACCACATAAAGTGGAATCATAAACATCCCTACACACTGCAGGTAAACATCCACCATTGGGATCACCACATCCGCATTATCTGAGATAAACAGATATGAGAAGTACTTCCCTGCATAGAACAGGATAAAGCCCACTGCTACTGCATAGATACAGCCGATCACATCTGCCGCACGGAATCCCCTGCGCACGCGGTCCAGCTGGCGGGCACCAATATTCTGTGCATTATAGGTAGACATTGTAGTGCCCAGAGCCACAAAGGCCTGTGTAAAAATATTCTCAATCTTGGATCCCGCAGTGAAGGCAGCTACTGCACTTGAACCCAAAATATTCAGCGAACTCTGTACCATCATAGTTCCAATCGCGGTGATAGAATACTGCAGTCCCATTGGAATCCCAACACTGATCTGTTTTTTTGCAATATTCGGGTCAAATCTCCAGTCCTCCCTGTCCATCCGAAGCTCCGGAACACGTTTCCGAATATAGATCAGGCAGAGAAGGCCTGACACTCCCTGGGAAATCACAGTGGCCCAGGCAGCTCCCGGTGCCCCGAAATGAAATACAATAATAAATACCAGATCAAGAACAATATTCAGTCCGGCTGCAAGGATCAGAAAATACAACGGTGTCTTGCTGTTGCCCAATGCCCTGAGGATACTGGATACCAGATTATACAGCACCTGGGTAAAAATTCCTCCGCAGATAATCATAATATATCCATAGGCTCCGTCAAAAATATCCTCCGGAGTATTCATAAATATAAGCAGCCTGTGCATCCCCAGCATGCTCACTGCAGTCATGATCACTGCGATTACCGCTGAAAGAATTGCTGCATTTCCCACAGTCTTGCGCATCTCACTCATACGACCGGCGCCAAACTTCTGAGATGTCAAAACTGTAAAGCCTGTAGTAAGACCCAGCAGACATCCAATAATAAGGAAATTAATCGTACCTGTCGCCCCAACTGCCGCAAGACCTCCTGTACCTACAAACTTTCCCACGATCACAGCATCTGCCATACTGTACAGCTGTTGAAACACATTTCCAAGAAAAACAGGAATCGTAAAATCAAGCACCATCTTCATCGGCTTTCCTGTTGTCATATCTGTCTGCATCCTATTGCATCCTCCCACAATTTAATCCGATACCATATTGAAGGTAATTTCTGTATTGTTATACACGATATGCCAGGAAAATGCAAGAGTCTTTTTCTCTTTTATCCCTAATCTGTAGTTGAATGGTTCCCCTACAATACCGATTTGATAATCTTTCGTTATCTACACTTTAACCTTACCTCTCCACTATTGGTCTGGATCACCAGATTTCCGCCCGTTCCTTTCTGTGTGTAAGAAATATCACAGTCATCCTGGTCTTCCACCATCTTACCGGTCAGCGCATCATCTACATTGATATCTCCCATATCAGTATTCACCTGTATGTTCCATGTGCGCATCACGTCTTCTTTACCAATAAAACAAAGATCACCCATATCCGTTTTCACTTTCAGATTATTGAAATCACAATTTTTAAAAAATACATCTCCTGAATCCGTCTGAACAGCTCCATTTTCGATTTCGCATCCATTCAGCAATATATTGCTCATATCCGATTTAATATCTGCAAGCTTCCATTTCTGACCTTCCGGCACGTAAAGTGTTACCACATTTTCATCTGTAGTAAGTGTTCCTTCACCCAAAAGACCCGACAAAAATCCAATATCAACATGATAATAAGTCTTCCCATCATTGCTATTTTCCTGAATCCTTAATTCACCATTCTTTACCTGATAACTGATCGGATCCTTTTTCTGATCGGATGCCCGATAAGAAATATAACAGTACTGATCATCTGAACTGACTACTTGCAGATTCATATCTGTCATGGAGATGTCTGCTGAGTCAAAATCATCAAGCTTTGTTTTCTCAAGAACCATCTCATTATCGCTTTTTTTTGCAGCTCCATCCATTTTGTTTAAATCTGCTGATTTCACATATTTACTTCCACCGCTCGCAACACCGATGCCCGTCAAAGCTACACCACATACACAGCATCCGACTCCTGCTGCAAGCCATGCCTTTGCCCATCTTTTCATCGTTCTAACCTCTCTCTCTTTCTGCCCGTGATCCGGCGTACCAGCTTCGCAATCAGCATGCTGCTCCATTTACATAGATATACGCACAACAGTACACCAAGGATGCCAGCGCCCACAGCCAACAGCCCACTTCCTGTAAGCATTGCAAAACCGCTCATAGAAAACGGAACTGCCAGTATACCGCGGACAAGGATTTTCCCGCCAATAATCATCAGACATGCCGTAAATAAAACTACACATAACAAAATTGCAAATACACACACAACTAATGCAAGAACGACTGCAGCAAATGCTGCCAGAAGCGGGACTCCTACCGGTGCTGCAAATAATACCAGTAACGCAATCCATACCACATGTTTTCCGGAACCTTTCTGTTCTGCTCTGGTCTGTCCATCTGTTTCATAATTCTGATGATCTTCTATTTTCTTATTCAGAAGATTCGCCATCAGTTCTCTGGCAGCCTCCTTCGGCGTACCAAGTTCTTTCATCAGTTCTTCTGCTCCTTCCTCATCTGTCTCCTGAAAATACTCGGTAAAATATTCCATTGCATCTTCATAGTCCTGTCTCGGAAGCTTCCGCAGATATTTATGCAGCTGGTTTAAATATTCCTCTCTGCTCAACCTCTTATCCTCCCTTCAATAATCCCATCTACAGTGTCTTTGTAGATTTGCCATTCATTGCTTAGATATGCAATCTGTGCCTTGCCTTCTTCTGTAAGGGAATAGTATTTTCTCTTTCTTCCCTGATACTCCTGCGAATAGGTAGTCAGATATCCAGCATTTTGTAACTTCTTCAATATGGGATAGAGCGTAGATTCTTTAATGTCAGCAGCCTTCTTCACTGTCTGACTGATCTCATAGCCATAAGAATCTTTGCTTTCTACCACTGACAGTATCATGTATTCAATCAATAATGCTGATACCGGAAAATACATTAAATCACCTCCTGGTATATATATAAAATATTTATATATATAATTTTTACATATACTATACTTCGTTGCTACCACAATGTCAATACATATATAAAATTTTTATATATATTTTTCGGAGCTCAATCGTTATGATATCTCTTGGAGTATATGACATCCCTGGGGATATCAGAAACTATCTGACATATAAAAATGTGTATGCAGATTATCGCAAGAGCCGCAACAAGGATAAATTTTATGAAGAACACCGGGCAGAACTTTCCCTGTATGATACAGCACTCCGAACACTAAAAGAAAAAGCTTCCGGAAACAAATTGCCTTCCATGATAGCACTCTTATCACTGTCAGCTTCTTCCCAATTCCTGGCAACAAAAAAGCCAGGTCCTCTAATCTCTCGATTAGGGAACCTGACATATCATTTTCTGCAGATAGAATCTTTTTTATTATTCTGCCTCTCTTTTGATCTCTCCAACGCAAATTTTCCGTATGCACAAATTCTTCCAAAGTAGTATGAAATTCTCTTTTTACTTCTTCATCCAGATCAAAAAAGCGATATCCCAATCTCCTTGCAAGCAATTCTCCAATTGTACTATTCTATTTGATAAGATAAGCACTCAATTTCCCTCTTCCTTTTTGCTCAAGTTTACCAGCTTCACAAAGCTCTTTAAGTAAACGGAATGCTTTCGTTGTTCCTGCGCCAATCAAATCCTCTACTTCTTTTCTTGTAACACTTCCATTTTCCTGCGCGTATTGAACAATGAGCTGTTTCTGCTCATTCAGAGAAATATCTCCCCCTGTATTTTCCAGCACTTGTCCTTCGCTTTCTTTCTCCTCATTCCTATTGGGAAGTGTCACACGGAAAACGCCTTTTGCCGTTTCAAACTCAGGCCGGAATGGAAAGGCTTTATACGCACGTTCAATTTTTCCGATTCCTGTACCATAACTCTCAATCAATCTCATACGGTAGAAAACAGCCGCAAGATTTGGATTTCTTGATTGTGAAACACCAAGGAAAATGGATTTCAATTCCAGACCAGATACAAGACCTCCAAGAGAAACAAATTCAATCCTGTCCTCATAGACATTGACCAGATTGCTTCCGCTGAAAGAGTAATCACGATGAACAATACTGTTCAGTAAAGACTCTCTTACTGCTTCTTCTGGATAATCTCTTCTATCAGTTCGATCCAACCCCGAAAATGTTGCTTTCGTTTTATTGATCAAATCAATAAATTGATAAACATCTTCAAGCTGTTTCAAAATAGATCCCTTAAATTCCTTTCTATCTCGGAATAGTTCCTTGTCCGTTCCTTGAAAAAGAGCAACCTTTGTAGTTGTTTCACACTGATCTGACAGCAGAAAGGCTAAATTTGTATACAAGCCATCTTCACCAATCAGCTTAAGAGTCCGCATTTGCGATGGTCCGATTTCAATCGACCTTCTTTGCATTTCCGTCCGGAGAGTATGGAAAGTTAATTCCTGATTCATACTTCTACACTGTTCAAAAGATCTACCACTATTTTGAAAAATCATCTCCCGGATTCCCTCTTCCGTCATTGGCTGTGTAGAACTTCCTTTTCTTACATACACACCACTTGGCTTCAAACCTTTTTCACGGAGGTAGTATGGTCTGTTCGTTCCTGTTGTTACATCAATTTCGATAACTTGCTTTTCTTCTATTTCAACCGTGTTGACTCTAACAAACGGCATTATATCCGGTGCTAATGAATCCTTTAAAGAATTCACAATTTGGAGCATCACACCATCCGGATCATTAATACCCAAAACTGCTCCATCTTTTCGGACGCCAACATAAACCGTACCACCTTCTGCATTTGCAAATCCCATGACCTCTTTTCGAATATCAGTGACATACTCCTGCTTAAATTCGATATTCTGATTCTCGAATGCTAACATCTTCTGCTCCTTTCTTGTTTCTTTCTTTTTCATTATAGAAGAGAAAGAAAGAAAAATCAATAGGTGTAGAAGCAAATTATTTGTCGATTACTCAAGATATAACAGATGCCCAATGTCTTCCACAAATTCCCGGTAACGAAATACAGTGTTGTTGGAAAAATATGCATTCTCCTCCACAAGACACAATTTATGGGAGAGAGACAAAAGAATAAGCTTATCTTCCACATACTGGTGCAAAACGTGCAAGATATAACAGCAGTCTTATTGTATAGCCACCGGCGTTGAGACATGCAGTATGTGCATAGCTGTCGATTCCTTTGGTCATTCCCTACTGTCTGATCCATTTTCTTGATGTTTCCTTTATAGTATAACAACTGTGTCTGCTAATATTGATATGATTCTTGGGAAGAATCGTGAGAAAGAACAAGAGCTTGAAAAAGAAAAGGATTTATAGACTGTTATTTTTCATCGGTATTTGGCATTTCAAAATTCGGGTATTGAGGATTACTATCTACCATGTTAAAATAATGATACAGAAATTCATGTTTACTATATCCCATTCTAAAGGAAAGCAGGTGGTGTTTTCACGATGAATAATACAGAAGAAACACTAGATTTTGAACAAAAACATAAAGAAGATCTGCAACGCCTTAGAGGTTTCCGTCTTTTAGATGATGATTTTATGAGTAAAGTTTTTGAAGATACGGCATGTGCTGAATTTCTACTTCAAATCATTTTACAAAGGCATGACCTTAAAGTACAATCTGTGCAGGGACAATATGATATAAAAAATTTACAGGGACGTTCTGTTCGCTTGGATATATTAGCTGTCGATACTAATAAACGCACTTATAATATAGAAATCCAAAGAAGTGATCGTGGTGCTGGTGCAAAACGTGCAAGATATAACAGCAGTCTTATAGATGCCAATATAACTGAAGCCGGTGATAAATATGATGCCCTCACTGAAACCTATGTGATTTTTATTACTGAAAATGATGTATTAAAATCCGGGCTTCCAATCTATCACATTGACCGCATCGTCCAGGAAACCGGTGAACCATTCGGCGATGAAGCTCATATTATTTATGTAAATTCCCAAATCAAAGACGAAACAGAACTCGGAAAATTAATGCACGATTTTTCCTGTACCGATCCGAAAGATATGTATTATAAAATACTTGCTGACAGGGTACGTTATTTCAAAGAAGATGAGGAAGGAGTTTTGACTATGTGCAGAGAAATGGAAAATATGCGAAAAGAAAGTTCTCATGAAAAAGCCGTAGAAATTGCTAAGCGTATGCTGGCTTCCGGTAAACTCACTTACGAAGATATTGCCGTTTTTACAGACCTGACCTTAGAAGAAATCAAGGCTCTGGCTGTACAGAAAACTGCATAAAAAAATGACTCCCCATGAAACGCATTTAATATACATGTCATGTGGGAGTCATTTATTGTTACCATAGTTTTTCTATATTTCCACTTCCCTCCCATATTTTCTGCTATACTCCGCCGTTATCAATGCTCCGCTGCCTTTCCCGGCCTGGATTATGATTAATTGATCAGACCAGCTGCTGATCAGGCGGTTTCTTCTGGGAAAGGTGTATCTGGATGGTGGAGTTCCGGGTGGATATTCTGACAGGAGCAAACCTTTTTCCTCTATACATTTCATCAATTTGTGATGTTCACTTGGATAGCAGATATCCAGACCATTTCCTAATATCGCTATTGTATATCCACCGACGTTGAGACATGCAGTATGTGCATAGCTGTCGATTCCTTTGGCCATTCCGCTGACAACTGCAATCTGGGTCTTTGCATATTCCGATGCCAGAAATACCGTTTTCTGTTTTGCTTCCTGGCTGCATCTTCTTGCTCCTACTATTCCAACTGTCTGATCCATTTTCTTGATGTTTCCTTTATAGTATAACATAGGTGGCGCGTCAGCAGGTTCTCTGGCACGCAAGGGATAACACTCGTCATTCTAGCATAAGATGGAGATATTTTTATTTTGGCAATCATCCAGAATCCTTTCCGCTTTTTCCAATGAATGATTCCTGATGATACTTTCTTTTTGTCTTGCAGCCAGTCCTGACATTTTGCTTAGGGTTTTATAGTCAGCCTGATAAATTTTTTCCGCATCTCCCAGTTCTTTTATCAAGTATCTGGCTGTAACAGGCCCGATAAATGGTATCTGCGTAAGCCATATCCAGTATATCATTATTTAACCACCACCATTTTACTATTGCTTTTGTCCAGTTCCCGGCATGTCAGAACTTTTTCTATATCTTTTTGATGAATTTTTTCTTCTCCGTCCAGATCCGCACTGGTCCTGGCAAGTCTTAAAAGTTTGTGGATCACACGGGCACTATATCCATACTTTTCACTGGTTTCCCGTAAAAGTCCCAAAGAATCCGCATCAAGGATGCAATATCTCTGTATGAGTTCCGTTGTCATCTGTGCATTACAATTGATCCCTTTTTCCTGCGCATATCTCTCCTGCTGTATCTTTCGGGCTTTTTCTACCTTTACACGCAATTCTTCTGAAGAAGCCCCTGATTTCTGGTCTGCTATTGCAAAAGAATCTACAGAATGGACTTCTTTCTGTATATCTATCCGGTCCATGATAGGACCAGAAATCTTCCCCCTGTATTTAATGATCTCATAATCCGTACACTTACATTTTGCACCTGGATAATAACCGCATGGACAGGGATTCATAGCTGTAATAAACATAAAATTGGAAGGAAACGTATGAGTACCGTTCACTCTTGAAATAGATACTTTCTTATCTTCTATCGGCTGGCGTAATGCATCAAGGGTCCGCCTTGAAAATTCAGCAAGTTCATCCAGGAACAGTACCCCATTATGTGCCAGTGATACTTCCCCCGGCATTGCATAGGCGCCGCCGCCGATCAGAGCATTCAATGATGCATTATGATGCGGGGCACGGAACGGTCTGTATTTCATCAGAGCGTGTCCATTGGGAAGCAGGCCGGAAATACTGTATATTTTTGTTACTTCCAGACATTCTTCCTCTGTCATTTCCGGGAGGATCGTTGGAATCCTCTGCGCGATTATGGTCTTTCCACATCCAGGTTCCCCGACCATCAGCATATTATGGCCTCCTGCCGCAGCCAGAACAGCCGCTTCTATCAGCTCATCCTGTCCTTTCACATCTTTAAAATCCAGAGCTGTCCCTGATTCTTCCGGACCGTTTTCTTTTTTACCCACATGGATTTCTCCCCCTGATGTTTTTCCTTCAAGACAACGGATCACGCCTGTCAGATCATGAAATCCCAGAATTTCTACTCCATGCACCAATCCTGCTTCTTTGAGATTAGCCTCCGGTACGATAATCTTCTTTATTCCTTTCTTCTGGCCGGCAATGATCATCGGCAGAATCCCTCTGCAGGCTCTTAACCTTCCATCTAATGACAGTTCTCCGATAAAGCCATATTCCTTCAGGTTCTTCACCCCTATATCTCCATTCTGGCAAAGCACTCCAACCGCCATTGCAAGATCAAAATGAGAACCGCTTTTCTTTTTATCACTGGGTGCAAGACTGATGATCACACGCTTTTTAGGAAAAACATAACCACTCTCATCAATCGCTGCCTGGATCCTCTCCGCCGCTTCTTTTACAGCCTGATCCCCAAGCCCAATGATCGATATCACGGGCTGTCCCTCCAGCATCTTTACTTCTATATCCACAGGATACCC
Source organism: Blautia difficilis (assembly GCF_014297245.1). NCBI lineage: Bacteria > Bacillati > Bacillota > Clostridia > Lachnospirales > Lachnospiraceae > Blautia > Blautia difficilis. The sequence goes on along the minus strand of NZ_JACOQG010000022.1, from coordinate 1,258 downwards.
ATCAATCCCCTGAATTGCAAAACTTCTTACCACAGTAGCCATAATTCATCTTCCCCTATCATCTTTCTGATGTGCTGTTCCTGCACTATATATTTGTGTCCTATATCTTCCACAAACTCCCTGTATTGATAAATACTGTTTTTCGGAAAGTACGCCAGTGTTTTCTTTTTCTCTGTGATTCCATCATCCGCAATCCCTATCATCGTCCGATAGCTGCTCCATAAATAATCTTCCGGATAATCTGCCATCTGTGCTTTTACCGGATTCAAATGTATGTAACGGCTTGTCTGGAGAAAATAGGCATCTTCTTTTACAAGACAGGATTTATACCGGCTCTCAAAAACATGCCCTCTGTAACCATACTTATGGTTATAATAAATGGCATAACACTCTGACATATATTTCATAAACTTCCCGATTTCTATATTGCCTGTTTCAAGCAGCAGATGGACATGATTTGTCATCAGACAATACGCATGCAGCCAGCAGTTATATTTACTCAATGACGTCTTTATTATCTGCAGCAGTACCTGATGATCCATCTCATCTTCAAATATTGGTTTTCTTCTTACTCCCCTGTGCATAATATGGTAGATTGCGCCCGGAAACCAGACTCTTAATTTTCTTGCAATAGTTATTCCTCCTTTAATGTTGTTATGTTTTATATTATCATGCATGATTTTTTTAATAAAAATCTGTCAGTCATCACAGATTTTTATTTCGATGTGTTTTCCAAGAGCATTGGCATATTTCTCTAATACTATCAAGGTGGGTACTCTGCCTCCGCTCTCGAAGCGGGCCAGATTTGACGGCTTGATCCCGGTAATATCTGAAATCTCCTGCTGCGTCATCTTCTGGTTATGTCTTTCATCTACCAGGCTTCGGATCGTTTCTGCCGATTTATTTAACACGGTTTCCTGTATCTTTTCTGTATAAATCGCCAGACGCCTTTCACGGGCTTCCTTTTCTGAAAAATACTCTTTCATATTTTCCTGCATATGCTTCTCATCCTTTACTCAACATAATTTTTAAGCAAATTATATCACGGATGATATGTCTCCGCAAGATATTTATACTTTCTTTACAGAACTTTTAGAGCTTGTTTAATTATTTTATAGGTACTTCATGGGGTCTGACCCCAATGTGGTCAACTTAAGCCCAGAATGGTTGAATTTTCAGCATTCTGGGCTTATATTCTGGATTTTTTTATATAAATATCTTGACATATCCCCCTAAATATGTGGTTTATAGATTAAGC
>NZ_JACOQG010000021.1:0-57255 GCF_014297245.1 Blautia difficilis | reverse complement strand
AAATATGAATTCCAATACTGATTTTATAAGTCGACATCGTGCGAAATATTTTGAGATAAAGGAAATTATGTTGTTTCTTTTGATTTCTGCTCTTCTTACTATTCAGTATTGGAATTCATATTTGTCTGGGATGGAACTTTTAACAGGAAATTCATATATGCCATTTTTTTTATTAGCTTTTTATAATTGCAAATTTTTTCAGGCATATTTGTGGGAAGTTATATATTTAGTTAATATAGGATTTCTGAAAATATTATATATACTTACAGCTGGTTTACTTACTCATCGAACAATGAGGGAGTATTTATACAGTGGAATTAATTTAACAAATTCATATCAGGGGGCACTATGGATTGCAATAATTAGCATTTTAATGTATGTATTGCAGAAAATACTAAATGTTGATGTTTGGATGGGAAAGCTGCTAAAAAAGAATCTAAACATAATTTGGATAGTTTCTGCTATCGAATGTGGTATTCTATATTTGTTTTTCTATTTTTGCAATGGAATAATAGAAGAAAAGGCATTGATCATTGGTTTTATGGTTATTACAGCAATAATGCTGGTTTTAATGTTGGTTGCGATTCATTATTATATAAAGAATATTGATACAGAAAAGAATCTTTTAGAAGTAAGAAATAATATGATGGCAAGTCAGTATCAGCAACTAAATGAACATTATCGTGAATATCGCTGCTTAGTACATGATGAAAAATATATGATAAATTTTATAGAAGAATCTTTGAAAAGCGGTGACTTAGAAGAAATTCAGCAATTGTTGTGCAGGTGTAAGGAAAAATTTGTGAGAAAAGATTATTGGACGGGTATTTCCATTGTTGATCGAGTGATCACAATGGAAAAAAGAAAAATGGATGAACTAGATATAGATTTTTGCTTAAATGCTGAGGTTATGGATATTATTGTGGATGATATGGATTTCATTATTCTGTTTGAAAATTTGATTAATAATGCGATTGAAGCTGCTTCAAAATGTAAAGAGAAGCGAAAAATTGAATTAACGATGAAGAATGTGAATGATACGCTAATATTCAAGCTGTGGAATTCTAATAGCAAATTACCAAATAAAAAGGGAAAAAAGTTCCTGACGGATAAAATGGACACAGCTGGGCATGGATGGGGGATAGAGAGCGTGAAGCACATTGTTGAAAAATATAATGGAAGCGTACATTTTAGTTATGATGAAAGTTTTTTTGAAGTCGATATTATTATATGAAAGGGAAGAAAATGAAAAGTTATAAAACCATAACAGCATGTTTGCTTTGCGCTGCAATAACAGCAACGATGCCATCTTATGCCTGGGCTTCGGAGACGGATATTACTCTATTTTCTGACGGACAGACTGAGCTGACAGATGGCAACAGTACGATGGATACAGAGGATGTGGAAATAGCGGATGATGCAGTAAGTGATAATGAAAATACAGGAAATTTAACAGATTCATCTGAAGTATTTAATGCAGATGCAGAAAACGATGAAACAAAAGATAATCCCTCAGAAGTATTTTCTATTTTGCCGGATAAACTGGAATACGGTCATGTAGATAAATTTTATTCTGTACAACTGAAGTCTGACAGTGAAATGCCTGTGAAGTGGAAATTGTGCGGAGAGAATAAACTGCCAGATGGTTTTACTTTTTCCGAAGATGGAGTGCTCAGTGGAATGCCGAAGAGAATGGGATATTATTCCTTTGGAGTTCAGGCGGATAACGGAGAGCTGATTGTATACAAAAAAATCTCTTTTCAGATCAGAAGCAGGGAGAGAGAGGAGGTCCCTTACAGACTGGAGCTTCTGGATGATTATGATCAGGCAAAATTGGATTCGAATGAAGACCTGGGAGTGATTCCGGAAAGTCAAAGCAGCGATTATTCAGGAAAAGTACCTCTGATCAACACAGGAACCCAAACCTTGCATCCGGTATATGAAACAATAGAAGGGACTTATTTCAAATGTAAAGTAAGTGATAGGGAAGAGATTGAAACGCACACCTATTTGTGGGTGGAAGTGAGCCTTCAGAAGCAGCTCCCAAGGGGAACATATGAAGAAACAGTAACAGTTCATACAGAAGAAGGCGCATCTTGTGACATAAATCTGAAGCTGACCATAGGACCATCTTCGGACAAGGATTATGATTTAAAGCCGGAATATGACAGGATTTGGTTTACAGAGGATGAGGAGAGCTGGGAAGACTGGCCGAAAGGAATATATTTCAGAGTTACCGGACAGAAAGATACTACGGTTACAGTAGATGCTTCAGAACTGAGACATTTCGTATTTATGGATGAGGAAGGACTGAATGAAATTGATTCGGGACAGATTAAGCTGAAAGATTTGAAGCCAGGGCAGCAAGAGAGGCTTATGATCATGCCCAAACAGGAATACGGAGTTTATGATGAAGTGGTTTATCTTTGTGCAAATGACGGAAGCAGATATCCAATACATATAAAGATGGACAGAGAGAAACCGGACAAGACAGAGCATCTTCAGGTCACAGCAGACAAGACAGATTTTGGAACAAAGATATGGAAATATGATACACTGCCTAAAGCCTTATCTATGGAAGTGAAAAATGTCAGTCAGGAAGATATGACTCTGTATATAGATAAAAACAGTACTGAGTTTACAATAAGTATGCCATCCACAAGAACATTAAAAGCAGGAGAAACAGTTACCATAAATGTGCAGCCAAAAGAAAATCTGCCCACGGGCTGGCATTCCCTTGAACTTAAGGTTATGGGAGAGAATTCAGAAGGAAAAATATTCTGTAAATCAATATACTATCGTTTTGAGGTAAGTGATCAATACTTTTGCGGAGTAGTACCTTCTGAACTACAGACAATAAAACATGTAAATGGTGTGAAAAAAACACAGGAAGGATTAGGTCTGCCCGAATATATACATGTTTATGGAGCCGAGAAGAAAACAACTTTTGCTGTAGATGTGAAATGGGATGTTAAACACTGTGCTTATCAGAAAAACTGTAAAAAAGCACAGAAATTTGTAGTTATGGGAGAATTGATATTTGATGATCCTGAAACAAATGGCGACCATCTGGATACAACAGTAAAAATGCCGATAAAAATTGCCGCATATAAAAAACTTAATGCACCGCTGCTGGGGGAAGCCAGAACATATGACAACAGTAATATAGTTAGGGTTTGTATAGCAGAAGCTTCTGCACAAGCGCAGGGATATCAATGTGTATTGGTATCTGACAGGAAAAATCTTGCAAAACAAAAATTCGCAGCAGAAAAAAAGTTTAAAAATGTAAAAATGGGTACCTACATGACGCTTAAGCACATTCAGAAAGGAAAATATTATCTGTATTGCCGGGGATATAAGAAAAAAGCTAATGGCAGGCTGGAATATGGAGACTGGTCTAAAGTACAGAAAGTAGAAATCAAAAAAAGATGCCGGGTACACCAAAGACAGTCCTGATCGGCAGTGATGCTTCATAAATTTGTGAAATCCGGAGAAACATTCTTGACAAGAAAGCCTTTTTTCATTATAGTAGAATCCAGAAAAAGGCTGTGAAAAAGAGGAGTAGGCGGTAATGCCCCACAGAGAGGGAAGCTTATAAGCTGGAAGGTTTCCCGGGAACAGAAGCGCTGAAGGTAGCTTTGGAGCCGGGAGGCTGAAGTGAGTGGTATGACAGTGTTAAGGTTCATATGCGCCCATGGTAGGCTTTCACGTATCCCGCGTTAAGGGAATGAGAGATAAACTAAGGTGGTACCGCGATCTATGTCGCCCTTTGCACGTATAATGCGTGCAGAGGGCGTTTTTTATCGTTGACTGCTTACAGCGGAGTGATCCGCAGATGCTTTTATTAAAGATATAGAATATCAGGAGGACATTATGAGCAAAGAACTTGCAAAAACTTACGATCCTAAGGGAATCGAAGAGCGTCTTTACACAAAATGGATGGATAATGGATATTTCCATGCAAAAGTAAACCCGGACAAGAAACCGTTTACTATTGTTATGCCGCCGCCAAACGTAACCGGCCAGCTTCACATGGGACATGCGCTGGATGAAACCATGCAGGATATCCTGATCCGTTTCAAGAGAATGCAGGGCTATGAAGCATTATGGCAGCCGGGAACTGACCACGCAGCGATCGCTACAGAGGTTAAGGTTATCGACAAGCTGAAAAAAGAAGGTATTGACAAACACGATATCGGTCGTGAGGAATTCTTAAAGCATGCATGGGCATGGAAAGAGGAGTACGGCGGAAAGATCATTAATCAGTTAAAGAAACTGGGTGCTTCTGCAGACTGGGAGAGAGAACGTTTCACAATGGATGAGGGATGTTCCAAGGCAGTGCAGGAAGTATTTATCAAATTATATGAAAAAGGCTATATCTACAAAGGTTCCAGAATCATCAACTGGTGTCCTGTATGCCAGACTTCCATCTCTGATGCAGAGGTTGAGCATGAGGATCAGGACGGATTTTTCTGGCACATTAATTACCCGATCGTAGGGGAAGAGGGACGTTTCGTAGAGATCGCAACTACTCGTCCGGAAACTCTGCTGGGTGATACTGCTGTTGCCGTAAATCCGGAAGATGAGCGTTACAAAGATCTTATCGGCAAGATGCTGAAGCTTCCTCTTACAGACAGAGAAATCCCGGTGATCGCTGATGAATATGTAGATAAGGAATTCGGAACAGGCTGTGTAAAGATCACACCTGCTCATGACCCTAACGACTTCGAGGTTGGACGCCGTCACAATCTGGAAGAGATCAACATTATGAATGACGATGCGACCATCAACCAGCTTGGCGGAAAATACGCTGGTATGGATCGTTATGAAGCACGTAAGGCAATGGTAGCAGATCTGGAAGAGCTTGGACTTCTGGTAAAAGTAGTTCCTCACAACCACAGCGTTGGAACCCATGACCGCTGCGGTACAACCGTAGAGCCTATGATCAAGCCACAGTGGTTTGTAAAGATGGACGAGATGGCAAAGGCAGCAATTAAAGCACTGGACGACGGAGATCTGAAATTCGTTCCGTCACGTTTTGACAAGACATATCTGCACTGGCTTGAGAATATCCGTGACTGGTGTATTTCCAGACAGTTATGGTGGGGACATAGAATCCCGGCTTATTACTGTGATGAGTGCGGTGAAGTAGTAGTTGCCAGAGAAATGCCAGAGAAATGCCCGAAATGCGGATGCACACATCTTCATCAGGATGAGGATACACTGGATACCTGGTTCAGTTCTGCATTATGGCCATTCTCCACACTTGGCTGGCCGGAGAAAACACCGGAGCTGGAATATTTCTATCCGACAGACGTACTGGTTACAGGATATGACATTATCTTCTTCTGGGTTATCCGTATGGTATTCTCTGCTCTGGAGCAGACAGGAGAGGTTCCGTTCCATCATGTACTGATCCACGGTCTGGTACGTGACTCCCAGGGACGTAAGATGAGTAAGTCTCTTGGAAATGGTATCGACCCTCTGGAAGTTATTGATAAATACGGCGCAGATGCACTTCGTCTTACTCTGATGACAGGTAATGCACCTGGAAATGATATGCGTTTCTACTGGGAAAAGGTAGAAGCAAGCCGTAACTTTGCAAACAAGATCTGGAATGCTTCCCGTTTCATTATGATGAACCTGGAAGGCAAGACAGTAACTGAACCTGAGAACTTAAATAATCTCTGTGCAGAGGATAAATGGATCCTGTCTCACTTAAATACAGTGATCCGCGAAGCTACAGAGAATATGGAAAAATATGAACTTGGTATTGCAGTACAGAAGGTTTATGACTTCCTGTGGGATGAGCTTTGCGACTGGTATATTGAGATGGCAAAGGTTCGTCTGTGGAAGGCAGAGGAAGATCCGAAGGCTGCAAACGATGCACTGTGGACATTAAGAACAGCACTGACAGAAGGTCTGAAGCTTCTTCATCCATATATGCCGTTTATCACAGAGGAAATCTACTGCACACTTCTTCCTGAAGAAGAGTCTATTATGATCTCCGAATGGCCGGTATACAGAGAAGAGAGAAACTTCCCGGACGCTGAGAAAGCAATCGAGGGCTTCAAGGAGGTTGTAAGAGGTATCCGTAATACCAGAACAGAAATGAATGTTCCAAACAATCGCAAGACAAGCCTGCATATCGTTGCAAAGGATGCGGATACAGCAGCAATGTATGAAAACAGCAAGAAATCCTTTGTAAATCTTGCATTTGCAAAAGAGATCCTGGTACAGACAGACAAGAATGGAATCAGCGAGGATGCAGTTTCCGTAGTTGTTTCCAATGCGGTTGTATATATGCCGTTGGAAGACCTGATCGACAAGGACAAAGAGATCGAGCGTCTTACAAAAGAAACAGAACGTCTCACAAAAGAGATTGCAAGATGCGAAGGTATGCTGAATAATCCAAACTTCGTAAACAAGGCACCTGCTGCCAAGGTGGATGCGGAGAAGGATAAGCTTGCGAAATACAAAGAAATGATGGATAAGGTTAAAGGACAGTTAGAGCAGTTACAGAAATAAGGGAGTGCTTAGATGAAATTATATAGGATTTGTAATAAAATTTCCCTTCTTTTGCATGCACTGGCAAGTGCTGTGGGATATTTTATTATGGAAGCGATTTGTCGTCACTCGTTCGTAGAAGCATGGAATTATATGACACAGAAACCTATGGTTTTTGCTTATAATACCGCATTTATTTTTACCTCGTCACTGATTGTTTATCTGTTTCACAGAAGGGTGTTCTGGAGAGTCCTGGTAACACTGTTCTGGCTGATATTGGCTATTATTAACGGCGTACTGCTGCTGAACCGTGTTACACCGTTTACCGGACCGGATCTGCATCTGATCACAGATGCTTTGAAGGTTGCCAACAAATACCTGCCTGCTGCAGGTGTTGTGGCAGTCTGCATCCTGTTTGGAATCCTTGTTATTTTACTTTTGATTCTTTTTATCAAAGGACCGAAGTATCAAAACAAGATAAAGTACCGTTATAATATTCCTCTGATCCTTCTGGCTGCAGCTCTTTTTGCAGGAAGCACACAGCTGGCACTGGAGAAGAGGGTGCTTTCCAACTATTTTGGAAACATTGCCTTTGCATATGAGGATTATGGATATCCCTATTGTCTGGCAACTACGATCTTTAACACAGGAATCAGTTGTCCAAGGGATTATTCTGAGGATGAGATCAAACGAATCGAGAAAACAGAGAAGAACCTGCCGGAGACTCAGGAAGAGAAAAAACCGAATATTCTTTTCCTCCAGCTGGAATCCTTCTTTGATCCTACCCTGGTGAAGTATCTGGATATTTCTGAGGATCCGATCCCTACCTTCCGGAAGCTGATGGAGAACTATTCTTCCGGATATTATAAGGTTCCTTCTGTAGGAGCAGGAACTGCAAATACAGAGTTTGAATCCATCACCGGTATGAGCATGCATTATTTTGGCCCCGGTGAATATCCCTATAAGAGTATCCTGAGAGAGACAACCTGTGAGAGCGCCCCTTATGTGCTGAAGAATCTGGGGTATAGCACCCATGCAGTACACAATAATGAGGCAAACTTCTATGGCAGAAGGTCTATTTTCCCAAATCTGGGCTTTGATACCTTTACTTCCGAGGAGTATATGGCGCGGGAAAATGAGAAAAACCCCAATGGATGGGTGAAGGATGCAGTCCTTACAGATGAGATTCTGAAATGTCTGGATTCCACAGAAGGTCCGGACTATGTGTATACGATTTCTGTCCAGGGCCATGGTGCTTACCCGGATGAGCAGATTCTGGAGGATCCGGAGATCACGGTTTCCGGTGCGCCTACGGAAGAAGAAAATAATAAGTGGGAATACTATGTGAATGAAATCCATGAGATGGATAATTTTGTAAAGGATCTCACAGACAAGCTGGCTGATTATCCGGAGGATGTGGTTCTGGTTATGTATGGGGACCATCTGCCTACTATGGGACTGACTGTGGAGGATCTGGATAATAAATATCTGTTCCAGACAGAATATGTAATGTGGGATAATTTTGGCCTGAAGAAGAAAAAAGAAAATCTGGCTGCCTACCAGATGGCTGCAGAGGTCATGGACCGGGTTGGTATCCATGAGGGAACCATTTTCCGCTATCATCAGGCAAGGAGAAATACAAAGAATTATCAGGTGGATCTGGAAACCTTGCAGTACGACCTGCTTTATGGAAAGAGATATTCTTACGGGGAGACCGGAGAAAGCCCTTATCTGCGCACCAAAATGCGGATGGGTATTTATGATACCACTCTGGATTCCATTCGGTGTATTTCGGATACTGATTATACCTATTATATCAAGGGAACAGAGTTTACTCCTTCCAGTGAGGTTAAGCTGAACGGAGAATGGTATGACACGGTTTATCTGAATCCTACCACACTGATGATCACGGGAACCCAGCTTAATGATTTTGACAGGCTGGCGGTGATCCAGCGAAGCAACAGTTCTACCAGAAAGCCGTTGAGTAAGAGCTATGACCGGTCCTGTTATGCTCTGTATGCACAGAATCCATGGAAACTGGATACAGAATCTGATACGGACAGTTAAACTTTAAAATCAGAGTTACTGTTTACAGATTTTGTCGGATAAAATATTACGATTGGTACTGGACATATTCCATCACTATTATATAATGTTAGAGTAACTAATTGGTATAAGCCACAGGAAAAAGTCTGTTGTGGATTATACGAAAGATAACGAAACATTATATAAAAGTGGTGGATTTTTTTATGACATACGAAGAAGCGGTTGCTTATATTGATGAAACTCCCAAATTTACAAAGAAAAACAGTCTGGAGCATACGAAGGAATGCCTGAGGAGACTTGGCAGTCCACAGAACAAATTTAAGGTGATCCATGTGGCAGGAACCAATGGAAAGGGAAGTACCTGTGCTTTTCTTACTTCCATTCTCAGAGAGGCTGGATATTCCTGCGGTCTGTTTACCTCTCCTCATCTGGTGGAAATCAATGAACGTTTTCAGATCAATGAGGTGAATATTGATAATGATACATTTCTGAAGGCCTTTCATAAGGTGAAGGCACTGGCAGATGAACTGGTGGCAGAGGGAAGCTATCATCCTACCTATTTTGAGATGCTGTTTCTCATGGGAATGCTGATCTTTGCAGAAGCCGGTGTGGATTACGTAACACTGGAGACTGGGCTTGGTGGAAGACTGGATGCTACCACTGCTGTGGAGAATCCGGTGGCCTGTGTGATCACCTCTATCAGTCTGGATCATATGCAGTATCTGGGAGATACTGTGGCAAAGATCGCAGGAGAGAAGGCCGGGATCATTGTGCCGGGAGTGCCGGTGATTTTTGACGGGAATGCGCCTGATGCTGCAGAAGTGATCAGAGAGACTGCCAGGAAGCTGGGAAGTCCCTGGTATGAGGTAAAGAGGGAAGATACGGAAATTATGAGAAATACTTCTGCAGGCATTGATTTTTCATTCCGAAATGATTATTATGGGGATACGGTCTTTTCCATCCCGTTTATTGCAAAGTATCAGGTGATGAACAGTGCCCTGGCCCTGAAAACCATGGAGGTTTTGAGAAAAGAAATTCCTGTTTCCATGGATAAGCTGCAGGAGGGAATCAGAAGGACCCGCTGGCAGGGACGTATGGAGACAGTTCTGCCGGGCGTGATCGTAGATGGTGCCCACAATGAGGACGGTGTGGAGAAATTTGTGGAGACTGCAGAGCATTTTCAGCAGGAATATCCTCTGACATTGCTTTTTTCCGCAGTAGATGATAAGGATTACCGGGATATGATACAAACGATCTGTGACAGGATTCACTTTGAGCATGTGGTAGTGACTTCAGTGGGAGGCTACCGCCAGGTGCCTGCAGAGGATTTTGCCCGGTTGTTTGAGAACGCAGGCTGTGACTGTGTGGAGGCTGTTCCTGATCTGGAGGAGGCTTTTGCGAAAGCACTGCAGCTACGTGGAGAGAAGGGCATGTTGTTCTGTGTAGGTTCTCTGTACCTGGTGGGCGAGATTAAAGATGTGATCAGGAGAAATAAAAAATGATAGATTATGAAGAGGAACTTAAGAAATTTGAGCCCTGTCTGGATGTGACAGATGCTGAGGGTGCCATATATGACAGAGAACTGACGGATATCCTGGATGTACTTCAGGAAGTCCTGAGGGAAGCGAAAAGCGGCAGAAGGGCGAAATAAGGAGAAACAGATGAACTGTATGAATTGTGGTGCGTTCCTGACAGACAGGGACCTGGATTACTGTCCGCACTGCGGATGTAATGTACTGATCCAGAAAAAGGCGGATTATCTTTCCAGGCAGTATTATAACCTGGGCCTGGAGAAAGCCAGTGTCCGTGATCTGTCAGGAGCGATCAGCTGTCTGAAGCAGAGCCTGATTTACAGTAAGTACAATATTCAGGCAAGGAATCTGCTGGGACTGGTATATTTTGAGACAGGTGAGGTGGTAGCTGCCCTCAGTGAGTGGGTGATCAGCAAGAATCTGCAGCCCAGCCGTAATCTGGCTTCGGAATATATTAATAAGCTTCAGGCTAATTCCAATAAGCTTGAGGTGATCAATGAGACAATACGAAAATATAATGAGGCCCTGAATCTGTGCAGAGAGGGGCATGAGGATATGGCAGCCATACGGCTGAAAAAGATACTTTCCCAGAATCCAAAGCTGATCAAGGGATATCATTTGCTTGCCCTGATCAGAATCAAGGAGGGAGAATACAACAAAGCCAGAAGAACCCTGAAGAAGGCAGCCAGGATCGATCAGACGAATACAACGACCCTGCGCTTCCTGAAGGAAATTGAGGAACAGACCGGAGTTTCCACAAAGCTTGGACGTCAGAATAAGGGACTTTTCAGGAATGGGGATGAGACTGGTGGTGAGAAAGCAGGAATGGGACCGGAGATGATGGTTCAGGCGCCTGCTTACAGGGAACGATCCAGAGTTTCTTTGTTTTTTACTCTGGTGGCTGGTTTTGCAGCTGGTCTGCTGGCCTTTTATCTGCTGGCTGTACCGGCGATCAAGCAGAGAATTTACAGAGAAGCCAATCAGCAGATCGTCAGTTACAGTGATGCGGTATCCAGCCAGGGAGCAGAGCTTACAAAAGCACAGAGCCAGGTGAAAGAGTCAGATGATACGGTGGAGGCAGCTTCCGCCCAGATCGCACAGGAGCAGAAAAAGAGCAGTACCTATCAGGCCCTTCTGGAAGCCTATGCCGCCTATAAGCAGCAGAATATGGATGAGGCTGCCCTGAAGCTTCAGAATGTATATGTAAATGTACTGCCGGATGATCTGAAGAGTATTTACAATACCATCAGTAATGATACCGGTGTGACAGGTATTGATGAAAGTGCGGACGGATCTGAGAGCAGCAGTGCTGCAGGACAGGCAGATTCCTCCGGGGATAATGCTGACAGTGCAGGAGATACAGGAGCAGACGATACAGGTGAGGGTTATTCAGACAGTGGAGATGGTTCTTATGACGACAGTTCTTATGATGACAGCTCCTATGATGATAGTTCTTATGATGATGGCTCTTATGATGAAGGGAATTATGATGAGGGTTCTTATGATGATTCCGGATATTAACCGAAGCGGATTGCGAATATCCACTTGACATGAATCTGATACATGAATTGGAAAATAACGGATCATTGCGAAAATACAAAAGAGATACACATAGAAATATGGGTGTCTCTTTTTTTCGTGATCTTATCCGTTGGACAGAAACAGGGGGATTATATGAAGAACAGATTTGAAATTCAGGGAAATTGTCTGACCGTCCACCTGCCCAGGGAAGTAGACCACCCGGCAGCAGATGAGATCCGGCGGGAATCAGACAATATATTGCGTAAAAATTATATACGGACTATGGTATTTGATTTTTCGGAGACAATGTTTATGGACAGTTCGGGAATCGGCATGATCATGGGGAGATACCGGGCTATGGGGATGAGGGGAAACTGTATCCGGGTAACCGGGGTCAGTGTTTATATTGAGAAGCTATTGCATTTATCCGGGGTGTATAAATTTGTGGAAATCTGCAGGGAAGCCTGAAAAGGGGGAAAGGAGTTTATTATGGAAAATACCAATGAAATGGAACTTATATTTGACAGTTCTCCTGTGAACGAGGGACTGGCCAGGGTAACAGTGGCGGCTTTCTGTACACAGCTGAATCCCACTTTGGAGGAGGTGGCGGATCTGAAAACCGCTGTTTCCGAAGCTGTGACCAACTGCATCATTCATGCCTATGAAGGAAAGGTATGCAAGATCAGACTGACCTGCAGGCTGGCAGAAAAAGCACTCTGGGTGGATGTGGAGGATCAGGGAGTGGGAATTTCAGATATCCGACAGGCTATGGAGCCGCTTTTTACCACAAAGCCGGAGAAGGACCGTTCGGGAATGGGTTTTACTTTTATGGAGGCGTTTATGGACGAGGTCAAGGTGGAATCCCAGGTAGGTAAGGGTACCATTGTCCATATGAAAAAAGTGATCGGGAGGTAGAAATGGATCATACTCTTGCTCTGATCAAAAGGTCACACCAGGGAGATAAAGAGGCAAGAGATACCTTGTTCAGAGAAAATACCGGACTGATATACAGTACAGTGAAGAGATTTCAGGGAAGAGGGGTGGAGAGGGAGGATTTGTTTCAGATCGGAAGCATTGGACTTCTGAAAGCAGTTGATCACTTTGATACTTCCTTTGAGGTAAAATTTTCCACCTATGCAGTTCCCATGATCATCGGAGAAATCAAACGTTACCTTAGGGATGACGGTATCCTGAAGGTAAGCCGTAGTCTTAAGGAAAACTGTGTGAGGATCTGCCGAAGCAGAGAGGAGCTGGAGAAAAGTCTGGGAAGGGAGCCGGGGGTGGCTGAAATTGCTGCTGCACTGGAGCTTCCTGTAGAGACTGTGGTGATTTCCATGGAGGCTGCAGCAGAGGTGGATTCTCTTCAGAAAATTATCTGCCAGGGGGAGGGAAGTGACATCTCCCTGCTGGACAGGCTGCCGGAGAAGGTGAACGGACAGGAGCAGGCTTTGAACAGGATTTTCCTGGATGAAATGCTGGGAAAATTAGAAGCCCAGGAAAGACAGCTTATTTATATGCGATATTACAGAGATATGACACAGACGGAGATTGGGGAGAAGATGGGGATTTCCCAGGTGCAGGTGTCCAGAATGGAAAAGAGGATCCTTCAAAAGCTGAAAAAGGAATATGGGTAAAAATAATGCCTTTATATTTGAGCAGTGCAGTTTGAAGGATCAATTTGGCGGAGGGTCAATATTTTTTGTACGGTCTGCTTCTTCTATGATGGTAGTGTTTACATCATCTTCATAGAGGCGCATCTGTATCTGCATGGGAGTGGGATCAGCAGTAAGTTTCCTATGTCCGAAATGATTAAAGAAAAACAGAACTCCCAGTCCGATACCAATGGAGTAGGTAATCTCAAGGATTGTAAAATGATCAGAAATCCTGCCGGTGACCTGGGTATAGATGGAGGCAAAGAGTTTTCCTACATCTACATCGTTGTTGAAGGTCATAATGGAAAAGGCAGCGCCGAAAAATGTGGAGAGACCTACGAACAGGATTTTGATCCATTCCCACAAAAGTCCGGGTCCGGGTTTGTTTTTGTATGTGATGATAAAAGTAGGTTCTCCTATAGGCGTGATCTCCAGATCCGGTTCTTTTTGCTGGATTTTGGAAATCAGATCCATAACAGAAAGCACATAGCGTCCCGGTTTGTCAGGAGGAAGATTTACCACAGGCATGACACGGAGTCGATTCAGAAGTTTGCTGTTGCTGCAGGACAGACTGGCAATGTCCTGCAGATAGATGTGGGGGTGCAGGGTCTGGATGTTTTTGTCCAGAAGCAGATAGAGGGTATCACTCATAGCAATTATCCTTTCATTTTGGGCTTGAAAATAAGACTGGCCAGATATGAAAAAATCAGTGCTGCAGAAACTCCTACAGCGCAGGCTTTGAACCCTCCGGTAAAAAGGCCGAGAAATCCTTGACTGTCAATGGCTTCCCGGGTTCCCTTCCATAGTACATTTCCAAATCCAAGGAGAGGGACAGAGGCGCCTGCACCTGCAAATTCTACGAAAGGCTGGTAGATGCCCACAGCGCTTAAAAGTGCACCGGAGCAGACGAGAAGGACCATGACCCGTCCGGGCATAAGCTTGGTTTTGTCTAACAGGATCTGGACCAGGGCGCAGATCAGGCCTCCTGTCCAGAATGCATGAAAATATTCCAAAATAGGAACCTCCTTTTATTATGAAGTGATTTCGTATTTTTCAATTACTACTGCATGGGCGATGCCGGGGATGGTGTCACCTTCGTTGAAGCTGACCTTGGAAAGAAGGGCTCCGGTAGGGACGAAAAGAATCCGTTTCCATTTTCCGGCAAGAAGCCCTGGCAGGATATAGCTGCTCAGAACAGAGGCTGCACAGCCACAGCCGCTTCCGCCGGAGTGGGTGTCCTGTTTTTGGGAGTCATAGATCAGGATACCGCAGTCCTGGTGGCAGGAACAGATATCATAGCCTTTTTGATATAGCAGATCGATCAGGATTTTCTGCCCTACTGCGCCCAGGTCACCGGTAAAGATGGCGTCATAGTCTGCTGGTGTCCGGTGGAAATCCAGAAAATTCTGATGGATCGTGTCACAGGCAGCGGGAGCCATACAGCCGCCCATGTTCATGGAATCTTTTAGTCCGTAATCCACCAGTCTGCCGGTTGTCAGGCCGGTAATGGCAATGCAGCTGTGTCCGCAGCGCAGAGGACGGGATTTTCCGGATGCAGGGAGAGGAGGCTGGCTGCCAAGTACACAGGCGCCGGCACCGGTAACTGTCCAGGTAGCAGATAAGGGCCTTTGATTTCCGTAGCCCAGGGGAAAACGAAATTCTTTTTCCGCACTGCAAAAGTGGCTGGAAGTTGCGCACAGGATATGTTCTCCGTATCCGGCAGCAATGCAGAGGGCGGACAGGGAGAGGGCTTCTCCCATGGTAGAGCAGGCGCTGAACAGTCCGTAGAAGGGAATCCCCATACCTGCAGCGCCAAAGGAAGAGGCTGCTGTCTGTGCCAGCAGGTCACCTACAAAAAGCAGACGAATGTCTGCGGGCTTCAGGCCGGCTTTTCCTATGGCCAGTGTGGCTGCCTCTTTCTGCATAGTGCTTTCTGCTGCTTCCCAGGTGGAAGCACCGAACATGGGATCCGGACAGATCATATCAAAGCAGGAGCCCAGAGGACCGTCTCCTTCTTTCTGTCCGGTTACAGAGGCACAGCTCTGGATAAACACAGGTTCTTGAAAGGAAATGCTGGAAGCTCCACAGGTGTATTGTTTTGTCATGAAAGTACCCCCATTATTTTCAGAAGATAGTAGATAAGACCCAGAAACCAGGAACTCAGGATTCCGTACAGGATTACAGGCCCGGCAATGGTAAATATTTTACAGCCGATTCCGAATACATGGCCTTCCACCTTGTATTCAATAGCTGAGGCTGCAACAGAATTGGCGAAGCCGGTGATGGGAACAAGGCTTCCGGCACCTGCAAACCTGCCGATTTTGGAATAAAGATTCAGGCCTGTAAGCAGGACACTGATCAGTATCAGGATCAGGGAACACCAGGAGGCAGCAGATTCCCTATCCAGTCCCAGGCTGTATGCGTAATGCAGGATCAGCTGTCCAAACATACAGATGAGGCCGCCTGTGAGGAAGGCTTTCAGCATATTTAAGCCCAGGCTGTGGGTGGGAGTTATCTGCTTTACATATTTTTCATATTGTTGTTTTTCAGAAGTCATAGACATTCTCCCTTCTGTTTTTCTTTAGTGTGTGAAAAAAGAGCAGAGAATATACTTCTTATTTTGACTTTTTGGGGGATTCTATTTATAATGGTGCTATTGTTGACCAAATCAGGGCAGCCATCTGTTGAAATAGTAGATCAGGGAGCCTGTGGCTTTTCCAAGGGCAACACAGAGGACTACAATGGAGAGCCCTTTTTGGAAACGGATCCTTCGGGTGAAGATTGGAAAAACATCTGCCATTTCTGCCAGGGCCATGATCCATCCGCCCAGGAAAATTCCGGAAAAAATTCCGTACAGCATGAGAAAAGGAGATCCGAGAGGAAGCTTCCACCGAAAAAGATAAAACAGATTTCCGGTAACTGTACCCAGGAGTGCCAGATCTTCATATAAGAGAATATGGTCTGCAGTCCGGGTGATCCCTGCATAGCGGGGAACAATGGAAAGACCCATAAGAAGCCCGGTGATCCCGCCGGCTATGATCACACCGGAGCAGAGCCCTACAAAGCCGAGAAAAATATACTGAAACATAAATACCTCCGAAAAAATGAATATGGTAAAGAAAATTGCCCCTTCAAAAGACAGCTGCCATTTATAGCAATCAGTATGCACAAATGCCGGAAAACTATACATAAATGGAAAATATAGGGGAATGTATGAAAAACTGTACTTTTACAGGGATAGATAGTATAATTAGAAATATCGTTGGTATGGACAGACTGGCTTTTGTCAAAGCTCTGTCTGACTGCAGATGAAGAGAGTTTGAGGAGGTTTATGTATGGCGGAGGCATTTTCAGGGGCAAAGGTTCTGGCCGGAACTGCTGTGGCTGATGTACTGGGGCGGGCCAGGATCGCAGTCTTCGGCCTGGGAGGTGTAGGTTCCTGTGTAGCTGAGGCACTGGCCAGATGTGGGGTGGCAAGTCTGACCCTTGTGGATAATGGAAGGGTATCTGTAAATGATATAAACAGAACCTTCTATGCCCTTCATTCTACTGTTGGCGAGAGCAATGTGCAGGTAGCCAAGGCGAGGATCAGAGATATTGATGAGGAAATACTGGTTCATACCTATGAGACCTTTTATAATGAAGAAACAGCGGGAATGTTTGACCTGAGTAATTATGATTATATTGTAGATACCATTGATAGTGCAGCGTCCAAGGTGCTGCTGATCGAAAATGCAAGAATAAGCAAAACTCCGGTGATTTCCTGTATGGATGTCTGTGATAAGCTGGATCCGTCCAGACTTGAGGTTATGGATATTTCCAGAACCAGTGTAGGCCCGCTGGCCAGGGTGGTTCGTACCCAGCTTCGAAAAAAAGGAATCCGAAAGGTAAAGGTGCTTTGTTCCAGAGAAAAAAATGACTGGATAACAGAAAACAGCCAAGAGGGGGACAGCCTTTCCTTTGTAGCGGGGACAGCAGGATTTATGCTGGCAGGAGCAGTGGTGAGAGATCTTCTGGGGAAAGAATCGAACAATCAGCCCAGGGGAAAAAGAATGGGCAGGAAAAATAAAAATAGAAAGTATGAGGAATAGAATCTGTGAATCAGAAAGTAATAGAGAAATTTTGGAATCTGCTGGGAAAAGACAGGGTACTTGTAGATGAGCCTATGAAACGCCATACTACTTTCCGCATCGGAGGTCCGGCGGACTTCTTCTTACTTCCGTCTACAGTAGATGAGGTAAGGGGAATACTGGAAATATGTCGTGAGGAGGAGCTTCCCTATTTTATACTTGGAAATGGAAGTAACCTGTTGGTAAGTGATAAAGGATACAGAGGGGTGATCATACAACTGTACCGCAATTTCAGCAATATTTCAGTAGAAGGAAATGAAATCTGTGCTTCTTCAGGAGCACTGCTTTCCCAGATCGCGGCAGCCGCAAGGAATGCATCTCTGACAGGATTTGAATTTGCAGGCGGGATTCCGGGAACTCTGGGAGGAGCTGTATTTATGAATGCCGGTGCCTACGGCGGAGAGCTGAAGGATGTGTTGAAGGAAGCAGTTGTTATGACAGAGCAGGGAGAAATCCTGACACTTCCTGTGGAAAAGCTGGACATGGGATACAGAACCAGCAGGATCAAAAAAGCTGGTTATCTGGTTCTGGAGGCAAGACTTGTTCTGGAACAGGGAGATATGGATAAGATCAGAGACATAACAAAGGATCTGACAGAAAAGAGAGTGAGCAAACAGCCGTTGGAATATCCAAGTGCAGGAAGTACCTTCAAAAGACCGGAAGGATATTTTGCAGGGAAGCTGATCATGGATGCAGGCCTGAGAGGTTATCAGGTGGGGGATGCCCAGGTATCAGAGAAGCATTGTGGCTTTGTGATCAATAAAGGAAATGCAACAGCAGCAGATGTACTTACATTGATAGAGAATGTCAGGGAAAAGGTTCAGGAGCAGTTTGGTGTAACACTGGAACCGGAAGTGAAATTCCTTGGAGAATTTTAGACAGAACAGGAGATAAATCATGCGTTTTGTGATCGTGACGGGAGTATCAGGGGCAGGAAAAACAGCAGCATTGAAAATGCTTGAGGATGCAAATTATTTTTGTGTGGATAATCTTCCTATTCCATTGTTGGAGAAATTCGCATCTCTGATGCCGGAAATACATGGAGAGGATGTGCAGAATGTGGCACTGGGAATCGATGCCCGCAGCGGCAGATCCCTGGATGAGCTGGAGGCTGTGCTGGATCGGATGAAGAAAGCGGGATACGAGTTTGAAATCCTTTTCCTGGATGCAGAGGACAGTGTACTGGTGAAGCGCTACAAGGAAACACGCAGAAGCCATCCTCTGGCTATGGGCGGCAGAGTGGATGATGGAATCCGCTTGGAGAGAGAAAAAATGCAGTTCCTCAAAAAAAGGGCAGACTATATTATAGATACCAGCCATTTGCTTACCCGGGAGCTGAAGCAGGAAATAGAGAGGATTTTTGTGGCAAATCAGGATTTCTGTAATATGATGGTCTCTGTGCTTTCCTTTGGGTTTAAGTATGGGATCCCGGCGGATGCGGATCTGGTGTTTGATGTGCGTTTTCTGCCCAATCCATATTATGTGGATGAACTTCGTCCCATGACAGGAATGGACGATGGAGTGTTCAATTATGTAATGAACTGTGATACTGCCAGGAAGTTTGCAGATAAGCTTGAGGATATGATCAATTTTCTGATCCCTAACTATGTAAAGGAAGGCAAGACCAATCTGGTCATTGCCATTGGATGTACAGGCGGAAAGCACCGTTCTGTGACTTTGGCCAGAGAATTATATTCCAGGCTGTCCGGAAATGAGAGATATGGATTCCGTCTGGAGCACAGAGATATAGGTAAGGACAGACTGCTAAAAAAACATGAGAGGTGAGACCGGGAAATGTCTTTTTCAGGGATGGTGAAAGAAGAACTTTCCAGACAGGTGGGAACGGCAAGGCACTGTATGATCGCAGAACTGGCTGCTATTCTTTGTTCCTGCGGAAAAATGCAGCATCTGCCTCAGGGGGATAAACTTAAAATCCAGATAGAAAATGAAGCAGTTGCAAGAAAGTGCTTTACATTATTGCAAAAAACATTTAATATAGAGAAAGAAGTATCTGTGCGGGAGAGCAGTCACCTGAAATGGGTCAAGGTATATACAATTGAGATATCCAGACCAGAAGAGATCCAGGCAATTCTTCAGGCGGCAAAGCTGGCCCCGGACAGTAAAGACCATGATTCGCTTTTTCTGCAGGATCTGCTGGTAGTACAGCAGAATTGCTGTAAGAGGGCGTATATCAGGGGGGCTTTTCTTGCATCCGGTTCCATCAGTGATCCGGAGAAGGCGTATCATTTTGAAATTGTATATCCCAATGAGAGGAAGGCCAGAGAACTGCAGACAATTATTCGTAGTTTTTCAGTGGATGCCAAGATCGTGCAGCGTAAGAAATCACATGTGGTCTATGTGAAGGAGGGCGCACAGATTGTAGACATGCTGGCCGTGATGGAAGCGAATGTGGCATTGATGGACCTGGAAAACATCCGCATTCTGAAGGAAATGAGAAATTCCATTAACAGAAAAGTGAACTGTGAAACTGCGAACATTAATAAAACGGTAAATGCGGCTGTCAAGCAGATGGAAGATATCAGACTGATTCAGCAGACAATAGGGTTTGAACAGCTGAATGAGGGACTTGTACAGATCGCGGAGTTGAGAATGCAATATCCGGAAGCTACATTAAAAGAATTAGGGATGATGTTGAATCCGCAGGTGGGCAAATCGGGAGTCAATCACAGGCTGAGAAAGCTGAGTGAGCTGGCTGACGAACTGCGGGAGAAACAAGGAGGAGAAGTATTATGATTAAAAAACCAATCACCATTAACCTGTCAACCGGTCTGGAGGCACGCCCTGTGGCACAGCTGGTACAGGTGGCAAGCCAGTTTAACAGCGAGATATATGTAGAGATTGGAAAGAAAAGGGTAAATGCAAAGAGCATTATGGGTATGATGACTCTGGGACTTGATTCTGGTGAGGAGATAACCCTTTCAACAAATGGTGAGGATGAAGAGGCTGCTATGAACAGTATTGAGCAGTATCTGAGTAATCAGTAATTATTGATCTGAAAACTGAAAACACATCCGGAAAGGAAGACCGCTTTCTGGATGTGTTTTTGAGAGATTAGAAGAAATGAGGGGCATTACCTATGTCGAAGTTTTTGAAATTTATTGTACATTTTATTGTTATCTGTACTATTATATGCGTTGTCGGCCTGGCTGTTCCGCCTTTTCTGGGAATTACAACAGAAATCCTGGATGACTCTAGCAAGGAAACCAATCTTCCGATGGGATCAGTTACCTATGCAATTCCTGTGAAAACGGAGGAAGCTGCTGTGGGAGATTCTATTCTTTATCAGGGAGATTCCAAGGCTTACAAATATATGATCACGGAGATCGACCAGGAGAATAAGACCTTTCAGGTCATTGATGCTTCCAATTCAAAAGAGAAAGCTCTTACAGTACAGGCGAAGGAGTACTTCCCAAAGGTAGTGATCACTATAGGATATGTGGGATATCTTCTGATCGCCACTGAAAGTATTGAGGGACTTATTATTCTGGGACTGGCTGTACTTTTCTTGATTATCCTCTATATTATAGCAGAGCTGTGGAAGAAAGATCCCCAGGATGATTATGATGAGATGGATACAGAGCCCGGTTATGTGAAAAGTAAGAAAGAACTGAAACGGGAAGAAAAAGCCAGACAGCGGAAATATAAAGAAGAAGAAAAACAGATCAGAAAAGAAGAAAAGCAGAACCGAAAGGGAGCGGATGCCCCCAGGAAAAAGATACGCACCGGTGGTTTCGTGGATACGATCTATGAGGATGAATTGGAAACGGACAACGAAAAGCCGGTTACAGTACAGACTGCTACCAGCGAGGCGCATGAACTGCTGAAAAAGGAAATTGCAGCAGCAACAGCAGATGAGCCGGAGGCACAGCAGGCGGAGCCGGAGAAAGAAGTGGTGATTTCTCCTACAGAGAATATTGTGACACATCTAAAGGAAGCGCTGGAAGAAGAAAAACAGGAGCAGGAAGCACCTGTGGATGAGGAAGAAGAGACAGAATCACTTCCTATAAGACGTATGGCGATTCCGGTGTGGTCAGCAGCACAGATCGCAGAGAACGCCAAGAACCAGGGAGATGCCCCTGATATCGTGAAGGATGATGTTACAAAGGTTACACTTTTTGATTATTCAGATATTGTGGCCGGCGATAAAACCACATCTGCGGAAAAACAGAATTAGGAATGAGTAAATGCGAAATCTGATATAAATTCAGGTTTCGCATTTGTTATTGTGCAAAATGTCTGTGTTTTTCGGGCGAATGCCTGATCACAGGGTAGAATAAACAAAAAATAAAAAAATAAAAAAAATACTTGCAATTTCCCAAAAGGTCGTGTATACTCCTATTTGTTGTGACATTGATAGCAATGAAGCGCGAGGTTGCTGCCACAAAGTTGGCAGGTTTTCCGTGGAGCGAATGTCAAGTTTGAAAACTGACGACAAGTCACTGTACAAGTTCAGAAAGACCATCATGGGATGGGCGTGTGTGGAAAAATTTGATGACACACACGGAGATGTGTACAGTCGCCGCTTGTCGTACTGCTTGAAAAGTACGAATAGGAGGAGACTTTTTTTATGGCAAATCAGGTAATGAGAATCACATTAAAGGCATATGATCATCAGTTAGTAGATGCATCTGCTGCAAAAATCATCGAAACTGTTAAAAAGAACGGGGCAATGGTAAGCGGACCGGTTCCACTTCCTACAAAGAAAGAGGTTGTTACAATCTTAAGAGCCGTTCACAAATACAAAGATTCCAGAGAACAGTTTGAGCAGAGAACACATAAGAGACTGATCGATATTCTTACACCAACCCAGAAGACAGTAGATGCGCTGTCCAGACTGGAAATGCCTGCAGGTGTTCATATTGATATCAAAATGAAGACCAAATAAGCATCTTAAATTATGATAATGCTTTAAGCATTAAGCTATTTACTATATGATTGCCGGTAAACGGTAATCCGCTATAAGGAGGAAGAAAGAAATGAAGAAAGCTATTTTAGCTACTAAAGTCGGAATGACTCAGATCTTCAATGAAGAAGGCCAGTTAATTCCGGTAACAGTTTTACAGGCTGGTCCTTGTGTCGTAACTCAGGTTAAGACAGAAGAGAACGACGGATACGCTGCAGTTCAGGTTGGATTCGGCGATATCAGAGAAAGCCTTGTTAACAAACCGGAAAAAGGACACTTTGACAAAGCTGGCGTTGCAGTAAAGAGATTCGTTAAAGAGTTCAGATTTGATAACGCTGCTGAGTATGCAGTAGGACAGGAAATTAAAGCTGATATCTTTGCAGACGGCGATCACATTGATGCAACAGCTGTTTCCAAAGGTAAAGGTTTCCAGGGTGCGATCAAGAGACATGGCCAGTCCAGAGGACCTATGGCTCACGGCTCCAAATATCACCGTCATGCAGGTTCCAATGGTGCTTGTTCTGATCCGAGCAAGGTATTCAAAGGAAAACACATGCCAGGTCATATGGGAAATGTTCAGGTTACTGTACAGAACCTTGAGATCGTACGCGTAGATACAGAGAATAACTTACTGTTAGTTAAGGGTGCTGTTCCAGGACCTAAGAAATCTTTGGTAACAATCAAAGAGACAGTAAAGTCCTTATAATAAGAAAGGAGGAGCACACAAATGGCAAACGTAACTGTTTATAATATGGAAGGCAACGAAGTTGGAACAATGGAACTGAATGATGCAGTGTTTGGCGTAGAAGTCAATGAGCATCTTGTTCACCTTGCTGTTGTTCGTCAGCTTGCAAATAATCGCCAGGGTACTCAGAAAGCGAAAACTCGTTCTGAAGTAAGCGGCGGCGGAAGAAAACCGTGGAGACAGAAAGGAACAGGTCATGCTAGACAGGGTTCCATCCGTGCACCACAGTGGACTGGCGGCGGTGTTGTATTCGCTCCGGTACCAAGAGATTATGAAGTAAAAATGAACAAGAAAGAAAGAAGAGCTGCTTTAAAATCTGCTCTGACTTCCAAAGTTCAGGACAATAAATTAGTAGTTGTTGATGCTCTTACATTAGCAGATGTTAAGACAAAGGAAATGCAGAAGGTTCTTACAAACCTGAAAGCAGAAAAAGCTCTGGTTATCACAGCAACAGATGACAAGAACGTAATCCTTTCTGCAAGAAACATCGCTGATGTTCAGACTGCAACTCCAAGTACAATCAACGTATACGATGTTATGAAACACAACACCGTAATCGTAACCAAAGATGCTGTAGCATCCATCGAGGAGGTATATGCATAATGGCTGATATCAAGTACTATGACGTAATCAAGAAACCAGTGATTACAGAAAAATCCATGAATGCAATGGCTGAAAAGAAATACACTTTCTTAGTTCATCCAGAAGCAAATAAATCTCAGATCAAAGAAGCTGTAGAGAAAATGTTCGAAGGAACAAAAGTAAAGAGCGTTAACACCATGAACATGGATGGAAAGAAAAAACGCCGTGGTATGACAGTTGGAACAACTGCTAAAACCAAAAAAGCTATCGTAGCTCTGACAGAAGACAGCAAAGATATTGAAATCTTCGAAGGACTTTAATTAACAGATAGCGATTATACGCATTCAAAAGCGTGAGGACAAATTTGAAAGGAGAACAAAAATGGGAATCAAAAGTTATAACCCATATACACCGTCTAGAAGACATATGACTGGTTCCGATTTCTCAGAGATCACAAAATCTACACCAGAGAAATCTCTTACCGTGTCTTTAAAGAAAAACGCTGGACGTAACAACCAGGGTAAAATCACAGTTAGACACCGCGGAGGCGGAAGCAGAAGAAAATACAGAATCATCGACTTCAAGAGAAGAAAAGATGGAATCGCTGCAACAGTAGTTTCCATCGAGTATGATCCAAACAGAACAGCAAACATCGCTCTTATCTGCTATGCAGATGGCGAGAAAGCATATATCCTTGCACCGGAAGGCTTAAAAGTAGGCCAGAAAGTCATGAACGGAGCAGAAGCAGAAGTTCGTGTTGGTAACTGCTTACCATTAGAGCTTATCCCGGTTGGTACTATGGTACACAACATTGAGCTTCATCCTGGAAAGGGCGGACAGATGGTTCGTTCTGCTGGAAACGGCGCTCAGTTAATGGCTAAAGAAGGCAAATACGCAACACTGCGTCTGCCATCTGGTGAAATGAGAATGGTTCCGATCGTATGCCGCGCATCTGTTGGTGTTGTCGGAAACGGAGATCACAACCTGATTAACATCGGTAAAGCCGGACGTAAACGTAACATGGGTATCAGACCTACTGTTCGTGGTTCCGTAATGAACCCGAATGACCATCCACACGGTGGTGGTGAAGGAAAGACCGGTATCGGTCGCCCAGGTCCATGCACTCCATGGGGAAAACCTGCTCTTGGTCTGAAGACAAGAAAGAAAAACAAACCGTCCAACAAGCTCATCGTAAGAAGACGCGATGGAAAAGCTTTATCGAAATAATAAGGAGGATTAAGCATGTCTCGTTCACTGAAAAAAGGACCTTTTGCAGATGCAAGCTTACTGAAAAAAGTAGATGCGTTAAACGCTGCAAATGATAAATCCGTTATCAAAACCTGGTCACGCCGTTCTACAATCTTCCCGTCCTTCGTAGGACACACAATCGCTGTCCATGACGGAAGAAAACACGTGCCGGTATATGTAACAGAGGATATGGTTGGCCACAAACTTGGTGAGTTCGTTGCAACCAGAACCTACAGAGGACACGGAAAAGACGAAAAGAAATCCGGTGTTCGCTAGTATTTGACTTTATATTCTGTCTGCTGCAATGCAGCAGGCAGGTTTAACCTGATATTGAGAGAAAATGGAAAGGAGGCACTTTAAAATGGCAAAGGGACATAGAAGCCAGATAAAAAGAGCCAGAAATGAGAGTAATAGAGAGACAAGACCGTCTGCAAAATTATCTTACGCAAGAATTTCTGTTCAGAAAGCCTGCTACGTGTTAGATGTAATCCGCGGTAAAGATGTGCAGACAGCACTTGGTATCTTAACATACAACCCAAGATACGCTTCCAGCGTGATCAAGAAACTTCTTGAGTCAGCAATTGCAAATGCTGAAAACAACAACGGAATGAATGCAGACAACCTCTACGTTGCAGCCTGCTATGCAGATAAAGGACCTACAATGAAGAGAATTCAGCCAAGAGCACAGGGTAGAGCTTACAGAATCGAGAAGAGAACAAGCCATATCACCATCGTGCTGGATGAAAGATAAGGAGGAAAAGCATGGGACAGAAAGTTAACCCACATGGCCTTAGAGTCGGTGTTATCAAG
The DNA here is from genome assembly GCF_014297245.1 of Blautia difficilis. Classification (NCBI taxonomy): domain Bacteria; kingdom Bacillati; phylum Bacillota; class Clostridia; order Lachnospirales; family Lachnospiraceae; genus Blautia; species Blautia difficilis. Next base: position 31,558 of record NZ_JACOQG010000021.1, on the reverse strand, counting down.
GATTGGGATTCAAGATGGTATGCTGATGCAGACTTCGCTGATTACCTGGTAGAAGACTACAACATCAGAACATTCCTTAAAAAGAAATTATACAGCGCAGGTGTTTCCAAGATCGAAATCGAAAGAGCATCTGACAGAGTTAAGATCATCATCTACACAGCTAAACCTGGTATCGTAATCGGTAAGGGCGGAGCTGAGATCGAAAAAGTAAAAGCTGAATTAAAGAAATTCACAGACAAAAAACTTATCGTAGATATCAAAGAAGTAAAGAGACCAGACAAGGATGCTCAGTTAGTAGCAGAGAATATCGCACTGCAGCTTGAGAACCGTATCTCTTTCAGACGTGCTATGAAATCTACAATGCAGAGAACAATGAAGGCTGGAGCTAAAGGTATCAAAACATCCGTATCCGGACGTCTTGGTGGAGCTGATATGGCTCGTACAGAGTTCTACAGCGAAGGAACTATTCCGCTTCAGACACTTCGTGCAGATATTGACTATGGATTCGCAGAAGCAGACACAACATACGGCAAAGTTGGCGTAAAAGCTTGGGTCTACAATGGCGAAGTACTTCCAACAAAAGGAACTAAGGAAGGGAGCGATAAATAATGTTAATGCCAAAAAGAGTAAAACGTCGTAAACAATTCCGTGGCTCCATGAGAGGAAAAGCCCTTAGAGGTAATAAGATCAATTATGGTGAATTCGGACTTGTTGCAACCGAACCGTGTTGGATCCGTTCCAACCAGATCGAGGCAGCCCGTGTTGCTATGACCCGTTATATCAAACGTGGTGGTCAGGTTTGGATTAAGATTTTCCCAGATAAACCAGTAACAGCGAAACCAGCAGAAACACGAATGGGTTCCGGAAAAGGTACTCTTGAATACTGGGTAGCAGTTGTTAAGCCAGGACGTGTAATGTTCGAAATCGCAGGCGTTTCTGAAGAAATCGCTCGTGAAGCATTACGTCTTGCTATGCACAAGTTACCATGTAAATGCAAAATCGTTTCTCGTGCAGACTTAGAAGGCGGTGATAACAGTGAAAATTAATAAATTCGTGGAAGATTTAAAGGCAAAATCAGCTGCAGAATTGAATGAAGAATTAGTAGCTGCTAAAAAAGAACTTTTCAATCTGAGATTTCAGAATGCAACTAACCAATTAGACAATACAAGCCGTATCAAAGAGGTTCGCAAGAACATTGCAAGAATCCAGACAGTGATCACTGAGCAGGCTAACGCTTCCAAATAATAGGAGGAAACTATCGTGGAAAGAAATCTGAGAAAAACCCGCGTGGGTAAGGTTGTCAGCAATAAGATGGACAAGACCATTGTTGTTGCTATTGAAGACCATGTAAAACATCCTCTTTACAAAAAAATCGTGAAGAGAACATATAAATTAAAAGCTCATGACGAAAATAATGAGTGTAATATCGGTGATACCGTAAAAGTTATGGAAACCAGACCGTTATCCAAGGATAAGAGATGGAGACTGGTTGAGATCGTAGAGAAAGTTAAATAAGGAGGATACCAGTATGATTCAGCAGGAAACAAGACTGAAGGTTGCCGACAACACTGGTGCAAAAGAAATCCTTTGTATTCGTGTTATGGGCGGCTCTACAAGAAGATATGCAAACATTGGCGATACAATCGTTGCTACTGTTAAAGATGCAACACCAGGCGGCGTTGTTAAAAAAGGTGACGTTGTAAAAGCTGTTGTAGTTAGAACTAAAAAAGGCGCTCGTCGTAAAGATGGATCTTACATCCGTTTCGATGAAAATGCTGCCGTAATCATTAAAGACGACTTAACTCCGAGAGGAACACGTATCTTTGGACCAGTTGCCAGAGAGCTTCGTGAGAAGAAATTCATGAAGATCGTTTCCTTAGCTCCGGAAGTATTATAGGAGGGTGCCTAATGTCAGCTATGAAAATTAAAAAAGGTGATACTGTAAAGGTTATCGCTGGTAAAGATAATGGCAAAGAGGGTAAAGTCCTTGCAGTTAACGCAAAAGACAATACCGTAGTTGTTGAGAACATCAACAAGGTTACAAAACACAGCAAACCATCTGCTGCAAACCAGCAGGGTGGAATCATCACAAAAGAAGCTCCTCTTCATATCTCCAACGTTATGTTAGTTGTTGATGGACAGGCTACAAGAGTAGGCTTCCAGATGGACGGAGATAAAAAAGTCCGTGTTGCTAAAAAGACCGGTAAGGTTATCGATTAATTAAGAGAGGAGGCATGACAAGTGAGTAGATTAAAAGAAATGTACAAAAATGAGATCATGGATGCCATGACCAAAAAATTTGGATACAAAAATGTTATGGAAGTGCCAAAACTCGATAAGATCGTAATCAATATGGGTGTTGGTGAAGCCAAAGAAAACGCTAAGCTTCTGGATGCTGCAATCGCAGATATGGAGCTGATCACAGGACAGAAAGCAATCGCTACAAAGGCTAAAAAATCTGTCGCTAACTTTAAGATCAGAGAGGGTATGCCGATCGGATGTAAAGTTACATTAAGAGGAGAAAAGATGTATGAGTTCGCTGATCGTCTGATCAACCTTGCACTTCCTCGTGTACGTGACTTCCGTGGTGTTAACCCGAACGCATTCGATGGCCGTGGAAACTATGCTCTGGGTATCAAAGAGCAGCTGATCTTCCCGGAAGTTGAATATGATAAAGTTGACAAAGTAAGAGGTATGGATATCATCTTCGTTACTACAGCAAAGACTGATGAAGAAGCTCGTGAATTACTGACATTATTCAATATGCCGTTTGCAAAATAATAGGAGGAACGATTCATGGCTAAAACAGCAATGAAAATCAAACAGCAGCGCAAAGCTAAATTCTCCACAAGAGAATATACACGCTGCAACATTTGTGGACGTCCACATTCTGTTTTAAGAAAATACGGAATCTGCAGAATCTGCTTCCGTGAATTAGCTTACAAGGGACAGATCCCGGGCGTTAAGAAGGCTTCCTGGTAGGAACCGGATTTCAATATTAATAAACGATCGGCTGATTTATCAGTCCGGTCATGTGTCCAAGCGAGATTTATAATAAAACAGGTAACAATGTAAACAATAAATATACATGCACATGTAAAGTCTGAATTATAGGAGGAAACTAACATGACAATGAGCGATCCAATCGCAGATATGCTTACAAGAATCCGTAACGCAAATACTGCAAAACACGACACAGTAGATGTTCCGGCATCCAAAATGAAAATTGCAATTGCTAACATCCTTGTTGATGAAGGATATATTGCAAAATATGATTTAGTTGAAGACGGAGTTGTTAAAACTCTTCATATCACACTGAAATATGGTGAAGACAAAAACGAAAAAATCATCACTGGTTTAAAGAGAATCTCCAAACCTGGTCTTCGTATCTACGCAGGCAAGGATCAGCTTCCAAAAGTTCTTGGTGGACTTGGAATCGCAATCCTTTCTACAAACAAAGGTGTTATTACTGACAAAGAAGCTCGCAAACTTCAGGTTGGCGGCGAAGTATTAGCATTCGTTTGGTAATTTGAACCAAGATTTTTTATAGAGAACAAACTGAAAACAGAGAGGATGAAACATCCTCTCCGATAATCTAAGTAAGGAGGACAAACATATGTCACGAATTGGTAGACTTCCGGTTGCTATTCCTGCAGGCGTAGAAGTAAAAGTCGCTGAAGGCAACGTAGTAACTGTAAAAGGACCAAAAGGAACACTCGAAAGAGCACTTCCTACAGAAATGGAAATCAAAGTTGAAGATGGTCATGTAGTAGTATCCAGACCAAACGACTTAAAGAAAATGAAATCTCTTCACGGTTTAACAAGAAGCTTGATCCACAACATGGTTGTTGGTGTAAGCGAAGGCTATACAAAAGAGCTTGAAGTTAACGGTGTAGGTTATAAAGCAGCAAAACAGGGCAAAAAGCTTGTGCTTAGCCTTGGATATTCTCATCCGGTAGAAATGGAAGATCCAGACGGAATCGAAACCAAAGTTGATGGTAACAAGATTATCGTATCCGGTATCAGTAAAGAAAAAGTCGGCCAGTTTGCAGCTGAAATCAGAGACAAGAGAAGACCTGAGCCATATAAGGGCAAAGGTATCAAGTATGCTGATGAAGTTATCAGACGTAAAGTTGGTAAGACTGGTAAGAAATAATTCAGGAGGGTGAGAAAATGGTAAATAAAGCATCTAGAGCGAAAATTCGTGAGAATAAGCATAGAAGATTACGTCATCATTTAAACGGAACTGCAACAACACCTCGTTTAGCAGTATTTCGTTCCAACAAGCATATGTATGCTCAGATCATTGATGACACTGTAGGAAAAACTTTAGTATCTGCTTCTACTCTTCAGAAAGAAGTAAGAGCTGAGTTAGAGAATACTGATGATGTAGCAGCTGCTGCACATTTAGGAACCGTTATTGGTAAGAAAGCTGTTGAAGCTGGTATCGAAAGCGTTGTTTTCGACAGAGGAGGCTACATCTACCACGGTAAAGTTAAAGCACTGGCAGACGCAGCAAGAGAAGCTGGGCTGAAATTCTAATAAGGAGGAGCGAAACACATGAAACGTAATCTTATTGATGCTAGTCAGTTAGAATTAGAAGATAAAGTAGTATCAATCAAGCGTGTTACCAAGGTTGTTAAAGGTGGTCGTAACTTCCGTTTCACAGCTTTAGTTGTTGTAGGTGACGGCAACGGACACGTTGGTGCAGGTTTAGGTAAAGCAGCCGAAATTCCTGAAGCAATCCGCAAAGGAAAAGAGGATGCTATGAAAAAATTAGTAACAGTAGCAAGAGACGAAAACAACTCTATTACACATGACTTCGTTGGAAAATACGGAAGCGCTGAAATGCTTCTGAAGAGAGCTCCGGAAGGTACTGGAGTTATCGCCGGCGGTCCTGCCCGTGCGGTAATCGAGTTAGCTGGTATCAAAAACATCCGTACAAAATGTATGGGATCTAGAAACAAACAGAACGTTGTTCTTGCAACAATCGAAGGCTTAAGACAGTTAAAAACTCCAGAAGAAGTTGCTAAACTTCGTGGAAAATCTGTTGATGAGATTCTGGCTTAAGGAGGAATACAAAAATGGCAGATACATTAAAAGTTACATTAGTAAAATCTCCTATTGGTGCAGTTCCGAAGCATAAAAAAACTGTTGTAGCTATGGGTCTTACAAAAATGCACAAAACAGTTGAAATGCCAGACAATGCTGCAACCAGAGGAATGATTCAGCAGGTACAGCACCTGGTAAAGGTTGAAGAGGCTTAATTGCTTCTTCTCCCTGAATGAAGAAAATCTAAACTCAACGATTTGAAATTATAAAAGGAGGTGCCAACATGGAATTATCAAACTTAAGACCAGCAGAAGGTTCTAAGCACAGCGATAACTTCAGAAGAGGCCGTGGACATGGTTCTGGAAACGGCAAGACAGCCGGTAAAGGACACAAAGGACAGTTAGCTCGTTCCGGTCACAAGAAACCGGGATTCGAAGGTGGACAGATGCCTTTATACAGACGTCTGCCTAAGAGAGGATTCAAAAACAGAAATACAAAAGAGATCATTGCAATCAACGTTGACGTACTGAACCGTTTTGAAGATGGTGCAGAAGTTACAGTAGAAAGCTTACTTGCAAGCGGTGCAATCTCCAAGATCGCAGATGGCGTTAAAATTCTTGGAAACGGTGAGCTGACAAAGAAACTTAATGTCAAGGTTAACGCTGTCAGCGAGACTGCAAAATCAAAAATTGAAGCTGCTGGTGGTACAGTAGAGGTGATCTAATGTTTGAAACTCTTAAAAATGTTTTTAGAGTGAAAGAAATGAGACGTAAACTGCTGTATCTGATATGGATGATATTTATCATCCGTATCGGCTGCCAGATCCCGGTTCCGGGTGTTGACAGTGATTTCTTCAAACAGTGGTTCAGCAGCAATACCGGAGATGCATTTAACTTCTTTGATGCATTTACCGGTGGCTCATTTGAGCGAATGTCAATTTTCGCATTGAACATCACACCATACATTACATCTTCCATTATCATTCAGCTTCTTACCATTGCCATTCCGTCACTGGAAGAAATGCAGCGTGATGGTGAAGAGGGAAGAAAAAAGATGACCGCGATCACACGTTATGTGACAGTCGGTCTTGCATTGTTTGAATCTGTTGCGATGGCAATCGGTTTTGGTCGCCAGGGCATGATCCCGAACATGAATTTCTTCAAAGGTGTGGTAGTAGTAGCCTGCCTTACAGCCGGTTCAGCTATGCTGATGTGGCTGGGTGAGCGTATTACAGAAAAAGGTGTTGGAAATGGTATTTCCATCGTACTTACTATTAATATCATCTCCAGAGTGCCAAGCGACTTAGCTTTGTTATATGAGAACTTTATTAAAGGAAAGACCATTGCAAAAGGTACTCTTGCAGGTATTATTATTGCAGCGATCATTCTTGTGGTAGTGGTTCTTGTACTTATCCTGAATGGTGCAGAGAGAAGAATCCCTGTACAGTATTCCAAGAAAATGGTGGGAAGAAAAATGATGGGCGGTCAGTCCACCAATATCCCTCTGAAGGTAAATACTGCAGGTGTTATTCCTGTCATTTTTGCATCATCCCTGATGTCTTTCCCAACTGTTATTGCACAGCTGACCGGTAAAGGCAACGGAACAGGAATCGGAAGTGAGATCCTGAGAGGTCTTTCTTCTAATAACTGGTGTAATCCTTCTCAGCTTCAGTATAGTTGGGGACTGGTTCTTTACATCGTGCTTTGCGTTTTCTTTGCATATTTCTATACTTCCATCACATTCAATCCGCTGGAGGTAGCAGACAATATCAAAAAGCAGGGTGGTTTTATCCCGGGCATCCGTCCTGGAAAACCTACGTCAGATTATTTGACTAATATCTTAAATTATATTATATTTATAGGTGCAGTAGGTCTTATTATTGTGTGCGTAATCCCATTTATCTTTAATGGTGTATTTGGGGCAAATGTTTCCTTTGGTGGTACATCTATCATCATTATCGTAGGAGTTATCCTTGAGACAGTGAAACAGATTGAATCTCAGCTTCTCGTGCGTAATTACAAAGGCTTCCTGAACAATTAAAAATGAGAGGTTGTGGTGCATTGCATCACAGCCTTGATTTGCTAAAAAAGAAAACGGAGGGTATTATCTTATGAAAATCATTATGTTGGGTGCACCGGGAGCAGGAAAAGGAACTCAGGCGAAGAAAATTGCTGCGAAATATCAGATTCCGCACATTTCTACCGGAGATATTTTCCGCGCAAACATTAAAAATGGAACAGAGCTTGGTAAAAAAGCAAAAACTTATATGGATCAGGGACTTCTTGTACCTGATGAACTGACCTGCGACCTGGTTGTGGACAGAATACAGCAGCCGGATGCAGTAAATGGCTATGTACTGGATGGTTTTCCAAGAACAATTCCTCAGGCAGAGTGTTTAACAGAAGCTCTGAACAAACTGGGAAGTAAAGTTGACTATGCAATCGATGTGGATGTTCCGGATTCCAATATTGTAAACCGTATGTCCGGAAGACGTGCCTGCCTGAAATGTGGTGCTACTTATCACGTAGTGCATGCAGCACCGAAGGTTGAGGGTGTTTGTGATACCTGTGGAGAGAAACTGGTGCTTCGTGATGATGACCAGCCTGAAACAGTTCAGAAACGTCTGAATGTATATCATGAGCAGACACAGCCGCTGATCGATTATTATACTAAAGAGGGAATTTTAAAATCAGTAGATGGCACAAAGGATCTGGAAGAGGTATTTGCAGATATTGTTGCCATCCTGGGAGAGTAATCGGGTGTTTTCAAACACCATCTGGAGGTAAAATGTCGGTTTCTATCAAGACAGAACATGAAATTGAACTTATGAGAGAGGCAGGACATCTGCTTGAGAAAGTGCATGATGGACTGATCCCGTACATTAAACCGGGAGTGAGCACCAAGGAGATTGACCGTATCGGAGAACAGATGATACGTGATATGGGCTGTATCCCGAATTTCCTGAACTACGGAGGATTTCCCGGATCATTCTGTATCAGCCTGAATGATGAGGTAGTTCATGGGATCCCGTCTGAAGAGAAGATCATTCAGGAGGGAGATCTTGTAAAGATTGATGCCGGTCTTATTTATAAGGGGTATCATTCTGATGCAGCGAGAACTTATGCTGTCGGTGAGGTTTCACCGGAGGCACGTAAGCTGATGGATGTGACCAGAGAGTGTTTCTTTGAAGGACTTAAGGCCGCACGTGCAGGAAATCATCTGAATGATATTTCCAAAGCGATTGGTGCTCATGCTGCCAAATATCATTACGGAATTGTCCGTGACCTGGTTGGACATGGAATCGGCACTCACCTTCATGAGGATCCGCAGATCCCTAATTTTCCGCAGAAGAGAAGAGGAGTCCGTCTGATGCCGGGTATGACACTTGCTGTAGAGCCTATGATCAATCTGGGACGAGCAGATGTGGCATGGCTGGATGATGAGTGGACAGTTGTAACTATGGATGGTTCTCTTTCTGCTCACTATGAGAATACGATTCTTATTACAGACGGAGATCCGGAGATTCTGACTCTTACGAAATAATTGGACGACATACAGGAGGTTTAAAATGTCAAAAGCAGATGTAATTGAAGTGGAAGGCACTGTTCTGGAAAAGCTGCCTAATGCGATGTTTAAAGTGGAACTGGAGAACAAACATGTGGTGCTTGCACATATCAGTGGAAAGTTACGTATGAATTTCATCCGTATTCTTCCCGGAGATAAAGTTACAATTGAACTGTCTCCGTATGATCTATCCAAGGGCAGAATTATCTGGAGAGATAAATAAGAAATATTGACTGCATTTGGTGCAGTGATGAGAAAGAGAGCTGGAGAAAATCTGGTTCTCTTTTTTGTGCTGTAAAGGAAATACGTAGAAAAATGCGATTTTATTCAAAAAAGTGCTTGCATTTTATTTTTTGTTGTGATACTATATAAGCCGAACGCGCAGATAGTATGTCTTTTTGCGTGCTCAAAACTGCAGATTTTAATGAATTTACGGAAGGAGGATTTCCAGTGAAAGTAAGATCATCTGTAAAGCCGATCTGCGAGAAATGCAAGATCATCAAGAGAAAAGGATCCATCAGAATTATCTGTGAGAATCCAAAACACAAACAGCGTCAGGGTTGATTCACTGATTCAGGTTTGTGAAACGTGCGGCTGCAGTGTGAGACACCCGGAAGGGTTGTTCAGACTGTTTAAATAGTTTTAGCATGTATTGCCTAATACCGAGAGGCAACGTTGGCCCGTTGGCCGCAACATTCGGAAAGGCTGCTATTCGCCAATTGCAGCTGGGTGTTTTACCGAGGCACCCCAATTAGGAACTAAGAAATAATGAAAGCAAGTGACAGATGCACCCCATTTCACCTTGCGGATCAAATGGATCAGTAAGTGGTGTACAGGCACTATGGAAGCTTTCAAGTAAGAAAATGGAGGAAACAGTACATGGCTCGTATAGCTGGTGTAGACTTACCAAGAGAAAAACGTATTGAAATCGGTCTTACCTATATTTATGGTATTGGTAGACCAAGCGCTGACAAAATTCTTGCAAAGGCTGAGGTTAATCCTGACACACGTGTCAGAGATCTGACTGATGACGAAGTAAAGAGACTGAGCGCAGTAATTGATGAAACAATGACAGTAGAAGGTGACCTTCGTCGTGAAATCGCCCTCAACATTAAGAGACTGCAGGAAATCGGATGCTACAGAGGTATCCGTCATCGTAAAGGACTTCCGGTTCGTGGTCAGAAGACTAAGACCAACGCTAGAACACGTAAAGGTCCTAAGAGAACAGTAGCTAACAAGAAGAAATAATTCTTTGTAACAAATATATTTGATAATCAGGAAAGTGTAGGTTAGTTTTAAAATGGCTAAAGTGACAAAAAAAGCGACAACAAAACGTCGTGTCAAGAAAAACGTTGAACACGGACAGGCACATATTCAGTCTTCTTTCAACAATACAATTGTTACCCTGACTGATAATGAAGGAAATGCTCTTTCATGGGCAAGTGCCGGTGGTCTTGGATTTAGAGGTTCAAGGAAATCTACTCCTTATGCAGCACAGATGGCAGCTGAGACTGCAACAAAGGCTGCTCTTATTCATGGTTTAAAAACTGTAGACGTTATGGTAAAAGGACCAGGTTCTGGACGTGAAGCAGCAATCCGTGCCCTTCAGGCATGCGGACTGGAAGTAACAAGCATCCGTGACGTAACTCCGGTACCACACAATGGTTGCCGCCCACCAAAACGCAGAAGAGTCTGATTGATTTAGAATATTAGGAGGTATTTGAGAAATGGCAGTAAATAGAGTGCCTGTTCTGAAAAGATGCAGATCCCTTGGCCTGGATCCGATTTATTTAGGAATTGACAAAAAATCCACAAGACAGTTAAAACGTGCAAATCGTAAAGTGTCTGAGTATGGTTTACAGTTAAGAGAAAAACAGAAAGCAAAATTCATCTACGGAGTTCTGGAAAAACCTTTCCACAACTACTATGACAAAGCTGATAGAATGCCTGGACAGACTGGTGAAAACCTGATGATCATGCTGGAGAGCAGACTTGACAATGTAGTATTCCGTATGGGATTTGCAAGAACAAGAAGAGAAGCTCGTCAGATCGTTGACCACAAGCATGTACTTGTAAACGGAAAATGTGTAAACATTCCTTCCTACCTTGTAAAAGCTGGTGATCAGATCGAGATCAGAGAAAAATCCAAAGGTTCTGAGAGATACAAAGCTGTTCTCGAAGTAACAGGTGGACGTCTTGTTCCAGAATGGATCGATGTAGATCAGGAAAACCTGAAAGGAACTGTAAAAGAGCTTCCAAACAGAGCTGCTATCGATGTTCCGGTTAACGAGATGCTTATCGTCGAGTTGTACTCCAAATAATCCATAGGATTATAATTAATACCCTCAAACTTTCATTAACCCAGAAGGAGGGAACCCTATAGTGTTTGATTTTAATAAACCAAAAATCGAGATTACTGAATTATCCGAAGATAAGAGATTTGGCAGATTTGTAGTTGAGCCTCTGGAAAGAGGATATGGACTTACATTGGGAAATTCTTTAAGAAGAATTATGCTGTCTTCCCTGCCGGGTGCAGCAGTAAGCCAGGTCAAAATTGATGGTGTGCTTCACGAATTTAGCTCTATTCCGGGCGTAAAAGAGGACGTAAGCGAAATCATCATGAATCTGAAGAGCCTTGCAATCAAGAACCACAGTACAGATAATGAGCCGAAAACAGCATACATTGAGTGTGAAGGTTCCGGTGTGGTAACTGCAGCAGAAATTCAGGCTGACCAGGATATCGAGATCATGAATCCGGATCAGGTGATCGCTACCTTAAATGGTGGTAAAGACTGCAGACTGGCTATGGAGCTTACTATTACAAAGGGTCGTGGATATATCAGTGCTGAAAAGGGTAAATCTGATGATATGCCGATTGGTGTACTTGCAGTGGATTCCATTTATACACCGGTTGACAGAGTAAATATGAGTGTAGAGAATACCCGTGTTGGTCAGGTAACTGATTATGATAAGCTGACACTGGATGTGTATACAAATGGTACACTGGATCCGGATGAGGCAGTAAGCCTTGCAGCAAAAGTATTAAGCGAGCACTTAAGCCTTTTCATTGATCTTTCCGAGAATGCAAAGACCGCTGAGGTTATGATCGAAAAAGAAGACAATGAGAAAGAAAAAGTTCTGGAAATGAGCATTGATGAACTTGAGTTATCCGTTCGTTCCTATAACTGCTTGAAGAGAGCCGGAATTAATACAGTTGAAGAATTATGTAACAAGACTTCTGATGATATGATGAAGGTTCGTAACCTGGGTCGCAAGTCATTAGAAGAGGTTCTTGCAAAACTGAAAGAGCTGGGATTACAGCTTCAGCCAACAGAAGAGTAAGAACTCCCCTAACGAAGAGATTATACGGTGGGAATGCCTAAGCAGCCGGACAGTAAGACCGAACAAGCGTGTCCGGCTGTCCCACAGATGGAGGAAAATCAAATGGCAAAATATAGAAAATTAAGCAGAACTTCTGATCAGAGAAAAGCATTACTGAGAAGCCAGGTAACAAGCCTTTTATATCATGGAAAAATCGTTACCACAGAAGCTAAAGCAAAAGAAATCCGTAAAATCGCAGAGGGCCTGGTAGCTATGGCTGTTCGCGAAAAAGATAACTTCGAAACTGTTACTGTAACTGCTAAAGTTGCACGTAAAGATGCTGAAGGCAAGAGAGTGAAAGAAGTTGTTGACGGAAAGAAGAAAACTGTATACGATGAAGTTCAGAAAGAGATCAAGAAAGATGCTCCTTCCAGACTTCATGCTCGTCGTCAGATGATGAAAGTTTTCTATCCAGTTAAAGAAGTACCTGCAAAGGGCGCTGGAAGAAAGAAAAACACAAAAGACGTAGATATGGTTGCTAAAATGTTCGAAGAGATCGCTCCAAAATATGCTGACCGTAACGGTGGTTACACAAGAATCGTAAAGATCGGACCACGTAAAGGTGATGCAGCAATGGAAGTACTCATCGAGTTAGTATAATTGCTTAAATTTCCAAAAACAGAGCTGTATATATGTGGCGTAAGCCATGTATATACAGCTTTTTTATGTTATAGGAAATTACTCTGTAATATGCCTATAACATAAAAATTTGTAGGAATAATTTTCTCCTTGATTATTAGATGAGGATAGCGTAAAATCGTAGAGAACAATGATTTATACTATTTAGCAAATCTTTATAAAATACATAAGTGAAGATCGCAGGGGAAAATGCATAGGAACCTGTGATCAGGAGAACATAATTGAAACAAGATAAGAAGAAAAGTAAAGCAGGAATATTTGGCCGAATGCTGCTTCTTTTTTTGGAAATGATGGGGATTGCAGCTTTTTTGTGGGGGCAGGAGGTATTTCCTGCTTCTGTAACTACACCGGCTTTTTCCTGGGAGAATTATAAAACTGTGGCACATGCACTGGGAGGAATCGGAGATAAGACCTATCTGAACTCAAAGGAAAGTTTTCTGGCCAGTTATCAGATGGGATGCAGACTGTTTGAGGTAGACCTGACAAAGACTTCTGATGGCGTCTGGGTATGCCGCCATAGTTGGACACAGTCTATGGGACAGTGGGAAGGGGATAAGGCAAAAGTTCTTTCTGAAGCAGAATTTCTTTCCAGTCCTATCTATGGAAAATATACACCTATGACCCTGGCAGATTTTCTGAAGCTGCTGAAAAACTATCCGGACGCATTTGTGATGCTGGATTCCAAACAGTATTCAGTGAGAAGCTATCAGACCACAGTGGAGGATTATGCAGACTATCTGGAGATCGCGGAGGCTGCGGGAGCAGAGGAAGTGTTGGATCAGATCATACCTGAGATTTATACCCAGTCCATGTTTGCAGGAACTGCACTGCTTTATAATTTCCCAACTTATATCTATTCTCTGTGGCAGGAATATTCTGTAAAGGACCTGAAGGAAATTGCTGCTTTTTGCAAGGAAAAAGGGATTCCTGCAGCTACCGTATATTACAAATATTGGAGTGAAGATGTGCAGGATATTTTTGACAAAAAGGGAATAAAGCTTTATATTTATACTGTAAATGATCTGAAGGAAGCAAAAGAATATATGCAGAAAGGTGCTTCCGGCATATGTTCCGATTATCTTCAGGACAGAGATCTGAATTTGGATAAAAAGGATATAGATAAACATGAAAATTAGAGTGATGATTGCTGTGACTGCAGCAAAACTGGCAGGATACATCTGCAAGAAAATGGGAAGGCAGGGGGTGACCTGGGCTGGTAAGATCGCGCTGGGTATCTGCCCGGATATTCTGGAACAGCTTTCCTCTCAGGTGCGCAAGGGCATTTTTGCAACCTGTGGAACCAATGGAAAAACCACAACCAATAATATGCTCTGTGCAGCTCTGGAGGCTGAAGGGCAGAAGGTAATCTGTAACCATACAGGTTCGAATATGTTAAATGGAGTAGTGGCAGCTTTTGTACTTGCTGCGAAATGGAATGGAAAGATTGATGCAGATTACGCATGCATTGAGTCAGATGAAGCATCAACCAGACATATTTTTCCACGGATCAAACCGGATTATATGCTTTTGACAAATCTGTTCCGGGATCAGCTGGATCGTTACGGTGAGATTGATATTACAATGAAGATCCTGGAGGAAATGATGCAGAAGATTCCGGACATGAAGATCATTGTCAATGGTGATGATGCCCTGTCAGCCTACCTGGCTATGGATGCCGGAAACCCCTATGTTACTTATGGAATCAGCAAACCTGTGATACAGTCTGCAGCTAATGAGATACGAGAGGGACGTTTCTGTAAACGCTGTGGAGAGAAACTGGAGTATGGTTTCTATCATTACAGCCAGTTAGGGGACTATCACTGTCCGAAATGTGGTTTTGCAAGACCTGAGCTTAACTTTGATGCTGAGGATGTAAAGGTGGGAGATCAGTTAAGTTTCCGGGTGGAGGATAAGCATATAGTTGCCAATTATAAGGGCTTTTATAATGTATATAATATTCTGGCTGCTTATGCCGCAGTACGTACAGCAGGATTTGCGGGAGATCATTTCCAGGATATGCTTCAGAAATTCAATCCTGAAAACGGCAGAATGGAGCAATTCCGAATCATGGGAACCGGAGTTACCCTGAATCTGGCAAAAAATCCGGCAGGATTTAACCAGAATATTTCTGCTGTGATGCAGGACAAATCACCTAAGGACATCATAATTGCCATTAATGATAATGCCCAGGACGGGACAGATATTTCCTGGCTGTGGGATGTGGATTTTGATCTTCTGGGTGAGGAGAGCATCCGATCAATTACAGTCAGTGGTATCCGTTGTCAGGATATGCGTCTCCGTCTGAAATATGTGGATATCCCTTCTATTCTGGAGGGAGATGTGGAGAAGGCAATCCGTGACCGTGTAAAAGATGGAGTAGGAAATCTGTATGTGCTGGTAAATTATACCGCATTGTTCAGTACCAGGAATATTCTGAAGAAGCTGGAGGGTGAGAAATCATGAAAATTACAATAGGGCATTTATATCCGGATCTTCTGAATCTGTACGGGGACAGAGGAAATATCCAGTGTCTGATGAAGCGATGTCAGTGGCGTGGAATTGAGGCTGAGACCATTCCCTTTGAATTGGAGGATGAAATTGATTTTTCAAAGCTGGACATTGTGCTGCTGGGCGGAGGTTCCGACCGTGAGCAGATGCTGGTATGCGAAAAGCTTAAGGAAATTCAGAAGGATTTTAAAGCCTATGTAGAGAATTATGGAGTTGTGATCGCAATTTGTGGTGGTTATCAACTTCTGGGAAATTATTACAAAACAGAGCAGGGAACCATGAAGGGACTGGAATTGGTAGATCTGTACACAGAGCAGGGAGAAGGACGTCTGATTGATAATATCGTACTGCAAAGCGATCTGTTTGATATGCCTATTGTAGGTTTTGAGAATCATGGAGGAAGAACCTTTATTAAAGAGAATAAGCCCTTGGGAAAGGTTTTATATGGTGCAGGAAATGACGGAAAATCAGGATATGAGGGCGTTGTATATAAAAATGTGATCGGAACTTATCTTCACGGACCTCTTCTGCCCAAGAATCCACAGCTTGCAGACTGGCTGATCAGCCATGCGCTGGAACAGAAGTATGGGAAAAAGATAGAACTTGCACCGCTGGATGACAGTCAGGAAAAAGAAGCAAATGAGTATGTATACCACAGATTTGTAAGGGGATAATATGGCGAAATCATGTAATCAAAAGAGTAAGATTTTATATCTGGAAAAGATGCTGAACGAAAGTGCAGGAGGAAAGCCTATTACTATGCAGGAAATCCTGTCAACTCTTGAAGAGCAAGGAATCCGTGCTGAGAGAAAAAGTATTTATGATGATATGGAAACTCTCCGGGAATTTGGTATGGAGATACAGTATAAGAGAGGCCGTGAGGGAGGTTACTATCTGGAGCGGTCTGCAGATCCTGAGATACAGCAAGGGAAGTCTGTACAGGAGGAAAAGAAAACAGAAGCTACAGAAACAGTGAAGACAGAAGTGGTAAAGACTGTAGCTCCTGAAATCCCTGTAAAAGGGGAAAAGGAGTTGAAGCTTCTCTGCAGAAATTCTGTAAAAGAAAAGATTTTTGATACTTTTGGAAAAGATATTTCCTGTAAAGCCAAGGGAAGTGATAATTTCCTTGTTGTTGTACAGACAGAGCCTGACGAAAAATTTTATGGCTGGCTGACTTCTATGGGAAGAACTGTACATATTGTGAAGCCAAAGAAGGTGGCTATTGCTTATCGAGATTATCTGAAAAGTATTGCCAGAGACTATAAGGGAATTGAAAAATAAGACTGGGAGGATCGGCTATGAAAAAAAGAGCAGTGGGAATTCTGGTGGGAGTGATGGTTTCTTCCATGCTCCTCTCTGCCTGCGGAAGCAATGAGGCCAAAGAGGCAGCAAGCGAGAGTGCGCAGGTAGAAGAAGAGGGCACCGGTGCGAGAACGGAAGAGGGAGAAAAAGTAGAGACTGCAGAGCCTACAGAGGCAGAGCAGAAAGATACTGCCCAAAACAGTGATGAGAAAGACAGCGATTCCAAAGACAGCGCAGAGGATCAGTCGGAAGCACCGCAGGCAGAGGATAACAGCGAGGATGCCCAGGCAGCAGCACCGGCAGGGAAAATAGGAATCCTTCTTCCGGAAAAGAATGATAATGCAGCTGTGGATGAGACAGAAATGTCTAAGGCGATCGCAGAGGGTGGCTATGAGGCAGAAGTGAAAAATGCAGAGGGAGATTCCACTCAGCAGATTTCACAGATTCAGGAATTCATTGATCAGGAAGTATCTGCATTGATCATTGATCCGGTGGATCCCTATGCATTGACAGATATTCTGGAGACTGCCAAGGAGAAAAGTATTCCTGTGATTTCTTATGACACGCTGATCCGAAATACGGCAGCAGTGAATTATTATGCCTGCGATGATACCCGAGCGATCGGAAAAGAGGTTGCCGGTCAGATTATTAAGAACATGGATCTGGATAAGGCACAGGAAGAAAAACAATCCTATACCATTGAGTTCCTGATGGGATCTACAGATGACAATGGGGCACTTTTCTTCTGTAATGGTGTTCTGGAAAAGCTTCAGGAATATCTGGATGACGGAACTCTGGTATGCAAATCCGGAAATATGACCTTTGATTCTACCGGAATCCTTCGCTGGGACCAGGACGCTGCACAGGCGAAGATGAAATCCATATTGGATGAGTTTTACCAGGAAGAAAAAACACCGAATATTATTATCACAGCGTCAGATGAATTTGCAATTGGAGTGCAGGAGCTTCTGGAAGAACGTGGAATCCTGTCAGACAGTGAAGAATGGCCTGTGATCACAGGATATGGAAGTGAGATGCAGGCTGTAAAGGATGTGGCAGAGGGTAAGATCACACTGACAACATATTTGGATAGAAAAGAGCTGGCGCAGGGTGGAGCAAAGATGGCTCTTGACTATCTTGCAGGAGAGAAAGTAGATGTGAAGGATTATTCCCAGTATGATAATGGTACCAAGATTGTGGGAACCTTTACCTGTGGGGCGCAGCTGATCGATAAGGATAATTATCAGATTTTGGTTGATAACGGAACCTATGATGAGGAAGAAATCAAGCCGGATCCAACACCGACTGCTACCCCGGAACCGACTGCTACCCCCGAACCAACACTGACCCCGGAAGTAACTTCCGATCCGGAGGCAACGATAACTCCGAAGGCAACTGTGACACCCACAGCAAGTGGGACTCCGGCTGCAACAGACAAAACAATATAACCGGATTTAGAATATCCGCTTGACAATATTAAGAACCCCGTCGCAGGTTACAAAGCAACCTGCTGACGGGGTTCTGATATTCTTGATGGTGTTGTAAACAGAAAAATGGATTATTCACGGAAGGTAAGGGAGTCATCAGTCATGGAATCTACGATTGCCAGAGATTCCAGGCGGATACCCATATCACGGATCTCCTGACCGCCATGCTGGAAGCCTTTCTCAATAACGATTCCTGCACCCTCAAGAGTTGCTCCGGATTTCTTTACAATGTCGATCAGGCCCAGAAGTGCACAGCCATTGGCAAGAAAATCATCGATCAGGAGCACATGATCCTCAGGTCCCAGAAATTTCTTGGAAAGAATCACATCATATACTTTTTTATGGGTAAAGGATTCTACCTTTGTAGTATACATTTCGCCATCCAGATTTACGCTCTGCGCTTTTTTTGCAAAAATCACAGGTACATTAAAGTACTGTGCTGCGATACAGGCAATACCGATACCGGAAGCTTCGATGGTAAGAATCTTGGTGATGGGACAGTCAGAAAAACGACGCTTGAATTCCTTGCCGATTTCATTGATGAGAGTGATATCCATCTGATGGTTTAAGAAACTGTCTACTTTTAAAATATTTCCCGGTTTTACGATTCCATCCTTAAGAATACGGTCTTTTAAAAGTTTCATTAGATTTCTCTCCTTCTATGTAATTAATTATAGTATGATAAAGCAACTGATGTGCTATTGATAATTATATCTATGATACGATATAATCTGTCTCAGTGCAATTATTTTTGACAAAAAAGGAGAAAAAAATTATAATATTACCAGAAATGAACCGCAGGGGAGGCCATAAGAGATGAAAGAATATGAACTGATCTGGGAAATTTTTAATAAATGTCCGCGGAATCAGATGAGAGATGTTTTTGTGGAAGAACTGGAACTTGAGGATCCGGAAGAATATATCAGGAATAAATTCAAAGGAAAAGAAGTTTCCTATGAAAAAACTGTTCTGGAGGATGGAACCATTATTTTTGATATTACAACTTCACAAATAAAACAGCGTTGCTCCTTTACAGAAATTTGACAAATGTGGTATAATATCATTTACGCTGTACGGAAGTGCTGTAAGCAGGAAAGCCACAGACGGTGTGTGAAGATATAAAGACAGATAAGCAGTAAAAAATCGGATATTCTGAAAGAGAAAGGGGAATGTTATGGCCGAGGAACAAAAGACACATACGCATGTACTGGAGGATGGGACGGTAGTTGAACATTCTCACGGGGAGCATGGGCATCATCACAGTCATGCGCATACAAAGGCAGTGCTGAACCGTATGTCCAGAGCAATCGGACATATGGAATCTATCAAACGTATGATAGAGGACGGAAGAGACTGTGCGGAAGTTCTGATACAGCTTTCAGCAGTGAAATCTGCTATCAATAATACTGGCAAGATTATTCTGCAGGATCATATTGAGCATTGTATCGTAGATGCAGTGGAACATGGTGACAAAGATGCAATCAAAGAACTTGAGGTAGCAATTGACAGATTTGTAAAATAATATGGATGAATATAAAGGAGAAGATTAATTATGGCAAAAGAATGTAACAACACTTCATGCGACAAAGCAAGCTGCGAAGGTTGTTCCAGCAGCAAGAAACAGCAGAGCTTTCAGGCAGAAATGAATGCTCAGTCTAATGTAAAACATGTGATCGGGGTTGTCAGCGGAAAGGGTGGCGTTGGTAAATCCTTCGTAACAGGTTCTCTGGCAAACATGATGGCAGCACAGGGATACAAAGTTGGTATCCTGGATGCGGATATTACAGGACCGTCCATTCCGAAAATGTATGGATTAAAGGGTGCAGCAATGGCAAATGATGAAGGTATCTACCCGATGATCACAAAAAACGGGATCAAGGTAATGTCCATCAACCTTCTGCTTCCTACAGAGGATACTCCTGTAATCTGGAGAGGTCCGGTTCTTGCAAATATGGTAAAACAGTTCTGGACAGATGTTATCTGGGGCGATGTAGACTATCTGTTTGTGGATATGCCTCCTGGAACAGGTGATGTTCCGCTTACAGCATTCCAGTCTCTGCCGATCGAAGGAATCGTGATCGTAACCTCACCTCAGGATCTGGTTAAGATGATTGTTAAGAAAGCCTTTAATATGGCTGAGATGATGAAGATACCGGTACTTGGAATTGTAGAGAACTACAGCTATGTGAAATGTCCGGACTGCGGAAAAGAGATCAAAGTCTTCGGTGAGAGCCATATTGATGAGATTGCAGCAGAGCTGAAGGTTCCTGTACTTGGAAAAATGCCGATCGATATGGATTATGCAACCAAGGCAGACGGCGGATTCTTTGCAGCAATCGATAATCAGTATATTACTGATGCACTGGCTGTAATGCCGAAATAAGAAAATTGACTAAATAGCGAGGCGGATTGTGAATATCCGCCTGACTTCAGATTGAAAAGCAGAACAGAAAAAATAAGAAGTTCTCATTCAGTAAGGAACACGACCACGAAAAGTGTTGTTTCAGTACTGAATGAGGGCTTCTTTTATTATAAGGAAGCAAACATTTCAATAAAGCGTTCTGCAGCCTGTGAAACTGTCAAGCTGTCATGTTGTGCAAGTACAAGCTGACGTCCGGGCAGAGGTTCCTTTAACATGAGCGGTGTCAGCTGATCATTTTCTTTTAACATATAATCAGGAACACAGGCAATTCCCAGTCCGATCCTTGCCAGGTCCAGAAGCAGGTCATTACTGTTTAACTCTACTTCAGGAAGAAGCTTGAGATTATGGGCTGTAAATGCCTCGCGCAGATATTCGCTGGTGGTACTTTTGGGGGAAAGCATCAGGATCGGATAGTTCAGAAGCTCCTGCAGTTCGGTCTGAACAGTGTGTACAGGAAAGTAATCCGTATTGGCAACGAATACATCGTGGAATTCTTTTAGCACACGTGTCTGAAAATGACTGCCAAGTCTGGAATTAGGACAGTTGCATACGATCAGATCTGCCTGGCCTTTTTCCAGAAGCTCTGCACAGCCGATGGAGGTACTGTTTGTGACTTTGATACGGACATCCGGATAGGTCTGATGGAATTTCTGCAGATAATCAATGAGAAAATACCGGCAGATCGTATCGCTGGCAGCAATACGCAGCTGGCCTTTCAGCAGATTGTCTCCGGACAGGAGAGATTCTCCCTCATCCAGAAGCTGGAGCGCAGGTTTTACATGCTGGAGCAGAAGTTCTCCTTCAGGAGTTAACAATACTTTCTTGGTGCTTCGGATAAAAAGAGGATGATTCAGCTTTTTTTCCAGAGTCTTGATGGACTGGCTGACTGCTGACTGGGAGATAAAAAGCTGTCGGGAAGCCTCAGAGAAGCTGAGGGTGGTGGCAACATAGTAGAATACTTTGTATAATTCCAGATTAATATCCATAGAAATAAATCCTTTCATAAAATAGCGGTGATATAAATTGTCTGTAGCAATGGAACTTTAGAACATTTTTCAAATATGCTTTAGCTTGTATGTCTCTGGATTTTGGCATATTCATTCCAAAACATTTCACGGATAGTGATTAATTAGTAGAACTAATAAAAAATATAAGATATATTAATTTTACTAATGATATTTCCTATGATACTATAAAGAAAGCAATAGTTCAAGCAGCAGGCTCACTGGAGTCGGGCTGCAAGATGCTTTAAAAGCATTTTTAAAACAATGCATACACAAGAAAGGAGTTTCTATGAGTAACGTAAGACGTGTCTATGTAGAAAAGAAACCGGCCTTCGCTGTACAGGCAAAGGAATTAAAACATGAGGTCAGCAGCTATCTGGGAATTAAATCCGTAACAGCAGTACGTGTGCTGATCCGCTATGATGTAGAGAATATTTCTGATGAAGTTTTTGATAAAGCATGCAAAACTGTTTTTGCAGAGCCACCTGTAGATGATTTATACCTGGAGAATTTTGAGGCAGCAGCAGGCTCCCGCATTTTCTCAGTAGAATTTTTACCGGGACAGTTTGACCAGAGAGCTGATTCCGCTGTTCAGTGTGTACAGTTCCTGGATGAGAATGCACAGCCTATTATTCGTTCCGCAACTACTTATGTAATTGAAGGAACTATTACAGATGAAGAATTTGATGCTATCAAGCATCACTGCATCAACCCTGTAGATTCCCGTGAGACAGGTCTGCAGAAACCGGAAACACTGGTAACTGTTTTCCCGGAACCGGAAGACGTTAAGATTTTTGACGGATTTAAGGAAATGCCGGAAGCAGAATTAAAGGAACTTTATGATTCTTTAAATCTTGCAATGACATTCAAGGATTTCCAGCATATCCAGCATTATTTCAAAGAAGAAGAGAAACGTGATCCGTCTATGACAGAGATTCGTGTACTGGATACCTACTGGTCAGATCATTGCCGTCATACAACCTTCTCCACAGAGCTGACAGATGTAAAATTTGACGAAGGTGATTACAAGGCACCGATCGTAGATACTTACAAGAAATATCTTGCTGACAGAGAAGAACTTTACAAAGGCCGCAAGGACAAATTTGTCTGCCTGATGGATCTGGCTCTGATGGCAATGAAGAAACTGAAAGCAGAAGGAAAGCTTGCTGACCAGGAAGAATCTGATGAGATCAATGCCTGCAGTATTGTAGTTCCTGTAGATGTTGACGGTAAAGAAGAGGAATGGCTGATCAACTTCAAGAACGAGACACATAACCATCCTACTGAGATCGAGCCATTCGGTGGTGCAGCTACCTGCCTTGGCGGTGCAATCCGTGACCCGCTTTCAGGACGTACCTATGTATATCAGGCAATGCGTGTAACAGGTGCGGCAGATCCGACGGTTTCTGTAAAAGAAACTCTCAAAGGTAAACTTCCGCAGAAGAAACTGGTAAGAAGCGCAGCTCATGGCTACAGCTCCTATGGAAACCAGATCGGTCTTGCAACAGGTTATGTAAAAGAAGTTTACCATCCTAACTATGTAGCGAAACGTATGGAGATCGGTGCTGTTATGGGTGCTGCTCCCAGACGCGCAGTAATCCGTGAGAATTCTGATCCGGGAGATATCATTATCTTACTTGGAGGACGTACAGGACGTGACGGTATCGGTGGTGCTACCGGTTCTTCCAAGGTTCATACAGAGGCTTCTATCGAAGTGTGCGGCGCTGAGGTGCAGAAAGGTAATGCTCCTACTGAGCGTAAGATCCAGCGTATGTTCCGCCGTGAAGAAGTCAGCCATATTATCAAGAAATGTAATGACTTTGGTGCAGGCGGTGTTTCCGTTGCTATCGGTGAGCTGGCAGCAGGTCTTAGAGTAGACCTTGACAAGGTTCCGAAGAAATATGCAGGTCTTGACGGAACTGAGATTGCAATTTCCGAATCTCAGGAACGTATGGCTGTAGTAGTTGACCCGAAAGATGTAGATACCTTCCTTGGCTATGCAAATGAAGAGAACCTGGAGGCAATTCCTGTTGCAGTTGTAACAGAGGATCCTCGTCTGGTACTTGTATGGAGAGGCAAAGAAATCGTAAATATTTCCCGTGCATTCCTGGATACCAACGGTGCACATCAGGAAACAACTGTAGAAGTAGAAATCCCGAACAAAGAAGGCAACCTTTTTGAAGAGCGTCCGGATGTAGCTGATGTAAAGGCTAAATGGATGGAAACTCTGGCAGACTTAAATGTATGCTCTCAGAAAGGACTTGTGGAAATGTTCGACGGTTCTATCGGAGCAGGCAGCGTATTTATGCCATACGGCGGTAAATATCAGCTTACAGAGACTCAGTCTATGGTTGCCAAGGTTCCGGTACAGAATGGTAAAACAGATACTGTAACCATGATGAGCTATGGCTTTGATCCTTATTTATCTTCCTGGAGCCCATACCACGGAGCTGCTTATGCAGTGACAGAGTCCGTTGCAAGAATCGTGGCTACAGGCGGCGACTATAAGAAAATCCGTTTCACATTCCAGGAATACTTCCGCCGTATGACAGAAGATCCTAAGAGATGGAGCCAGCCTTTTGCTGCACTTCTCGGTGCTTATGCAGCACAGATGGGATTCGGACTTCCATCCATCGGTGGTAAGGACAGTATGTCCGGTACATTTAATGATATTGATGTACCTCCGACATTGGTATCCTTCGCAGTTGACGTTGCGAAAATCCAGGATGTGATCACACCGGAATTAAAGAAAGCAGGAAACAAACTGGTATGGCTTCGTGCACCGAAGGATCAGTATGATCTGCCGGATTATGCAGGAATCATGGATCAGTATGAAAAACTTCACAAAGATATGCAGGACGGCAAAGTTGTTTCTGCTTATGCACTTGACCGCCATGGTATTGCAGCAGCAGTTGCAAAGATGGCATTTGGTAATGGCATGGGCGTGAAGATCGAGCATAACCTTGATCCGAGAGATTTCTTTGCACCTGGATTTGGCGATATTATCCTGGAAGTTCCGGATGGTAAAGTTGGTGAGCTTTCCATCACTTATACAGTGATCGGTGAAGTAACTGCTGACGGTAACTTCTCCTATGGAAATACAGTGATCACTGTAGACGAAGCTGAAAACGCATGGAAAGGTACTCTGGAAAAAGTATTTAAGACAGTTTCTTCTGAGAATGACAAAGAGGCGGCTGACAGAGATGAGAAGCTTTATCGTGCAGACAGCATTTATGTATGCAAGAACAAAGTT
Source organism: Blautia difficilis (assembly GCF_014297245.1). Classification (NCBI taxonomy): domain Bacteria; kingdom Bacillati; phylum Bacillota; class Clostridia; order Lachnospirales; family Lachnospiraceae; genus Blautia; species Blautia difficilis. Next base: position 6,946 of record NZ_JACOQG010000021.1, on the reverse strand, counting down.
GCAAAACCTCGTGTGTTTATTCCTGTATTCCCTGGAACAAACTGCGAGTATGACAGTACACGTGCATTTGAGCGTGCAGGTGCAGAGGTGGATGTAAAAGTATTCAAGAACCTGACTGCTGAAGATATCCATGATTCTGTAGAGCTTTTTGAGAAAGCAATCGATCAGGCACAGATCATCATGTTCCCGGGCGGATTCTCCGCAGGTGACGAACCGGATGGTTCTGCGAAATTCTTTGCAACTGCATTCCAGAATGCGAAGATCAAAGAAGCTGTTATGAAGCTGATCAATGAAAGAGACGGTCTGGCACTTGGTATCTGTAACGGATTCCAGGCTCTGATCAAGCTTGGTCTTGTACCTTACGGTGAGATTTGCGGACAGAAAGCAGATTCTCCTACACTGACATTTAATACGATCGGACGCCATATCTCCAAGATGGTTTATACTAAGGTTGTTAGTAATAAATCTCCTTGGCTGCAGAAGGCACAGCTTGGCGGTGTATACTGTAACCCGGCTTCGCATGGTGAAGGACGTTTTGTTGCAAATGATGAATGGCTTGCAAAACTGTTTGCAAATGGACAGGTTGCAACACAGTATGTAACTCCGGATGGACAGCTCAGCGTCGATGAGGAGTGGAATGTCAATGGTTCTTATATGAACATTGAGGGCATTACCAGCCCGGATGGACGTATCCTTGGTAAGATGGCACATAGCGAACGCCGTGGGGACGGAGTTGCTATTAATATCTATGGAGAGCAGGATATTAAAATATTCGAGTCTGGTGTGGAATATTTTAAATAAACTCTTTCCAGGACGGAAGGTTCCCAGAGGAAGGACAGAAAGCGCTGTCCCTCCTCTGGACTCCACCCTTGCGCTTCCTTTTTAGGAGCGTCGGGATTGTGGTGTGGAGGAGTGTATTAACTTTGCGTATTCGCTTGGTTGGGCAGCGCCCTTTTTTGATGATGAAAATAATAAAAACTATTGCAATTTCGTGGCTTTTTGAATATACTATATGTAACAGAGTTGCCCGAAGCCTTTTTGGCATTGGGGACCAAGCTGAGACTTGTGCTCAGCTTTTTTACGTTAAGGAGTGATTTTATGGATTTGAAAAAGCCATTGACTTTTGATGAGCAATTGGATAAGTTAGCTGCCCATGGGATGATTATCAGAGACAGAGAAAAAGCAAAAGATATTTTGAATTTGTGACATAAACATATTTGCAGCAGTCAAAAGAAGAAGCAACATGTTTGAAAGAAAAATTAAGTCAAAAATACCGCAGCCTTTGAAAATATTGGCTGCGGCATTTAAAATATATGATATGTTTGATGTAAAAACATCAGGTTCTCAACCAGACATTTGGGTAAGTCAAGATGATGCTTCTGATATAAGATATGCAACATTAAAATCATCATATACTTGAGAATTTAAATGCATATCTTCATATAACTTGATATAGTCGCCGATTGTTTTGCCAAAAACAGAACTATTACAATTATTGCATGTGTTATCCTCTGCATATATATGAGTGTTTCCATCGTTGTCCTCAACAAATAAGAGAGTAACATCTATTTTATCTTCTGTTAACCAGAAAGAGATATATTTTGAAAGAGTCCCATCAATTTCTGTGGCACCATCCGGAATTTGTTCATCTGATTCCAGCTCATTGATATGTTCCCAAAAAATTTGAGGAGAGAACACAAGTAATTTTAAGTTTTTTTGAGAGTCTTCTGAGTACCATATATGTGCTTCTGTGTTGAGATAGTCGGTTATATTAATATCCGTATCTGCCGGTAACTCATAAGTTTCACCGGCGTCGGAAGTCAGTGAAAAGGTTTTTGTATGATTAGAATAAGAAGTGACAATCCCCTTGACAAAATAGTAAGTTGTATCTGACTCACTGTCATAATAAGAGCCGGAACCATCTATATCATAAGATACATGTTGCCCCTCAGGCTCCTTAGGGGCGGAAAGGGTGATTAGATCTGAGGGGGCTTTGCCAAAAGCTTGTCCGGATAGCAATATACTACCGAGTACGATACTGCCTGCGATACATAGAATTTTTACATTATTCATGGTTAAATGGCCTCCTTGTTTAGTTGTTGAATATTATATCAATTAAAGTGTGAAAATTGTAATTTTGACTTATCGAAATATGTTTTAGAAATGAGTAGGATTTCGGTTATTTTTGAATATGATAAAGAATAAAGACACAAGTATTGTTCGGTTTATTAGTCGTGTTCCAATGGTTACTGGAAAATAATTGATGATTAGAAATACAACGTAATATTATCAATAGCAAAGCTATAGGATTTCAAAAATGAAGTCTTATAGCTATTTTTGTGTAGCAGTAAAAATTGTGAAGGGTATGTTTGGGAAAAATATTTGTGATTACTTGATTTGAATCAAGTTGGAAAATTGCTATTTGTCAGACAATAAAGTATAATTAGAGAAAATCTTGTTTGCAAAGGAACAGGATAAACGATAACTTTAAATAATATGTTTTTGTCTGTTGATTTTGGGCGTGTAAAAAGGAAAAAGTATGAGTGATGAAAGAAAAAGGGAAAATGAAGAGGAAAAACTGAAAGATTTTTTTCATAATGTGATAGGAATAAAATCGGAAGCTGTGCTGGAGGTGTTGGCGGAGAACTCGGAAATCTGTAAGTTGAAAGCAAAAACTTTGCTGATGAAAGAGAATGAGAAGGTAGATGCGATTTCTTTTTTGTATAAAAAGGGTGGTCTTGTAAAGTCATATTATGAAAAATCGGATGGAAAAAAACAGGTTCACTGTTTTGCGCATTTTCCGGGGGAAGCTTTGGTAGGGATTATGAATCTGGACAAGCAGATAACCTCTTTCCTGACAGTGGAGCTGATAACGGACTGTGAAATTGTAAGGATATCAGCGGATGTTCTTCGAAAGCTGGCTATAGAGAATATAGAAATTGCTCTGGTCTGTAATCGGATGCAGAGTGTGGCATCTATGAGGGAATATGAATACAGAAAAATGATTCTTACCTGTAATCCGGTACAGAGGTATGAATATTTTCTGGAAACCTATCCGGGGCTGGAAAAAAAGGTGAACAAAAAAGATATAGCATCTTATCTGAATATGACACCTGAATGTTTCAGCAGGATGCTGAAAAAATATGAGGGGTCTTGACAGAGTTGGAAAGTAACTGTCAATTCACATAATAAAAACTCACAAATCAAGGAGGGAAAGTCCATGAAGAAAAAGGTGTTAGCAGTATTTCTGGCAGCTGCAGTTTCCTGTACAATGGGGGCTCCGGCTTATGGAGCAGAGTTCTCCAGCCCGGAAGAAAGTGCGGATGTATTTTCAGCAGGTAATGAGACTGGAAATGAAGATGAGGAGGTTACTTCACTAGAAGAAGAGGAAAGTGAAAATGAGGAAACTCTCGTCAGTAATGAAGAAGAATTGCTGACAGGAACAACAGATGATGACGACGATGATGATGATGATGATGACGATGATGAGGAGGAGAAAGGGGAAAAGCCGGCAATTCAGCTTGAAATTCTGAAACAGCCTGATATTACGTCTTATGTCTACGGAGTCGAAGCAAGAGACATATCAGAGTTTGATTTTTCAGGCATGACAATAAAAACAACTTATCCCATTGATGAAGGGGATTATTATGATCTGGATTCAGAAGAATTAAAGATTGATACTGCTGATTTTAGTTATTCAAAGTCCTGCTGGGTTATGGAAGATTCTTATAGCAATCGTTATGAGATTTCCATATGGTATAATGGTTCGCAGGTTAAGACACATGAAAATGAAGGAACAGAGTATCAGCCATTAACAGCCGGAGAATATACAGTAAAAATCACTGCCAGTGATAATTCTTCCATATCAACATCAATATGGATAAAAGAAGCAGAAAATATGCCTGTATTAAAGCAGTATGAAGAAGGCAAGTATTCTGTATCAGCAAGCACATCAACCTCATGGAAATATGCTAAAATTACTCCTGAAGAAGATGGAGTTTACCTGTTTAGCGGAACCGGCAGGAATTTTGAATGGGGAAATGGTTATGGCTTTAAATTATGTGATGCTTCTATGAATGTACTTCAGCAGGAGAACACAAATGGTGATTTTACATTAGGAATAGCAAAATATAAATTACAGAAGGGAAAAGAATATTATTTATCTTATAAGACTGGAACAGAAGTAACGGAAATCGAATATAAAGCAGAAATGCTCAGAGATATTATATCCCTGGAGATGGTTGAACAGCCATATGAGAACACTTATTATATTTCGGCAAAGACGCCTGAAACATGGAAACCGGGAAAATTCAGACTTTATGATATGTTTGGAGGTAAAATTAAAGTTACTTACAGTAATGGGGAAAGCGAAATTCTCCCATGCTATGCAAAAAATAAATATGCAGATCGTTTAGTACCATTTATTGAATGGTCAGGTGAGGGAAATCCTAAAGCTGGTACCTATGATTTACATTTCAGTTACGAAAACTCTGAAACTGAGTTAATCATAAAAAATGGTGCAGTGATAAAAGATTATCCCTCAATGCCGGGAATCAATAAGAAAGGTAAGGTAACTGTTCCGGTTTCAATGGCTGGTGCAACAGATGCCAGGGCAAACTGTCGACTGGTTACCGGAAATGATTCCAGATATATTATTAACAGTTCACCGTTCTTTGTATTGTCTGCAAGTATTGACCTGGGTGGTGGAAAAACCCAATGGGCCGGATTATTGAGAAATGGAGTGAATGCTTTAAAACCAAATTCTGTTTACTATATTTGTGCTCAAAGCAACGGTATGGAAAAACTTCTGGATGGTACTGCACTTTCAGATGTAAAAACAAATACTTTTACTGCTAAACCGGAAAAAGGAAAACTTTCAAATTGCACAGTAGTAATACCAGAAACCAAGTATTTATATACGGGAAAAGCAATAAAACCGTATTATCTTGAGGTTGTTGAAGGAAATTCCCAAAATAGAGAAACAACTCTTAGAGAAGGTGTTCATTATACAGTATCGTATAAAGATAATATAAAGTGTGGAACTGCTACGATTACTATTAAGGGAAAAGGAAGTTATTCCGGAACATTAAAGAGGACATTTAAAATTTATCTTCCAAAGCCAAACATAAAATCTGTAAAAAAATCTGGAAGCTCAGATATTAAAGTAACCTGGGCCAAGACAAAAGGTGCATCTGGTTATGAAGTATACAAACTGACTGGAAAGACATGGAAAAAAATCAGTGACACAAAATCCACTTCTTTTACAGATAAGGGATTAAAAAAGAATACCACTTATCAGTATAAAATCCGCGCATATCAGACAGTGAAAGGAAAGAAAGTTTACAGTGCGTTCTCATCTGTGAAAAAAATTAAAAGATAAGGAGCTAAGATGAAGAAAAAGTTCTCAGCGATTTTGACAGGTGTTTTTTTGATACTGTTTTGTATGGTAATGTCAGTAACTGTAAATGCTGCGCAAAAAACACCTGGAAGAGTAAAAATGGTAAGTGCGTATTCTGATCCGGATGTTAATCAGGTTCATGTTACATGGGACAAAACGACAAATGCTACAGAATATGTTCTGTTTTATAAAGAGGTTGGCGCAGATAAGTGGAAGAAAGTGCTATCTGTTAATTCTTCCAGAAAGAGCACTGCTATCCGGTATTGCTGTGAATGATGATAAGACGGGTGTTATATTACAATGGGAAAAATGTGAGGATGGGTGATCTGAAAAAAGGAAAGGAAACTGTTATTCCGCAGGTCAGGTAATGGCAAAAATTTATCAGGCAATGGGATATAAAGCAACAGTCCGTTCAGCCATACATGATAAAAAGTCCAGATATCCCAGCAATATGATTATGGGTTCTGACCATTATAATGTCGAGGTTATAATGAACGGAAGGACCTATTATCTTGATGCAACTCCCGGATGTGGAGGTGTTTATTTATCCTCCCCAAAAGAAGTACTGGAATCATATATATACGGTGGAGATGGATGGGAGCGCATACAATAAAAAATACAAGTCTGAATTATTCATGATAACTTGTCTTATTTTAGAAAGGAAAAAAATTATGCAGAGAAAGAAAAATGTATTATTAATGATTCTTGCGACAGTAGTAGCAATGCTTGCCATGTCTGTGAATGTCTGGGCAGCACAGAAGAATCCTCTGGCACAAATGTCAACGAAGACCAGTGCTGTATTATACTCAGCACCAGCTGGAATGGGGTGCGATTATTTTACACCTGAATATACATCAAAGGTGAAAATCAGCGTAAAGAGTTATAATACAAAGGTTGTAACTGTAAAAGGTTATACCTTTGAAAGAAACGGAAAATATTCTGCAGGATATGAGACAACACCAATAGCACCGGGAAACACTAAAATTAAAGTTAAGGTTACGGTTGGATCGAAATCCTATACAAGAACATGCAGTTATACAGTATATAAATGGGAAAATCCGTTGAAGACATTTAAAATCGGTTCAAAAAATTACTGCTCAAAGTTAAATAAATCGGGTACTGTTACAGTGTCAGAGGATTCATTGAATGGGAGACTGGTATATAAGTTAAAACCGGATTATACACTGGTATCCATGTTATGCTATACAAAAACCGGGGATAAGTATTCTGCAGTTAAAAATATAAAAAGTGGAAAAAAGCTTCCACAGGGTACTTACGGTATATTTATGCAGATTAAATCCAGAAAAAATAATAAGTTTTATAATGTGAGGCTTTATACAGAATAACAGTTAAGTCTGCAGTACGCTTTCCTTTGTAAAAATTACGCGAACATACTCTTAAAATAAAACTATCCCGAACAAGCTGCAAAGTGTAAAATCTTTGTACTTACCAGGATAGTTTTATTTTGAACTGATAGTGTTAAAAATCATTATTAATCGACACACTCTGGGAATGTCTAATTTTCGGATATCTGAAAAAATAATAATT
>NZ_JACOQG010000020.1:0-62239 GCF_014297245.1 Blautia difficilis | reverse complement strand
TTCGTTTCTTACGAACCGAACCGCATTCGCATCTTTCGATGCTCATGTGTAAAGAATTTTCGAGAATCGTATGTGTTTCACTGTTTAGTTATCAAGGTTGTCTGTCTTTGCGACAGCTTTGCTATTTTATCATGTTGTCTCCAACTTGTCAATAACTTTTTTGAAGTTTTTTCAAGTTTTTTCCAACTTTTTCTCAACAGCTTTTCAAGTTTACCATAACTTTTTCATCCTGTCAAGAACTTTTTTCTTCTTTTTTAAGAAGAACGGAGAAGGAGGGATTTGAACCCTCGCGCCGCTATTAACGACCTACTCCCTTTCCAGGGGAGCCCCTTCGGCCAGCTTGGGTACTTCTCCAAATTGCCCTAGATCCGTTATCCTTCCGAATAACTCTCTTCACACTTTCGTGTTCTTTCATAAAATTGTTTCGATGTTTTCTCATCGAAAAGCCTTGTGCATTATATCGCACTTCAAAGCTGTTTGTCAAGTGCTTTTTTAAGTTTTTCCAAAACTTTTTTCATCAACCTGACAAGCGGAGAGAGTGGGATTCGAACCCACGCGCCCTTGCGGACAAACGGTTTTCAAGACCGCCTCGTTATGACCACTTCGATATCTCTCCGTATTTTCGACGCTTTTCTCTGTCAGCGCAAGTGATATTCTATCACCTTATTTCAGAACTGTCAACAACTAATTTGAATTTTTTTTATTTTTTTATTCTCACATTTTTCCAAATTGCAAAAATGCCTCCGCAATCCAAAGATCTTCCGGTGTGGTAATCTTAATATTCTGATAAGATCCTTTTGCCAAAGCTACTTTTACCCCCGTCTCCTGTTCGACAACCATGGCATCATCCGTAATATTACTCATATCTTTCCGGCGAATCTTGTCATGGGCAGTTTTAATTAATGAATATGAGAAAATCTGAGGTGTCTGAATTGTCCAGACATAATTTCTCTCTGGAGTTGATTTTACAAAAGCATTTTCATCAGCCAGTTTAACAGTATCCTTAGAAGGCATTCCCAATACACAGGCACCCGTTTCCCGAGTTCTTTCCAGTCCTCTTTCCAGCATTTCTTCCGTAATAAATGGTCTGGCTCCGTCATGAATAAATACATAATCGCATGGTATTTCTGAGCAGGCGCAAAGCCCTGCATAAACAGAATCATACCGTTCCTTTCCACCGGCGATCACACTGGTAACCTTGGTAAAACCATACTTATCTACAATCTCTTCTTTGCAATAAGAGACTGTTTTCTCCCCTGTCACCAAAATAATATTCCTGATCAACGGACTTTCCTGAAAACAGCGCAGAGAATAATACAGAACCGGGTAGCCCTGTATTTCCAGAAACTGCTTCTGTATTTTACTTTGCATTCTTTTTCCCTGACCTGCTGCCAGGACAATTGCTGTATTATTCTCTGTCATTTTTATCTTTCTCCCAATTTCAGATTTGGAACCGCATTCAAATCCCAACCACTACGGGTTCCTTTCATGTATTCATAATACGCAGCAACACCGATCATAGCTGCATTATCTGTGCAGAAGATAGGTGATGGCCGGAAGAAACTGTAACCATATTTCCGGCAGGCAGTCTCCATGGCATCCCGGAGTGTTCCATTAGATGCAACCCCACCGGCAATGGCAATTTTTTTCATTCCAAAATCTTTTGCTGCTGCCATTGTATGCTCAACCAGCACATCCACAACTGCATTCTGAAAAGAAGCAGCAATATCTGCCCTGTTGATCTCCTCTCCAGTCATCTGTGCATGATTCAGATAGTTCAATACCGCAGACTTTACACCGCTAAAGCTGAAATCATAGGGACAACCGTCAATTTTCGCCCGGGGAAATTCAATTGCATTTGGATTTCCTTCTTTTGAAAGCTTATCTACTTTGGGTCCTCCCGGATATCCCAGACCAATTGCCCTGGCTACTTTATCAAAAGCTTCTCCCGCCGCATCATCATGGGTACGTCCCAGAATCTCAAATTCTCCATAATCCTTCACAATTACCAGGTGTGTATGTCCGCCCGAAACGATCAGACACAAAAACGGTGGTTCCAGATCCGGATGTTCAATATAATTTGCAGAAACATGACCTTCAATATGGTGTACTCCTACCAACGGTAATTTCTTTGCGTACGCAATTGCCTTGGCCTCTGCCACGCCAACCAGCAAAGCACCAACCAACCCCGGTCCATAGGTCACTCCAATGGCATCCAGATCATCCAAAGTAACCCCTGCCTCTGTCAATGCCTGTTCAATTACCTGATTAATTTTTTCTATATGCTTTCTGGATGCAATTTCCGGTACTACTCCTCCATATAATGTATGAAGTGCAATCTGTGATGAGATCACATTAGACAATATGGTCCGTCCGTTTTTTACCACAGAAGCGGCAGTTTCATCACAGGAGCTCTCAATTGCAAGAATCAATGTATCTTTCATTTTATTATCCTCAATATTTTCCATGCTATCAATTGTTTTGCTGTTCATCTTCAAAATTAAGTTCTACACTTTTTCCGTCTTTTCCCGGAAAAGCATTGGGAAAAATTTCCCTCACCTTATCCATATAATCATCGGGTCTTACCAGCGAAGGGCTGTAATGGGTCAGCCACATTTCCTGCACATTGGCATTTCTGGCAAGAATCGCTGCCTCCCGAAATGTCATATGCTTATATCCTTTTGCCTTATCAGCTTTATCATCCTCACCGTACATTCCCTCACAGATAAACAGGTCTGAATCTGCTGCATTTTTCAAAATCGAATCCGTTGGTCTGGTATCTGTAGTGTAAGTAAGTTTAATTCCCTTACGCTCCGGCCCCAGAACCATATCCGGAGTATAGATTTTCCCCTCTGCTTCAATGGTCTGTCCTTTTTGCAGAGGATTCCAGAATTTCAACGGGATTTCCTGTTCCTTTGCTCTCTCTGCTGAAAATTTCCCCTGTCTTAAAATTTCCAAGGTATAACCATAGCAGATCACATTATGATTCACCTTAAAGGCCGTAATTCTGTATCCATTTAATTCTATCACCTGTTCCGGCTGTGTAATTTCTATAAATTTTATATCAAAAGGAAGCTCCGGTGCAATTACACGCAAAGCATTTACCACTCGTTCCAGACCTCTTGGTCCTATCAAAGTCAGGGGCTCTTTGCGGTCCGCATTCCCCATAGTAAGAAGCAGTCCCGGTAATCCGCTGATATGATCTCCATGATAATGCGTAAAGCAGATCACATCAATAGGTTTAAAACTCCATCCTTTTTCCTTGATTGCAACCTGGGTTCCCTCTCCGCAATCGATAAGAAGACTGCTGCCATTATACCTTGTCATAAGAGCAGTCAGCCATCTTCTCGGAAGAGGCATCATGCCCCCGGTTCCCACTAAACAAACATCTAACATATATTTCCTCCTGTTTTCCGACATAGAATAGCTGCCAGACAATATCTACGCAAAAATTCTTAATTATTTTCCGGATGTCTGGTCATGAGTAATGCATCCTCTGTCGGATCACTGTAATATCCCTTTCGGATACCATCTCTGGTAAAACCATTGCGTTCATAAAGGCGGATAGCCCTATCATTTCCTACCCGAACCTCCAGATGAATAGTAGTGACTCCTCTCTCTGCAGCCAGCCGTACAAGACTCTCCATGAGAAAATTACCAATTCCCTCCTTCTGTCTGTCTCTGCGCACTGCCACATTTGTGATGTCACCTTCATCCAGTACCATAAGAAGACCGCAATATCCCAATATCTGTCCCTTCTCCTCCACTACAAGAAACATAGCATCTTCTCTGGTAAGAAAAGTAAAAAAGCCCTCCCTTGTCCAGGGTACATGAAACAGTTCCCTCTCGATCTCCATGACCTGTTCCAGATCATCTATCAACATTTCTCTTAGAATCATGCAATTATCCCCTTTTAAGCCTGTTTTGCTTTTTCTCTTTCTGCCCGTTCCCGTTCTGCCTGAGAAACCCGAAGATATTCCGGAACATGTTCCATGGCAGTCTCTGTTCTGCCCTCTTTGTAATAGATCATTCCAAGTGTGCCCACTGCTGCTGCCCGCTGCTTATTCACATGTGCAGGCGCAAAAGAATAAGGTACCTGCAGCTTTTCTTCGATCATACTGCGGAACACCGGGACTCCATCTCCCAGAAAAGTCACAGGTTCTCCAAGTTTATTTAATTCTTCGATCAGTTCCGTCATCGGAGATGCCCATTGTTGTTTCACAGCCACAAGCTTATGCTCTTCAAATCTATAAATACCTGTATAAACCTGGCTTCTTCTGGCATCCATAATAGGGCAGATCAGACCACTGACATCATAAAGATTATATGCCAGTGCATCCACTGTAGGAACTGCTATCAAAGGTTTCTTCAATGCCAGTCCTAATCCTTTCGCTGTGGCAGAGCCTATTCGAAGTCCTGTAAAGGATCCAGGACCTGCTGCCACCGCAATTGCATCTATGGTTTCCAGATCCAGTTCTGTCATTTTTACCACCTCATCCAACATAGGCAGAAGTGTCTGGGAATGTGTTTTTTTATAATTAACTGTATATTCTGCCAGCAGAATATCATCTTCAATAACTGCTACAGATGCGACAATTCCTGAACTGTCCAATGCTAAAATCTTCATTTACTATTTACCTCATTTCCTGTCACTGTGATTCTTCGATAGTCAAATCCTTTTTCCAGGTCTTTCTCAATCGTGATCTGAATAAGATTTTCCGGAAGTATCTCTTCAATAAGATTTGCCCATTCAATCAGGCAGATTCCCTGTCCAAAAAAATAATCATCATAACCGATTTCTTCCATCTCTTCAATGTCGCCAATACGATAAACATCAAAATGGTACAGCGGAAGACGTCCGGTCTCATATTCCTGTATAATTGTAAAAGTCGGACTACTGATAGGTTCTGTAATTCCCAGTCCTGCCGCTACTCCCTGAGTGAAAACAGTCTTTCCCACTCCCAAGTCACCGGTCAGAGTATAAATCTGTCCCGGTCTGGCATTTTCGCCGATTTTCTTCCCTACACAGAAAGTTTCCTGCGGGGTATTTGTCTCTATAATCATGTTTTCCACCTTTTTCTTGCAGAATTATTCTGTGCATATTATAATAGAGCGAACAAGGAAATACAATACTTTTTGAAAAGGAGAATCACTATGGCAAATCCAATCGTTACTATTACCATGGAGAACGGCGATGTGATGAAAGCTGAATTATATCCTGAAATCGCCCCAAATACAGTAAATAATTTTATCAGTCTTGTAAAAAAGAACTTCTACGACGGACTGATTTTTCACCGTGTGATCAATGGCTTTATGATCCAGGGCGGATGTCCCAACGGAAATGGAATGGGAGGCCCCGGATATAGCATCAAAGGCGAATTTACCCATAACAAATTCAAAAATGATCTGAAACATACTGCAGGTGTACTGTCCATGGCAAGAGCTATGAACCCAAATTCTGCAGGCAGCCAGTTTTTTATCATGCATAAAAACGCTCCACATCTGGATGGAGAGTACGCAGCGTTTGGCAAGATCACAGAAGGCATGGATGTGGTAAACCGAATTGCAGAGGAAGATACCGATTATAATGACAGACCTCTGGATGAGCAGAAAATCAAAAGTATGACTGTGGATACTTTTGGAACAGAGTATCCGGAACCGGAAAAATGCTGATTCTAAATATATAAAATTTCAGGGAGCAGTCCTGCAGATACTAAGTATCTGTAAGGCTGCTCCCTGTTACTTTATTCCTGAAAAATTTCTATTTCGCCATTTACCACTGCATAATACAAATCTCTGTCTTTTTTTAATCTGGCACGTCCATTGGTAGCCTGGGTAATCTTTTTTTCTGTAATCTGGATCTGGTCAGAAGGGACAAGGAGATGAACTACCACTTTATCTGTATATTCTGTGTCCAGAATAGGAAACCTTTGTTCTCCGGCTATATATTGGATTTTTCCGATCCCTGTGTAATCCGTAATTATTTCCATGGAAATCCCATGGGTTTTCTCAATTATCGTGCTGACCGCCAAACCTTCCTGGAGACTTTTTGAATAAGCACGTACCAAACCGCCGGTTCCCAGCAGAACCCCGCCAAAATATCTGGTAACTACTGCTGCCACATTATAAATATCTTCTCCCAGAATCACATCCAACATAGGCCGTCCTGCAGTTCCTGAGGGTTCACCATCATCACTGCATCTGGTATATTCCCTGTTTTTTCCTACAGAATACACGTAACAATTATGTCTGGCATCCCAATATTTTTTTTTCATTTCTTCTATAAATGCCAGAGCCTCTTCTTCTGTATTCACCGGACGCACAGTAGCAATGAATCTGGATTTTTTTTCAATAATCTCGCCTTCACCGCCTTCGTATACCGTTTTATATTTTTCAAGCATTTAGGATTCCTCCGTTTTTACTGTAAGCAAAGTATTTTATGATTTACAATTACTGTTCACACACACCTATCCCGCGAGGTGTTTTGGCATAAATATGCCAAAATCCCGAGACATACAAGCCAAAATTCCATTGCGCAGGCAATCTGGAATGAATTTTGGCTACGTTACTGTGAACGGAGTGAACAGTAACGATTTACAGTGTATCACGGATTACAAAAAAAAGCCAGTATTGTATATACTAATGAACAGATAAAACGATAGACCTGATAACAGATTATCTCTATTTTTTTATTTTATGCTTTATTTACTTATTCTTATTTGATATAATTAAACGGATTATAAAGGAGGTCTAACATGAACTATGGTAAAAAATCCGCAGCGCAGAAGCGAAATTCTCTGATTTCCCGTTCCTCCATGATGGGAAAACGTGCCAGGGTTTCGTTCATCAGATTGCTGTTTGTATCTCTGATCGCACTCTGTATCGGAGTGACCTGTCTGGGAATCGGATCTTTTAAAGGAGTTATTGATAATGCTCCTGATGTAGATGACATTGATATCATGCCCTTAGGTTATGCAACATTTCTCTACGATGATCAGGGCAATCAGATCCGTAAACTGGCTGCTCCCGATGCCAACCGACTGCCTGTAACCCTGGAACAGATTCCGGTAGAATTGCAGCATGCAGTGGTTGCTATCGAGGATGAACGATTTTATGAACATAATGGTATCGATGTCCGAGGGATTCTCCGCGCAGGCGTAAAAGCTCTCACAAGCGGCGATTTTTCTGAAGGTGCCAGCACGATCACCCAGCAGCTGCTTAAAAATAATGTTTTCACCAACTGGACCAGTGAATCTACCCAGCTTGAACGTTTCACACGTAAATTCCAGGAACAGTATCTTGCCATTCAGGTGGAGAAAAAAACTGATAAGGATACCATTCTTGAAAACTATCTGAATACGATCAACCTTGGTGCCGGTGCATATGGTGTACAGGCTGCTGCCAGACAATATTTTGATAAGGACGTATGGGATCTTAACCTTTCTGAATGTGCAACTTTAGCAGGTATCACCCAGAATCCTACAAAATTTAATCCTATCCTTAATCCTGACAGTAACAAAAAACGTCGGAAAGAAGTTCTGCAACATATGCTTGATCAGAACTATATTACTGAAGAACAGTATAAAGAAGCTCTTGAAGATGATGTATATTCCAGGATTCAGGCTGCCCAGGAAAAACACTCCGGCAATTCCAATACCATTTATACCTATTTCGAGGATGAACTGACAGACCAGATCATTAATGACCTTATGAATATTAAGGGTTATACAAAAACCCAGGCTACCAACCTGCTTTACAGCGGCGGTCTTAAAGTCTATACCACCCAGGATTCTGCTATCCAGAATATTCTGGATGAGGAATATGCCGATCCTTCCAATTTCCCGGATCAGGTACAGTACGAACTGGATTTTGCCCTTACTGTCACAGATCCTGAGGGCAATCAGGTTAACTACAGCAAAGAAATGCTGCAGCTTTATTTCCAGAATGAGGATCCGAATTTTGATCTTCTTTTTGACTCTCCTGAAGAAGGACAGACTTATGTAGATCGTTATAAAGAGAATATTCTGGCTGACGGCAGCAAAATAGTTGCAGAACGTGTAAATTTCGCACCACAGCCTCAGTCCTCTATGAGTGTCATCGATCAGCATACAGGTTATGTAAAAGCCCTGATTGGCGGGCGCGGCGAAAAAACAGCCAGCCTGACCCTAAACCGAGCTACAGACACTACCCGTCAGCCAGGTTCAACATTCAAAATTGTATCTACCTATGCTCCTGCATTAAATGAAAAGGGCATGACACTTGCTACTACTTTTGAAGATGAACCATATACCTATCCGGACGGATCTCCAGTCAATAACAGTACACGTTCCTATGAAGGAACAACTACTATCCGTACAGCAATTCAGAACTCCGTTAACGTTGTTGCGGTAAAATGTCTGGAAGAAGTAACTCCTGATCTGGGATTGAAATATCTGGATAACTTTGGATTTACCACCCTGGCACACGGAACAGAAGCAGATAAGGATGCCAATGGCAATATCTGGAGTGATGCAAACCTTGCCACAGCACTTGGTGGTATTACCAAGGGTGTCACAAATGTAGAATTATGTGCTGCCTATGCATCTATCGCAAATAGTGGCAATTATATCAAACCAATTTACTATACCAAAATCCTGGATCATAACGGTAATGTACTGATCGAGAATACTTCTGTAGAGCGTTCTGTAATCAAGGAAAGCACTGCTTATCTCCTTACAAGTGCTATGGAGGATGTTGTCAAATACGGTACAGGTACCGCCTGCCAGCTTGATAATATGGCTGTAGCCGGTAAAACCGGTACTACTGAAGCTTATAACGATGTTTGGTTTGTGGGATATACCCCTTATTATACCTGTGCAATATGGTCCGGTTATGATAACAACGAAAAGCTTCCTGATTACGCACGTAAATATCACCGTAATCTTTGGAAAAAAGTTATGACAAGAATCCATGAGGGACTGCCTCAAAAAGATTTTGAGAAACCTGCAAGTGTAGAAAAACTGAGCATCTGTGCTATCTCTGGACTTCTTCCAAGAGCCGGCTGTCCTGTAACCACAGAATATTTCGATGTAGGTACTATGCCAACAGAATACTGTGAAGAACACTTCTACGATGAAAGCAGTTATGATTATGATACTTCAGATCAGACAAATTCTTCCAGCACAGACACTTCTGATGCCGAAAATACAGACACTTCTGATGATAGCACCGATGGCACTGAAAACACGGATGGCACTGACGGTGACAACAACACCAGTGAAGATGATAATACTGGTAATACCGGTGATGATGACGATGATAGTCAGTATCAGATTGATTATTAATTACTCTTCAAAAAAACCACATTCTGCAAAAACAGAATGTGGTTTTTTAATTTTCTAATTTTATCTATATCTTCTTTATCAGATCACCATTCTGGCAGATCCATAAATTCCTGCATCATTTCCCAGCTTTGCCAGAATGATCGGAGTTTCCTTGCATGCTGAGAATGCATACTTTTTATAATGTGTTTCAATACAATCGATCAAAGGCTGTCCTGCTCTGGAAACGCCACCACCTATTACAATTGCCTCCGGATCAACAACGCAGGCAAACACAGCAAGGGCACTTCCCAGCTTCTCTCCAACCTCATCCATAACTTTTGCAGCCAGCTTATCCCCTTCTTTGTATGCATCCAGAACATTTTTCGCAGAAAGTCTGGAAAAGCCACGAAGAACACTCTCTTCATCACTAGCTTCCATAGCTCTTTTTGCCACACGTACAATGCCTGTTGCAGATGCATACTGTTCCAGACAGCCCCTGTTTCCACAGTTGCATTTCTCTGTCTCATCATGCTGGACTGCAGCATGACCAATCTCTCCTCCAGCTCCATGGGAACCAGAAATAATTCTGCCATCCAAAATAATTCCGCCCCCAACACCAGTACCAAGGGTAACCATAATTACATTTTTGGCTCCTGCTGCCGCGCCCTTCCAGGCTTCGCCGAGAGCAGCTACATTGGCATCATTGCCTGCCATAGATGGAAGACCTGTCAACTCTGTCAGCTCTTTGGTCACCGCTTTAAATCCCCAGAAGAGATTTACTGCACACAAAACCTCCCCTTTATCATTGACCGGTCCCGGAACGCCAATTCCCACACCATCGATTTCTGCCTTATCCAGCTTTCGTTCTTCGATCTTATCCAAAATTGTTTTCGCAATATCCGGAAGAATGGCCTCGCCGTTATTCTCCTTACGCGTAGGAATTTCCCACTTTTCCATCAAAATACCATCTGTCTGAAAAAGTCCGCATTTTATCGAAGTACCACCTACGTCAATTCCAAAACAATACTTTCCCATATTAGCCTCCATTATTTATCTTTTTTCAGTATTTGTACCGTGCCTTCTTGCCCGGTCATACTCATGTATTATTTAGTCTCCCGTTTCTTGGCAATATTAGCCTGTACTCGCTTATAAAGCTCCTCCGCCGCATTATAACCCATTTTTTTCTGTCGATGGTTAACTGCCGCAGATTCAACGATAATTGCCAGATTTCGTCCCGGACGAATTGGCAGGGAATGGCATACTATCTTATTGCCCAGATATTCCGTGTATTCCTCATGAAGTCCCAGACGATCATACTCTTTATCTCTGTCCCACTCCTCTAGCTTGATCACCAGATCCACCGACTGTGTATCCTTAACACTCTCAACACCAAAAAGAGTCTTTACATCAATAATTCCAATACCCCGAAGCTCAATAAAATGTCTGGTAATATCCGGTGCAGAGCCAACCAGAGTAACATCACTAACTTTTCGAAGTTCTACCACATCATCGCTTACCAGACGGTGTCCTCGCTTGATCAGTTCCAGCGCAGCTTCACTTTTACCGATTCCACTCTCACCTGTAATAAGTACACCTTCACCATATACATCCACCAAAACACCATGAATAGAAATACAGGGTGCCAGCTGAACTCCCAGCCAGCGGATAATCTCAGCCATAAAACTTGATGTTGTTCTCTCTGTCACAAATGTAGGCACATGATATTTCAACGCCAGATCAATCATATCCTGAGATGGTCTGGTCATAGTACTGAAAATCACACACGGAATCTTGCTTGAAATAAACCTCTCATATTTAAACTTACGTTCTTCGTCACTGAGCTGCATCAGATAAGTATACTCCACATATCCGATAATCTGCACACGTTCATTTGCAAAGTGCTCCAGATACCCTGTAAGCTGAAGTGCCGGTCTGTTGATCTCAGCAGTTTTTATCCAGATCTCAGCCAGATCAATTTCGGGAGTAAGATTGTGAAGTCCCAGCTCCTGTACTAATTTTGTCAACTGTACACCCTTCATTTGTTTTCTCCTTTTCAGTTAAAATCTCCTGTTTTTTATTATAGCACACTCCTATATATAATGTAACCCTTAACCTGATTACTTACTATTTGATACATGAAAAAAATCATATACCTGCTGTGCACTTCCTGCATTCATACTCTCTGTCTCTGTCAGTTCTTCCAGGGAGGCATCCCGGATATTTTCCAGGGATTTGAATTTCCGCATCAACGCCTTACGTCTGGTTTCTCCGATTCCCGGAATATCATCCAGCAGAGAATGTACCTGTTCTTTGCTTCGCAGAGACCTATGGAATTCTATAGCAAATCTGTGGGCTTCATCCTGAATTCTGGTGATCAGACGAAAGCCCTCGCTTCCTGCATCAACAGGAATTTCCGCATTGTTATAATAAAGCCCCCTGGTCCTGTGATGCTCATCCTTTACCATACCACATACCGGAATATGAATTCCCAGTTCTTCCAGAACCTTCAGTGCAATATTCACCTGTCCTCTGCCTCCGTCCATCAGAATCAGATCCGGCAAAATAGAAAAGCTGTCAAACTCATCCTTTCCTTCATGGGTGAAACGTCTGGTCAATACCTCTTCCATGCTGGCATAGTCATTGGGGCCCTGCACCCACTTAATCTTAAACTTACGGTAATCACTACGTTTTGGCTTTCCTTTTTCATAAACTACCATAGAGCCAACAGATTCAAATCCACTGATATTAGAAATATCATAAGCCTCCATCCTTCTGATCCCGGAAAGTCCCAGCCAGGTCTCTATCTCATGGACAGCACCGATGGTTCTGCCCTCCTCACGTCTGATACGTTCTCTGTCTTTATCCAGAACCATTCTTGCATTTTCTTCTGCAAGCTCCACCAGTTTTTCTTTGGTTCCTTTTTTCGGCACCCGGATATATACTTTCTGTTTTCTCCTGGAAGTCAGCCATTCTTCAATAATCGAAGCGTCCTCTATTTCTCTCTGGAGCATGATCTCCCTGGGAATAAAAGGTGTCCCTGCATAAAATTGTTTGATAAAGCTGGATAACACCTGCGATCTGGTATCTCCCCTTGCCACTCTAAGAAAGAAATGTTCTCTGCCGATCAGTTTACCTCCTCGGACAAAAAACACCTGCACTACCGCGTCCTGCTCACGCAGATCCAAACTGTCATCCATGGCAGCTGCAATAATATCCTTATCTTCTTCCCCGTAGCTTGTAATTTTCTGTCTCTCTCCAATCTTCTGAATACTACGGATAAGATCCCGGTATTCCATAGCATCTTCAAACCGCATTTCTTCGGATGCTGTCATCATTTTCTCTGTAAGCATGTCAATGGTATCCTGAAAATCTCCATTTAAAAATTTCAACAGTTTACTGATGCTCTTTTTGTACTCCTCAGAAGTTACATATCCCTGACAGGGAGCAGCACACTGTTTCATATGATAATACAGACATGGTCTGTCCTTTCCACAGTCCTTGGGAAGAACACGGCTGCATGAACGAACTTTATACAGCTTGCGCACCAGTTCGATCACATCCTTTACTGCCCCTGCACTGGTATAAGGGCCAAAATATTTAGCTTTATCCTTACGCATTCTCCTGGCAAACAGTACTCTGGGATACTCTTCATTTACCGTTACTTTGATAAAAGGATAACTTTTGTCATCCTTAAGCATGGTATTATACTTTGGCCGATGCTCCTTGATCAGATTACACTCCAACACAAGAGCTTCCAGTTCAGAGTCTGTAATGATATATTCGAATCTGGATATATGTGTTACCATCTGTTCTATTTTGGCCCCTTTATTCCGGCTACTCTGAAAATACTGCCGAACCCGGTTTTTCAGGCTTACTGCCTTTCCCACATAAATGATCTCATCCTTCTCGCCATGCATAATATAAACCCCCGGTTTCCCCGGAAGCTTCTTTAATTCTTCCTCTATCTGAAACAATATCTATTACCTGTTCCTTTCACTTACCATAATATCAGAAGCATTCATTAGAGAGTCATAATAAAGGCTGTTACATCATTTTTAACGTAACAGCCCATTTTTCATCTATTCTTCTGTTTTATCTTGCAGTTCAAACTCGTCCAGATTCTCCGGAATATCCATTCCCATCTCCACAGCACGAAAAATCTTCATAAACTCTTTGCCTGTGATCGTTTCCCTTCGGATCAGATATTCAGCAATCCTGTCCAGTGCTGCTCTGTGACTGCCAAGAAGCTGCTTCGCCTCCTCATAAGAATTATGAAGAAGTATCATTACTTCATGATCTACCTCTGTTGCTGTATCATCTCCACAATTCAGCACAGCTCTTCCGCTTAGATACTGATTCTCCTGTGTAGCCAGTCCCATCAGTCCAAATTTCTCAGACATACCATATTGCGTAATCATAGCTCTTGCCACCTTGGTAGCCTGTTCGATATCATTTGCCGCACCTGTAGTCACTGTATCAAAAACCAGCTCTTCTGCTGCACGGCCGCCAAGATAACCTACAAGCATAGCTTCCAGTTCCTTCTTGGTATTAAGATATTTCTCTTCCTCAGGTACCTGCATAACATATCCCAGCGCTCCCATGGTTCTGGGTACAATGGTAATCTTCTGTACTGGCTCTGCGTCTTTCTGCAGTGCACTGACCAATGCATGTCCCACCTCATGATAAGAAACAATCTTTCGCTCCTGAGCACTGAGAATCCTGTCTTTCTTCTCCTTGCCCACTAGAACTACTTCCACGGCTTCCAACAGATCTCTCTGAGATACTGCACGCCGGCCATTTTTTACTGCCAGAATCGCAGCTTCATTGACCATATTTGCCAGGTCTGAGCCAACTGCACCGGAAGTTGCCAATGCAATGTTTTCAAAATCCACAGTCTCATCCAGACTGACATTTCTGGCATGTACTTTCAGAATCTCAATTCGGCCTTTCAGATCCGGACGGTCAACGATCACCCGTCTGTCAAAACGTCCCGGACGGAGAAGAGCAGGATCCAGAACCTCCGGACGATTGGTAGCCGCCAAAATCAGAAGACCCTTGGAAGTGTCAAAACCATCCATCTCCGCCAGTAACTGATTCAGGGTCTGTTCTCTCTCATCATTTCCGCCGCCGTAACGGGAATCACGGCTCTTTCCTATGGCATCAATTTCGTCAATAAAAATAATACAGGGAGCATTTTTCTTTGCTTCCTCAAACAGATCACGAACACGGGATGCACCCACGCCTACAAACATTTCTACAAATTCAGAGCCTGATAAAGAGAAAAACGGCACATGCGCTTCTCCTGCAACAGCCTTTGCCAGAAGGGTTTTACCTGTTCCGGGAGGTCCAACCAGAAGTGCTCCCTTGGGAAGCTTAGCTCCAATAGTTGTATATTTACCGGGATTATGAAGAAAATCCACTACCTCCTGCAAGGATTCCTTGGCCTCATCCTGTCCTGCCACATCCTTGAAAGTTACTCCTGTATCCTTCTGGATATAAGCTTTGGCACGGCTCTTACCAACTCCCATCATTCCGCCGCCTTTATTCATCCGGCGCATAAATACCATGAGAAGTGCAAACAGCAACAACGTTGGCAATAGAACACTTACCAGCATAGCCACTACTTCACTGACAGCATCCGGAGGCTGTGACTGGAATTTAATTCCCGTCCCTTCCAGACGTTCCGTAAGCTTATCCTCTGACTCCATCTGATTGGTGTAATAAACCTTTTCCGAAAAGTCCGAATCCTGCTGCTTGGGCACAATCGTCAGGGTATCTGATTGCAGTGTGACTTTTTTCACTTCTCCGTTGTCTACCATTTTGATAAATTTATCATAACTGATCTCACTGGAATTATCTTTGAGCATATTGGTAAACATAGCAAAACACACCAGAGTGATCAGAAGGCACACCAGAAAGGCAAGAATCGACTGATGATTTTTATTCGGATCCATTTTACCCGGACCCTTATTATCAGGACCATTGCCATTTGGGTTATTGTCCATGTGATTATCCATTTTGTTCCTCCTATTTATTATCTATTTTATTATAAAGAGAATTTTCCTATAAATCAACCTGGATATTTGGAAATCCTGTCTGTTTTTGAAAAAAATAGAAAAATATATTTATTTTTAATTTAAATTTATCGTTACAAACCTGTTCTTTTGTAGTATACTAATGGCAAAGTGTTTTTAAACATAGGAACAGATAGAAATAATAGAGAGAGGAAAGGAAACGAACAAATGAAGATAGGATTTGACAACGACAAATATCTGAAAATGCAGTCCGAACATATTCGGGAACGTATCAATAAGTTTGGCAACAAGCTTTATCTGGAATTCGGCGGCAAGCTTTTTGATGACTACCATGCTTCCAGAGTTCTTCCGGGATTTGAGCCGGACAGCAAACTGCGCATGCTGATGCAGCTTTCCGATCAGGCGGAGATCGTCATCGTGATCAGTGCTGCTGATATTGATAAAAATAAAGTCAGAGGCGACCTGGGTATCACTTATGATGAAGATGTACTCCGCCTTATGGAAGTATTTACAGAGCGCGGGCTTTATGTAGGAAGCGTCTGCATCACCCAGTATGCAGGACAGGAAAGCGCAGACGCATTTAAGAAACGTCTGGAAAAGCTTGGTATCAGAGTATACGTGCTTTATCTGATCCCTGGTTATCCCAACAATACTTCCTTTATCGTAAGCGATGAAGGCTATGGCAAAAATGATTATATCGAAACAACAAGACCACTGGTTGTCATCACTGCTCCAGGACCCGGAAGTGGCAAAATGGCCACCTGCCTTTCCCAGCTTTACCATGAATACAAACGTGGTATCAAGGCAGGATATGCTAAATTTGAGACTTTCCCAATCTGGAATATTCCTCTGAAGCATCCGGTAAACCTGGCATATGAAGCTGCTACTGCTGACTTAAATGATGTGAACATGATCGACCCGTTCCATCTGGAAGCATATGGAGAAACTACCATCAACTACAACCGCGACGTAGAAGTTTTCCCTGTTCTTCAGGCCATGTTCGAAAAGATCATGGGTGAGTGTCCTTACAAATCTCCCACAGATATGGGCGTAAACATGGCAGGAAACTGCATCATTGATGATGAAGCCTGCAAAGAGGCAGCACGCCAGGAGATCATCCGCAGATATTATAAGAGTATGGAAGCTCTGGTTCGCGGAACAGGACGTGAAGAAGAGGTTTACAAGATTGAGCTTCTGCTGAAACAAGCTCACGTTAATATTGAAGACCGCAAGGTTGTTCCTGCTGCTCTGAAACGCGAGGAAGAAACCGGCGCACCTGCTGCAGCTCTGGAGCTTCCTGACGGACATATCGTTACAGGAAAAACTTCTGAACTTCTGGGTGCTTCTTCCGCATTGCTGCTGAATGCCCTGAAAGAACTTGCCGGAATTGACCACAGCAAACATGTTATTTCTCCGGAAGCTTTAAGACCGATCCAGGCTCTTAAAACAGAATATCTCGGAAGCAAAAACCCAAGACTTCATTCCGATGAGACTCTGATTGCACTTTCCATCAGTGCTGCTGATAATGAAGATGCCAAACTGGCTTTGCAGCAGATTCCGAAATTAAAAGGATGCCAGGTTCACACTTCTGTACTTCTTTCTCAGGTAGATATTCTGCAGTTCCGTAAACTGGGTATTGAGCTTACCTGCGAACCGAAATCTGAGCATGCTAAGAAGCTTCAGAAATAGTTTTTTAAATCTATACTCTCTAGAGGTATAAAAAAATCACGGCAAAGACCGTGATTTTTTTATACTTGTTCTGCTTCATACTCTTACAGTGATTCTGGTCTTTCTACTTCATAGTAATACCTCTCTGTTCTTTCTATGTTAAAATTTTCTCTGTTTCTTTTGTTTTTATTGATGGTATTACTATATATGACAAATGTGTTTGATCTATGGTCAGTCTGCGAAAAAAATGTGTTCTCCTATAAATGGTACATTTCAGATTTGCGGTGTTTTAATAATGGAAGCTGTTCTCTGATCTGGTCTTCTCGGTCCAAATCTATTTCTTCTATTAAAATGCCTTCTTTCTCATCCAACTGTTTCATGACCCTTCCCCAGGGATCTGTTACAATAGAATGTCCCCAGGAAATATATCCTGCCTGTGTATCTCTGGCAGGAGCACATCCAAGCATATATATCTGATTGTCAAGGGCTCTTGCACGGAAAGTCAGTTCCCAATGTGCAGGGCCTGTAGTCATATTAAATGCTGCAGGGACGAAAATCATCCTTGCATCGTCCAGTGCCATTGTGCGGGCAAACTCCGGGAAGCGGATATCGTAGCAGATCATGACACCCATTTTCCCAAATTCAGTATCAAATACTGTGGCATGATCTCCCGAAGTCAGAGTATCGGATTCTTTGAAGTACTGGCCATTTTTTACATTGATATCAAAGAGATGAGCTTTTCTGTGCTTACCAATCTGTTTTCCATCTCTGTCAAAAATATAAGAAGTGTTGTAAACCTTTCCCACATCATCTGTTTCCGGCATGGAGCCTGCAATCAGATAAATATGATACTTTCTGGCATAATCAGACATTGCCTGCCAGGATGGACCGCCTTCTCTTTCTGCATAAATTGGGAAGTTTTCGGTCTGATACGGACAGCAGAACATCTCTGGAAGGATTACAAAGTCCGGATTTTCTGCCTTTATTTTTTCTATATAAGTGCCGACAGTACGGATATTTTGTATTTTATCTTTTACTGTAGGCATCTGAATTGCTGCTACTTTCATATGCGTCTCTCCTTTCTTTTATCTATTATAGCCGAAAAAAATCACATAGCCAATCCTACATTAAAACATCCCCCACGCATGAACATTCCTTCCATGTGTGGGGGATATTGATTTTCCGCAGGTAAGTTGCTAAATGCACCTGCATTCAGTTGATTTAATTAATTATTCTTCATAACCATTTGGGTTATTGGACTGCCATCTCCAGGAGTCGGCGCACATTTCTTTAATATCGTTTTCTGCTTTCCATCCCAGTTCTCTCTCTGCTTTGGAAGCATCGGAATAGCAGGTTGCAATATCGCCTGGACGACGTGGCTTGATCACATATGGAATTTTAACACCTGTAGCAGCTTCAAAATTCTTTACGATATCAAGAACGCTGTAGCCCTTTCCTGTACCAAGGTTGTAAATGCTTAAACCGGAATTATCTTCGATTTTCTTAAGAGCTTTTACATGTCCTTTTGCAAGGTCAACTACGTGGATATAATCTCTGACACCAGTTCCGTCCGGAGTATCATAGTCATTTCCAAATACACCCAGTTCTTTCAGTTTTCCAACTGCAACCTGTGTGATATATGGCATCAGGTTGTTCGGGATACCGTTTGGATTCTCACCGATTGTTCCGCTCTTATGAGCACCGATTGGGTTGAAGTAACGAAGAAGAACTACATTCCATTCCGGGTCTGCTTTCTGAATATCTGTCAGAATCTGTTCCAGCATGGATTTTGTCCATCCGTATGGGTTTGTACACTGTCCTTTCGGGCATTCTTCTGTAATCGGGATGATTGCCGGATCTCCGTATACAGTTGCAGAGGAGGAGAAAATAATATTCTTTACATTATGCTTTCTCATCACATCTACCAGTGTTAATGTTCCGGCGATATTGTTCTCATAATATTCCCAAGGCTTTGCAACAGATTCTCCTACTGCCTTCAGTCCTGCAAAATGAATACAGGAATCAATATCTTCTTTATCAAAAACTTCATTTAAAGCATCGCGGTCCAGGATATCTGCTTTGTAGAATTTCACTGGTTTGCCTGTGATTTTTGAAACTCTTTCCAGAGATTTCTCACTTGCATTGCTTAAGTTATCCAGAACAACAACATCATATCCTGCGTTCTGCAATTCTACAACTGTATGGCTTCCAATATAGCCTGCTCCACCTGTAACTAAAATTGCCATAATAATTCCTCCTAACCTGTCTTCCTGCTACAATATCTGTTTTTTGCAATTTCTTTTTTTTCTCTTTCAACAATACCTATATTAGTTCACAGCATCAGAAATATCCTTGATAATTCTGAGTGTAATCTATAAAATTCTGCGATATCCTGTTTCACATCTGCAAAATTTACCTCTGTATTTTACAGCACCCTATATTCAGAACTGTAAAATACTGTTGTCTGGCACATCATGTATTGTAGAAAATCCTGCGAAAATATGATTTCTCTCATATCCCCGCAGGATAATTCTATCCGAATCAGTTCATAAATACAAGTCTTTATGGACATGTACGTTTTTTTATACCTATTTATACTTATTTACAATCTCTTTCATCCGGGAAAGTTTTTCTTCCATGTCTTTCACCAGTTTAAACTGTGTTCTGCAACGATCCAGATTATGTCCCTCTCTATGAATCTTGAAATAATGATCTCCCTCCAGATAGTCTGTGAGGAAACGCATTCCACATTCAAAGGTCATAAGGATTGCTCCCATGGGAAGCATATCCAGTTCTGTCTCAGTCAGCGCACCGCCACAGCCTTCGATAAAGCCTTTGACATAAACTTCATACAAGTGAAGATCACAGGACACCTTCGTCAGGTCTTTCTCATCCTCAGCTCCGGTACTTGCGCCAAAGCGGATAGAATCACCGAAATCATTTACAGAAAGTCCCGGCATTACAGTATCAAGATCAATCACACAAATGGCTTTTCCCGTTGCATTATCGATCATTATGTTATTCAGCTTGGTATCATTATGTGTAACACGTAACGGCAGTTTTCCCTGATCCTGCATATCGCACAGGACATGTGCCAGTTCTGTGCGGTCCAACACAAACTGAATCTCTTTTTCCACATCTGCTGCCCTGTGACATACATCTTTCTCCACAGCAGTTTTAAACTTATCCAACCTATCCACCGTATTGTGAAAATTTACGATGGTCTCATGAAGAGTTTCTGCCGGATAGTCTGCAAGCAGCCTCTGGAAATGCCCGAAAGCAACTGCACTCTGGTAAAAGTCTTCCTCATCTTTTACCATATCATAGCATGTGGCATCTTCAATGAACAAATATACTCTCCAGTATTCCCCGTCCTCATCTACATAATAAGGAAGTCCATCCTTTGTCATCACAAGATTCAGAGTCTCTCTCTCCACATCTCCACCGTTTTCCTGGATCTTTTTCTTCAGCCAGGCAGTAACACCGCTGACATTCTCCATCAGTTCCACAGGTTTGGTAAAAATACTCTTGTTCATTTTCTGAAGAATATAATGTTTGCCTGTATCATAAGTCAGGCGGTAAGTGTCATTGATATGTCCACTTCCATAAGGAACACATTCTGTCAGATTATCTTCCAGAACAAATGCACTGGTAATATTCTTTATTTCCCGGTTAATTTCCACTCAATTATTCCTCCCATAATTTCTGTGGATACAGCCCTCCATCTTTTAAATTCTGAATGGCAGCTACTACCACAGGTTTATCTTCTTTGTAAGTTACGCCATACCATTTATCCATAGATTTCAGAACTTTTACAGTTGCTCTCTTCTCACCAAGAAGTTCATCTACTACAAATGGCAGAAAATATTCACATTTCAGCGGGTTTACTTTCAGATTCTCATCCAGAAATCTGGGGAATCTGTCTTTCAGCTCTTTCAGGATACTTGCGGAAAATCCCCACATATTCATGGATACTGTACTGCCCTCCGGAAGCATGGTCCATGTTTTTCCATCATCTTCTGTATAAGCTGTGCCGCCGTCATGCTTTTCGATATGGGTACGCTCGTTGATCTTAAGAAGATGTCCTTCTTCGTCTGTGACGCACACACCTCTTGCCACATGGCCATTCTCTGTCAAAGTATTTTCCAGTTTATAGCCGACCATCATATATCTGTAAGTATCCGCGGTATCTTCATTCTCTGTCAGGAAATCATACGCCATCTTAAATGCATGGCTTCCGTAATAATCATCTGCATTGATCACAACGAATGGTCCGTCGATTTCATTGATGCAGCTTAATACTGCATGTCCGGTTCCCCATGGTTTCACACGTCCTTCCGGTACTTCATAGCCTTCCGGAATATTGTGAAGATCCTGGAAAACATATGATACTTCCAGTTGATTGCTGAGACGGTCACCGATGGCGCTTCTGAAGTCTGCTTCATTTTCTTTTTTGATAATAAATACTACTTTCCGGAATCCGGCCTGTACTGCATCATAAATGGAGAAATCCATAATGATGTGTCCCTCTTTATCCACCGGATCGATCTGTTTCAGACCACCGTAACGGCTTCCCATACCTGCTGCCATAACTACTAATACTGGTTTTTTCATGATTTTTTTCCTCTTTTCTTTAAATGTTTTTCGTTACTCTCAGATTGTCTGGTAACTTTTTTACATTCATCTTATCATACTATGATTTTGAGGTCAAAACGTGTTACATAATATCTTTCGCAATCGCACCAATCATTACTGCACTTCTATTCTCTATTATTATCCCTTAATACCACCGGTAACACCGCCGATAATCTTCTCTGACAGGAAAATATACAGAATAAATGTCGGCAGGAATACAATGATCACCGCTGCAAACATTCCGGCCCAGTCACCTGTATATTTCATGGAGTTGATCATTCCATAAAGTCCGGGTGCAACAGGTTTCAGCTTGTCCGAGCTTGCGAAGATCAAGGACAGGAAATACTCGTTCCAGATATTAATAAAGTTAAAGATTGTTACTGTTACGATTCCTGACTGTGCCATTGGGAACATGATTTTCCAGAAAGTACGCATGGGAGGGCATCCATCGATTGCTGCCGCTTCCTCATAGGTTCTGGATATATTGCTGAAGAATGTAAGCAGGAATATGGTCGTATAAGGTACATTAATTCCTACATATAATATGATCAATACCGTTCTTCCTGCTGCTACATTATTCAGAATTCCCATACCGGAAATAATACTGAAAAGTGGAAGAACGACCATGATCGCCGGAACACCCATGGCAGATACGAAACTGGTCTGGATAAATTTATTTGCAATAAAATCAAATCTGGACAGTACATAAGCTGCCGGTGCGCACACCAGGATCAGTATTGTGCAGGAAATTACGGAATAGATCAGAGAGTTTCCGAAGAAGCCTGCGACTCCGGCACCATTCCATGCTTTTGCATAATTTTCAAAATGTAATCCGGACTCAAACTTCAGGGCTTTTCCCTGGAAGATCTCTGCTGTTGTGGAAAAACTCGCCCCAAATACCCAGCCCAGAAGCGCAATGGTAAAAATTACCCAGAGCAGCAGGATGATGTATCCCGGCAGGAGTTTGACTTCTTTTTTCAGATTAAAGGGTCTGCGTGCCTCTTTTTCTTTTGCCATTTCTCATCCCTCCTTAGAATTCCAGATCATCATCTTTGATCACTTTGTTACAGATTGTAAATACAATGACTACGCAGACGCTGAGCAGTACACCGATGGCAGCTCCCAGACCTGCATTTCGTTCTGTAACTGTATTACCGCCGCCGAAAATCTGCATGTACATATAAACATAAGGGGTAATTGTCTGTGTGTCTGCAGTTACTGTAGAGAAAAGCTGTGACCATACAAAAAATCCTACACTGCTTACAGACCACATGGTGATGTTGGTCTTAAATACTCCCTTTAACAATGGAAGTGTCATATAGCGGAACTGCGCAGGTTTTGTCGCTCCGTCAATAGTTGCCGCCTCATAATATTCAGGGCTGATACGCTCAATACCGCTGAGCCAGATCAGCATATGGTATCCAACCATTCCGAAACAATATGCAAACAACAGTGCCCAGAATTTGTGGTCATTATCCAGGAACTGGATCTTTGCCAGATTGTCCAGATGTAATGCCGTAAAAAGATCTTTCAGCAGACCATATCTTGGACTATATACATACTGCAGCCACATAGTTGCAAGTGCTACTGCACTGACGATATTTGGCATATAAATGATCGCGCGGAAAAATTTCTTTCCTCTGATCCCGCTGGTAAGGATAACTGCAAATAAAAGAGACAGACTCATTACCACCAGGCCGCCGATCAGCCAAATACGAAACAGGTTAAAAAATGAAGTCTTAAATAAGCTGGTACTCATCAGCTTTGTATAGTTGCCGAATCCAACAAATTTCCATAAGTTCATGGAATCTGTAACTCCGTCAATCTTGAAAAAGCTCATGATCACTGTTCTGATAATCGGATAAAGAAAGATTCCCAGAAACAGCAGAACTGCCGGAGTCAGAAATACAACAATCATGGTTTTATTTTTCTTCAAACAAATACCTCCTTTGTAAGTTACACCATATCTACGGATTGCTACGCTTCGCTCCCGCAATCCTCCAGCCATTCGGAATCCGCTGATTTACTTCGTAAATCGCTACTTCCTCATGTCTGGCGGTTTCCAAGTCTAAAAGTCTTATCGTGCAAGCACGAACGACTTTTTGCCTTTGAAACCTGGATATTCAAAAAGACAGATGGCGGCAGCGTAGATACGATGCCACCATCTTTATAAATTCTTTGTTTATTTATTTCGCTGCGTCCTGCATAGTGGAAACAAATTCATCTGCTGTAATGGAACCTGCCATTAATTTGATAAAGTTTTCTTTGATAACCGGAGTCATATCTACGTTGGATTCTACACCGCATGCCCATGTGAAACGGTTTGTGCTCTGCTCGATCACAGGTTTTGCACACTCAACCATTGCCGGCCATTCTGTATTTGTTGTATCAGCCGGGATACCTACAGTTTCATCTGCAAGTTTCTGGTCGTATTCACCTTTTGTAAGGAATGTGATCAGATCAAATGCTTCTTTTGCAAGTTTTGTATCTTTGTTGACACCAAATACCTGTGCGCCGAAGTTGTTTGTTTCGATTCCATTTGCTCCGTCTGTAAGTGCCGGATATGCGAAGCATCCCCAGTGGAAGTCAGGGCCTGCCATCTCTTTTACTTCGTTTGGTAACCAGGAGCCATTCAAATACATTGCAGCTGTTCCAAGTGCAAGCTCTGTGTTCTGACCTGCAGGCCATACGTTGGAACCAACCATTTCTGAATAATATCCGTTAGATGCAAGTTCTTCGATATCCTGTGCCATCTGAAGAACTGCAGGATCATCCCATTTACCTTCAGTTACGATCTCTTTTACTTTATCTTCGCCAACCAGTCTTGCAAGATGATATCCGATCACACATGTTGCATAGGCATCATCCATAGTCATTGGTGTGATTCCTGCATCTTTTAATTTCTGGCATACATCTTTAAATTCATCCCATGTCTTCGGTTCTTCTGTGATTCCTGCCTGCTCAAACAGATCTTTATTATAGAAGAAAGCAAATACGTTTGGCTGATATGGAATTGTTTTTAATGTACCGCCACCAGCATCACGGCAGGCTGCCATCAGACCTGCATTTGCAGTTGCTTCATAGTCATTGTCTTTCGCAAGGTCTTCCAGATCCAAAAGATATTTACCGTACATTCCGTTTACACGGTCGATATCTTCATCAAAAATATCAATCTGTGTGCCGCCGTCCAGTGCAGGCTGAAGTGCTTCACGGTTTCCGGTACGTCCCTTAAACTGGAGGTCTACCTTAACTCCTGTCTGCTCTGTATAAGCGTCAACTGCTTCCTGAATTACCTGACCCTGTGGCTCTGTAGCTTCCCACATTGACCAGTAAACTAATGTGTCATCAGCTGCCTGAACCGTAAATGCAGGTGCTGCAAGAGAGCCAACCATCACTGCACATAATGTTGCGCTAAGCACTTTTTTCTTCATTCCCATAATTTCTTTTCCTCCTTTGGATTTTTGAACCTTTGTCTTTTTCTTTTTTCGCTCTTTCTCGTTTTTTGTTGATTTTCAACAATTATTTCTTTTGGTAGTTCTTATTCTATCATTTTTACACAAATAGTATTTGCACAAACGTCCATTTCTTTTGTACAAAAATTCATTTTTAACTGGTTTTTCTCCTGTTTTTGTTGTATACTTATACATAACAATCACATGATAGATTTCTGACAACGAAAAGGAGATGACAGCAATGGCTTTTGAGAGTATGTATCTGGAAGAAGATATTCATATTGACCGAATTTATACAATCCACTATTTTGAATACAAAAGTGATTTTCACTTTGCAGGAGAACGCCATAATTTCTGGGAATTTCAATGTGTAGATAAGGGAAAGGCGGAAATAGAAACAGATAACGGTATCTACCATCTGACAAGTGGCCAGCTCATCTTTCACAGACCAAATGAATTTCATAACCTTATTGCCATAGGAAATACCGCTCCTAATATTGTGGTAGTTTCTTTCGAATGCGATTCTCCATGTATGAAATTCTTTGAGAAAAAATTGCTGAAACTTTCTGATTCTGAGAGAAATCTCATGGGAATGCTGATCGCTGAGGCCCGCCGCTGTATCAAAACCCCTCTGGATGACCCTTATACAGAAAAGATGGAAAAGAAAGAAGATTTTTTGTTTGGTTCTCAGCAGCTGATCCGAATTTATCTTGAACAGATGCTGATCTATATGATCCGGAGAAATTCTTCTCCTCCCATGACTGTACCTGTCAGCCAATTTGTGAATCTGAAAAATAATTCCGCTGTCTATAAACGTGTCATTGCTTATATGGAGGACCACATCCGGGAAAATATTACACTCTACGATCTGTGCCATGACAATATGATCGGACGCTCCCAGCTTCAGAAAATATTTCAGGAACAACATCAGTGCGGTGCCATGGATTTCTTTTCCCAGTTAAAGATTGCCTATGCCAGACAGCTGATCCGTGAAAACCAGATGAACTTCACACAGATTTCGGAATTTCTGGGATACTCTTCCATCCATTACTTTTCCAGACAGTTTAAAAAAATTTCCGGAATGACACCTACCGAATATATTACATCAATAAAGGCGCTCTCAGAACGAGAGCGCCAGTAATACCAGACAGCTTTTTTCTTATTTCATATTACTGAGATTTTCAATAAATTCCTCCGGTGTTTCCTCCAGTTTTGTAAGTTTTACAAGTTCTCTCTGTAACCCGTCTTTATAATCTGCCGTTTCCAGCCCTGCTGCCCACATATAAGTTTTTTTCATTTTATCCAGATAATCACTTGCCTCCGCAATGGCTTCCGGCCATTGGGCATTCTCTGTATCTGCCGGAACAGACTGCACAGCATCAGTAATCTTCATATCATTTTCCCCAGTGCAAATGGAATAGGCAAAATCAAAGGCTTCCTGCTTTTTCTCAGATCTGTCAGTAATTCCAAAGCCCTGGGCACCTGCCATAAGCCCCTCAGTGCCATCCACTCCATCATTTACAGAGGGCCAGGGAAAAAATCCCCATCGAATATCACAATGCGTGTTCTCCATCACTTCATTTGGTCCCCATGACCCCTGCAGGAACATAACAGCTTCTTCATTGCCAATCTGATTTTGTCCCTCTGGAAACTCGGCCGGAGAAATTTCACTCATATACCCTGTCCAGAATAAGGTTCTGATATCCTCTGCTGCCTGTAACGCCTCCGGAACCTGATCCCAGGTATCATTCTTAATAATCCGCACTGCCTGATCCTGTCCTACATATCTGGCCAGCTGATACCCAAACAACAGATCAAGATAGGCAGAATCACAGGCCATAGGGCTGGCACCAATGTCACTTATTTTAAGCTTTCTGCACACTCTGAGAAGCTTTTGCCAGGTTTCCGGAATATCCTCATCTGTAAGACCAGCCTTCTCCCAAAGATCCTTGTTATACCACACTCCTGTTATATAAGGCTGATAAGGCATGGTCAGAAGCTTATCCTTTCCCCACCTTTCAATCTGTTCCAAAAGTATGGGCATTACATGTTTCTCATAATCTACGGAAGCAGCTATTTTTTTCAGATCAGTGAGATATATTCCATGCTCCTGCACCATTCGCTGATAATCATCATCAAAAAGATCTATTTCCTCTCCTGCGTCTAAGGCCGGTCCGATCAGAGATCTGATCTCCCTGCCCTTCCACTGGATCTCCACAGAAATACCTGTAGCCTCCTGATAAGCGTCTGCTGCTTCTCTGATCACCTCTGCCTGGGGTTCATCCTCTTCCCACATAGACCAATATATAATACTCTGTTCCGGGATTTCATCGGATGCGGATGCAGGAATCTCTCCTGCTGCAAGCAATATCGAAAGGCAACTCAAACCAACCAAAATGCTTTTCCATTTTTTCATACTGAAAATACCCTCCATTGTCTCTGCCACCAAAAAACATAACTATATGATTCTATTTTCCCTAATATTCACCTGTCTGTCAATCCCCAAAAAGGAAACGCATTACTGTTCATTCTGTCTGCAGTAATGCGTTTCTGTTTTTTTCAATTGTTAAATAGAATCTCCATCTTTGTTCCCCGTCCGGGTTCACTGTCAAGGAGTATCTTTGCATGATGTAAAGCTGCACCATGCTTTACAATAGAAAGCCCCAGACCTGTACCTCCAGTTTCACGGGAATGGCTTTTATCTACTCTGTAAAAACGCTCAAAAATCCTCTGTTGTTCGTTTTCCGGAATACCGATTCCGTTATCTTCCACACGGAAATAAGGTTTTCCATTGAGTTTTCCCACAAAAACTTTAACCTCTCCACTTTCTGGTGTATAACGTATCGCATTATCCGTAAGATTATAAAACATTTCATACAATACATGACGTACTCCCTGAATCTGTGCAGAGTCTCC
Organism: Blautia difficilis; assembly: GCF_014297245.1. Taxonomy (NCBI): domain Bacteria; kingdom Bacillati; phylum Bacillota; class Clostridia; order Lachnospirales; family Lachnospiraceae; genus Blautia; species Blautia difficilis. Next base: position 34,231 of record NZ_JACOQG010000020.1, on the reverse strand, counting down.
TGTATATTCCAGCCTGATTTTTTTCTTTGCCGCACGATTCTGGAGATTATTGATCACATCTTCTCCAAGTTCACCCAGGTCAACAGGCTCAAACATAGTTTCCCCATTTTTCTCATCCAGTCTGGAAAGTTGGATAATATCTGCAACCAGATTGGATAATCGTTCAGACTCATGATAAATTCTCCCTGAAAAATCCTGCATCTTATCCTGTGGGACCATTCCGTTCATCATAAGCTCTGCATAGCCGGAGATTGACATAAGAGGCGTTTTCAATTCGTGGGAAACATTTGCCGTAAACTCTTTTCTTGCACTCTCTGCGCTCTTAAGATCTTCCAGCTGCTTCTGAATCTGTCTGTTCTGCTGATCCAGACGAAAAAGCAATGGTCTTAATTCTTCGTAGCATACATACTCCAGAGGATGTTCCAGATCAATCCGGTTGATAGGCTCTATCAGCTTTCTGGTCTGTTTCTGTACAAGAAAAAGTTCAATCACAAGGATTACGCATACCAGTCCGCCAAGCAGAAGAAAGCTGGTTAGCATTGTTAACAGAAGACTATCTGTAGTCCTGGCTACTCGCAGAACCTGATCATCCTTTAATTTTACAGCATAATAAAACGTCTGTTTGGATAATGTGTCTGAATAGCGGACCATCTCACCGGAACCCTGCTTCTCAGCTTCAATAAATTCCGGTCTGTTACTGTGATTTTCCATTTCTTCCGGATTCTCAATACTGTCAAACAACACCTGACCATCTTTTCCCAGAAGAGTGATCCTGCTGCTGGTGACATCTCCGATCCTGTCTGAAAGAAAAACGTCTCCGTCTTCTTCCAGACCTGTTTTAATATATGCGGCTTCATCCCTTATGCCCTGCTTCATATATATGTCATATCGGTTATACATAACGGTTCCTGCTGCCAGAAATGTAAGTATCACTGATAGGATAATAAGCAAACTTGTATGACTGAATATTTTCTGTTTCATCTCTTCCCCTATTCTCCGATCCTGTAACCCACTCCACGAACTGTCTCGATCAAATCTCCGGCTTCACCCAGCTTCTGTCGTAAAGTTCTCACATGAACATCCACCGTTCTTGTTTCACCGTCAAAATCATATCCCCACACATGGCAGAGAATCTGATTTCGGCTCATGACCAAACCTTTATTTTCCATCAGATACTGAAGAAGTTCAAATTCCTTTCTGGTAAGTTCAATCTTTTCTTCCTGATATCGCACTTCATGACGTCCCACATTCAGATAAAGTTCCCCATAATGAAGTTCCCTGTCCTCATTCTGACGGGCACTTCGCCTGAGTACAGCTTTTACTCTGGCAATAAATTCCATCATTCCAAAAGGCTTGGTAATATAATCATCTGCTCCGCCTTCCAGTCCTTTTACTTTATCAAATTCCGCTTCCTTGGCCGTTACCATGATCACCGGAACATCTTTCACCGACGACATACTTTTCAGCTGTGCCAGGATTGTATAACCATCATCTCCCGGAAGCATGATATCCAGAAGGATCAGCTCCGGTATCTCTTCCTTAAGTGCTTTCATCAGCTCAGCACCATTCCCAAACCCCTTGGCTTTGAATCCTGTTGTTTCCAGTGTATAAATAAGAAGCTCTCTGATATTACGTTCATCTTCCACACAATAGATCATCTTTTCTTTCCCTCCTCTTTATTTTTCAGTATACTTATTTTTTTATATTTACACAAGTCTGTAACCTGTATCTTCCCCAAATTCCATTACCCCAGTCAAGAAAATCCATTGCTGTAAGTAAGTCAGTAACATGAAAAATCCGGTGCATCTCCTAGCGTGTATTCCAGAGTGCCCGGACTTTTCTTTTTCTGTTATTTTTTACACCAGTTTCTATTCACCATTCAGATGGCTTTCATATGATTACGACAACTGGTATTTAAGCCGCGCATCTTCCAGGTCATGATAGAAGGATTCATCAGGATGAGTTTTCACTGTATTCAGATGACTGTGCGTATCATACAGATCTTCACTGACCTGCGTCACACAGACTCCAATATTGGAACAATGGTCTGCCACACGTTCCAGACATGTGGTGATATCTGAAAGGATAAATCCCATCTCAATGGTGCATTCACCGTTTCTCAGTCTCTGTACATGACGACGTTTCACTTCTTTGGAAAGCTCATCGATCACTTCTTCCAGCGGTTCAATTTTCTCCGCAAGCTTCATATCCTGTTTGTCAAAAACTTCATATGCCGTATTTACGATATCTTCTACTGCCTGCCCCAGCACTTCCAGATCTTTCTTTGCATTTTCGGAAAACTTCAGTCCTTTTTCATAAAGCTCCTGTGCTGATTCCATAATATTGACTGCATGGTCGGAAATACGTTCAAAATCCCCGATGCAATGAAGCATAATGGAAAGGCTGTGACTATCTGCTTCTGAGATATCTTTATGGCTCAATTTCACCAGATAAGTTCCAAGTTCATCCTCATAACGGTCAACCTTGGCTTCCATGTTTTCCACACGTTCTACGCCTTCTTCACTGTATTTGTCCACCAGACTCAGCGCTGTAAACAGTGCATTGTGGGATTCTTCTGCCATTTTTCTTGCTGCATTGCGGCTCTGCTCCACTGCAAATGCAGGTTTCTCCAGGAAACGTGGTTCCAGGATCATAAACTCTCTGTCCTCTGCCGAAACAACAACGTCCTCTTTTTTGTCCCGGATCGTAAGACAGGCAAGTTTCTCCAGTCCCTTTGCAAAAGGAAGAAGAATGATCGTTGCAGTAACATTAAATACACTGTGGATAACAGCAATTCCTGCCGGTGTTGCCGCCTGATGGAAGAAAGAAAATCCAACAACTGCATTTATAAGATAGAAAACAGTCATAAAGATAACTGTACCGATCAGGTTGAAATACAGATGTACTGCTGCTGCACGTTTTGCATTCTTCTTGGCTCCGATTGCAGAAAGGATCGCAGTAATACAGGTTCCGATGTTCTGTCCCATAATGATCGGGATTGCTGCACTGAACGGTACTGCACCTGTAAGACACAGAGCCTGCAGAATACCTACGGATGCAGAAGATGACTGGATCACAGCAGTAAGAAGGGCACCTGCTACAACACCTAACAACGGATTTGAGAATTTAAGTAACAAGTTTGTAAATTCCGGTACTTCTGCAAGGGGTTTTACAGCAGAACTCATCATATCCATACCGTACATCAGGATTGCGAAACCAATAAAAATACTTCCGATATCTTTCTTCTTTGAATCATTGATAAACAAAATGAAAATCACACCAACGATCGCAAGTACAGGGGAAAATGATGTTGGTTTAAACATCTGAATGATAAAGTTGTCACTCTGGATTCCTGTCAGACTTAAGATCCAGGAAGTGATCGTAGTACCGATATTGGCACCCATGATCACTCCTACTGCCTGTGACAATTTCATGATCCCTGAATTTACAAAACCTACTACCATAACAGTCGTAGCTGAAGATGACTGGATCACCGCTGTTACTCCAGCTCCCAAAAGCACTGCTTTTATGGGATTTGAAGTAAGATTTTCAAGAATCTTCTCCAGCTTTCCTCCGGAAACCTTTGCAAGGCCATCTCCCATTGCATTCATACCATACAAAAATAATGCAAGGCCTCCGATTAATGTTAATATACTGAATAAATCCATGATTATTCTCCTTTTCCCTTTTCATAAGTATATGGTTATTTACTTTCTGCCATCTGATGGCAGTCTCAGACATGTGCAGGCATATATATGTTTTTTGCGATACATATCCCTGACTTGCTTCTCATCATAACCATGCTTTGTAAAATCATCCCCATGAGAATGTTAAATCCATGTAAAATTTCCAGTCATCCTATTCATTCTGTGTAAGGTTCCCATAAATCCATCCGTATTTTTGATATAAAAATAAAAAGAACCATTGCAGGAGATATGACACTAACCGGTGTTCATCTCTTACAATAGTTCTTTTATCAATCCGGATCCTGTATTTCGACAGTATTATTATCAGAATCCGCGGATTTCTTCATCCTCGGAACCAGTCTTATCAATAGAACGGATTTCCAGGAAGTAACTGTAGTTATCATTTACCTTTACTTCCACTCTGTCTCCAACCTTATGACCTTTTAATGCCATACCAATGGGAGATTCAATGCTGATGCGGTTTTCCATGGAGTTTCCTCTGATGGAAGTAACCAGTTTGTATTTCTCAATCTCATCGTCTTCCTCGAAATATACCTCTACAATATCATCCATTCCAACTTCATCGTCTTTGGAATCATCAGAAACAATGGTTGCTGTTTTCAGCATATTCTCAAGGTAACGGATACGGCTTTCGTTCTGATTCTTATGCTTCTTGGCCGCATAATACTCAAAATTCTCACTCAGATCCCCCTGGGCTCTTGCTTCTTTTACAGCTTCGATTGCTTCTTTTCGCACAACCAGCTTGCGATGGTCGATCTCCTGCTGGATTTTCTCAACATCCTTTTGTGTAAGCTTTTCTTTCATTGCCACATCTCCCCTTTATTGCTTCTGTTTTCTATTTCTGCTTTATATTGGCTTAACCATAGCAGAAGGGCATCATTTTGTCAAATCATTACTGTTCACGATGCGCAGGATTTATGCATTTGGTATCTGCCGCAGGAAATCATGTGTCGTATTCTCGATCATTCTGTTCGTCAGTTCTGCAATATGTTTGGTTGATTCCCGGTGCTCTGAAGAAAGCCATGCTTTGATCATTCCCACGCACCCATTAAGGCAAAATGCATAAACATATTCCACGTCATGGTTATCTGCTGCAAATTTTCCGGACAACTGCCGGAGAACAGTGTCTGCAACCATCTTCTCCATCCTGCTCACAAACCCCATATCTCCATTGCTTCCCAGCAGAGCAATACAAATATCCTTATTATTATCAAGAATTGTAAAAATATGCTCGATCATCGGATAAGAACTTCCATTTTGTACCAGATCCAGAGGATGCTCCTCCATTACCTGAGCAATCTCATCCATCAGCTCATTTTCAATACTCTCCAGCATTTGATAAATATCACTGTAATGAAGATAAAACGTAGATCTGTTAATATCTACTTCATCCACCAGTTCCTTAACTGTAATTTCCTTGATACTCTTCTTCTGCATCAGTCTTGCAAGTCCTGCCCGAAGCTGTGCTTTGGTTTTTCGTACTCTTCTGTCCACTTTTTCTGCCATTAACATTTCCCCCAGTTCTTTATTTCACATTCTATAGCAATTCCAAAAATGCCCAGACATCTCTGTTATGTTATTCCGTCTTCTGCCTTTGCCTGGATAAATGCTTATTGCTTGCACAACCTTCACAATTGGCTTATTTGATTTATTCAAATTGTAAATATCACTAATTTTATTCTCATGTTTTTGTATATTTTATCTAAAATGTAGATTCTGTGTAAAAATAGTCATTTTAAGCAAATATGTCTATTAATATACGTCGAATAGCAAATTTAATGGTTGTATCTTATTTTTAGTTTTAGTATAATACCATCCATAGAAAAAATCAACACTTTGTCGATTAATAGTTTCAGAAGCTATTAATCAATTATGTTTTGATTATTCAATCTGCTGTTTATCAGCACCTTACTGTTCCACTCCAGCACATTAGTTTGCCGACAAGTTGATTCTTGAAACAATCTTGTAAGCTCACTAGCTGTAGACCGAACAGTTTTCACTACAACTAATTATAGAAAGAAAGGGATAAGGTATGATCAAAAACGAATGGAAAAATCTACTGCATAATAAGATCATGTTCGTTGTGGTAATTGCAATTATCGCAATCCCGATCATTTACGCAGGACTGTTTCTGAAATCCATGTGGGATCCATACGGAAGTGTTGACCATCTTCCTGTAGCAGTTGTCAATGAAGACAAACCTGTAGACTACGATGGCACCACGCTAAGTGTAGGAAAGGACATGGTAGAAGAATTACGTGAGAATGATTCTATGGCATTTAATTTCGTAGACAGCCGTACAGCCGAAGATGGCCTGGAAAACGGTACTTACTATATGGTAATTACCATTCCGGAAGACTTTTCCGCAAATGCTGCCACACTTATGGACGATGAACCTAAGAAAATGGAGCTGAAATACGAAACCAACCCCGGAACCAACTACATTGCTTCCAAATTAAGTGAAACCGCACTGCTGAAGATCAAGGATGCAGTTGCCACCAAAGTAACAGAAACCTATACACAGACAGTTTTTGACCAGATAGCCAAAGTCGGAGACGGTATGCAGGATGCAGCCGATGGTTCCGGTGAACTTAAAGACGGTATCGAATCTGCTGCCAAAGGAAACCAGACCATCACCGAGAATCTGAAAAAACTCTCTTCCAGCACACTGACCTTCGCAGATGGCGCCGAAACCCTTACAAAAGGTATTCAGGAATACACAGATGGTGTCTCTCAGGTAAATGAGGGTGCCAGACAACTTGATGACGGCGTCAGCACACTGACATCAAAAGTACCAGAACTTACCTCCGGAATCGATACTCTCAACAGCGGTGTTAAAAGTTACACAGACGGTGTTGCAAAGCTCAATGAAAACTCTGAGAAATTAAAAGAGGGTGCAAGTGCCCTGGAATCAGGAATTAATTCCCTTAGCGCAGGTGTGACAACCCTGGCAGATGGAGCTACTCAGTATATTGACGGTGCAAATTCTCTCGCAGACGGAACCACCGCTTATGTAAAAGGTGCCGAGCAGTTAGCAGCCGGTGCTTCTCAGTTAAGCGGGCTGGAAAATCTCGGTCAGGTATCCAGCGGTATTTCTCAGTTAAATGCAGCAGTTTCCAAAGGAAGTAATTCCTCCGCTGCATTAAAAGACGGAACCCAGCAGCTTGAGGATGGTCTGGGACAGCTCTACACACAGTTGTCAGCTTTACAGAACAGTGCATCCGCTGCTTCCGTTGACAAACTTACCACCGGACTGAGCCAGGCAAAAACAGGAATGGAAAATGCCAGTGAAGGGATGACCTCCGCAGCAACCGGAATCTCCAATGCCTCCGATGCGATCAGCCAGGTAAGCAGCCAGATCTCCGATACTCTTGTACCGGGACTTCAGGATGCAGCTTCTCAGGCATCTTCCGCAGCAGAAAGTATTGGTTCTGCACTTGGTGAGTATACTCAGGCTACTTCTTCCGCACTCGAAACAGCCAACAGCGAGATTGCTTCTGCTCAGACCGCCATGCAGGCAATGCAGAATGTCGCAGCAGCTCTGGATAATGCCGCAGCTTCTGCAGATGAAAATGGTATGATCTCCGCTGATTCTATTGCCGGACTTTCTGATGCACTTTACTCTTCTGTTACAGATCTGGAAGGTGTGGATGGTTCTTTCGCAGCACAGTATTCCAGTGAGATCAGCAACGCCGTAAGCAGTATGTCCTCTGAACTCTCTTCCAGGGTTTCTGAACTGAATTCCGCAGCTGAACAGATGAATGCAGTTGCAGGTCAGCTTTCTGACGGTGCTTCCACTTTAAGTAACGGCGCACAGAATATGTCTGCAGGTGCAGATCAGATGAATGCAGGTGCAGGTCAGATCCCAGATGTTTCCGGTAATGCATTCAGCTCTGTGACTGCTGCCGTAAAACAGCTCTATGCAGGTGCTCAGGCAGTAAATTCAGGAACTCAGTCTGTTTCTTCTGCACTGACTACACTGGAAAACAGCACAGCATCTTTCCCACAGGCAGCCACAGGTGTGAAAGCATTAAATGACGGATTCAAAACTCTGACTTCCAATGACACAACACTTACAGACGGTGCTGCAAGCCTGAAATCAGCAGGTAAGAAACTTACTGCTGCTGTACCTCAGATTTCCTCAGGTGCTTCTCAGTTATCAGAAGGAGCCTCTACACTTAATGATGGAATCAAAGAGTACACGGATGGTGTGTCCACTCTCGCTTCTAACAATGAAGCACTGACAAGTGGAACCGGACAGCTTGCCGATGGTGCCAAAACCCTGGCAAGTGGCGCTGATACCCTCAGTAATGGCACAAAAACTCTGGCAAGTGGAACAGCGAAGCTGGTTGCCAATAATGATTCACTGACCAGCGGTGCCCGGAAACTTGCAGACGGTGCTTCCCAGATTCAGAGTGGTTCCTCTCAGCTCTATGATGGTTCCAAAGAACTTGGAGATGGCATGACAAAATTAAAGGATGGATCCTCTACACTGTCATCCAGCCTCAGTGAAGGTGCAGATCAGGTAAAGAACACGAAATCCAGTGATACAACTGTCAGCATGTTCGCAACACCGATTGAAGATGAGGAAACCCAGATCACAACCGTAGAAAACAACGGTCATGCAATGGCACCATACATGATGTCTGTCGGTCTCTGGGTCGGTGCACTGGCCTTCTGCCTGATGTATCCTCTGACTACATACAAAGGCAAACTGAAATCAGGATTTGCATGGTGGGCAAGCAAAGCTTCCATTCTTTATCCGGTAGCAATCCTCCAGGGACTTCTCCTGATCATTCTGCTTCATGTATTCAATGGATTTACACCTATAGAGATGACAAAGACAGTATTATTTGCCTGCCTGACAGCAATGGCATTTACATCTATCATGTATTTCTTTAATATTACCTTTGGTAAGGTTGGAAGTTTCCTTATGCTGGTATTCATGGTAATCCAGCTTGCAGGCTCCGCTGGTACTTATCCGGTAGAAATTTCTCCGGAATTTGTATCCAAAATCCACTCTTATGTACCATTTACCTATACAGTAAATGCATTCAGAAGTACAATTGCAGGCGGCACAAGTATCCGTCAGTCAGTTTATGTACTGATCGGATTGATCGTAGTATTTACTCTGCTTACAATCCTGCAGTTTAATCATATGGCACGTCAGCGTAAGGCAAACAAGGAAACACTTTATGACTGGTTAGAAGAAAAGGGACTGGCTTAAAGGGCAACTCAATAAGGGATTTATAATCCTGTAAAATATCGGCATAGTCGTAACCATCGGCTATGCCGTTTTTACGTTACTTGGAATATGTACTTCTCCGATGAAGTTGAAGATGACTTTTATCTTCTTGGTATTCCTATACCAAGGTTTCTCGTTTCCATATACATATACCTTCTCGATGAAGGTTCTGATAATTTCTGCATTCAGTTCCTTGATATCTGTGTAGGTCTTAACCAATCGCAGGAAACTGTCTGCATTGGAAGATTTTTCTCTGGCAGCATCAATGATATGCTCCAACTCTGCCACACGCTCTGTAAGCTGATTCTGTTCAGCCTCATAGGTAGCTGACATTTTCATGAAACGCTCATCACTGATTTTGCCTTCGATGTTATCCTCGTAGAGTCTTTGAATGATAGTATATCCTTCGATGAGCCAATTGAGAATAGCTGACTGTACCTCCGGCTTTGCAAATTCCTTTTTCAAAGTTTTATCTTGTTCCGATTCATCGAAATGCTTTTCAAATGGAATGATGAACAATCGGTTACTGCTAAACACAGTCATATCATTAATAGCAGGCAGATAATTGGTATTGATGTAAAGCTTGAATAAAGGCTGAAAATCAAAGCTGTTCTCATGAAGGAAACGAGCATTGATGGTGTCGTTTCCTGTTAGGCTTTTAACCTGTGCAGCATTTAGCACTAATCCTTTACCGGGTTCTGAGATATTCACAAAACGAACTCCTGCAAGACGTGCAATATCCTCGGTAGGTTGAGAACTGTTTGCATTCATCTTTTGAGCGAGGGTTTCCGGTCTTGCTGTACATCCATATGAGCCAAGTACCTTTAATACACTTTCACAGAGTGTTCCTTTGCCATTACGTGTGCTTGCTCCATAGAGGATAGTCATACACTCATGACGGGTATCTCCGGTAAGACCATAGCCGAACAGCTTTTGTAAGAACTTAGCTTTTTCTTTATCCTCGGACATGATTTCTGAGATGAATCTGTCCCATCGGTCACTATGTGCCTGTGGGTCGTAAATAACATTAGAGATCTTGGTAAGCTTGTCGGTGCTTTTATGCTCATAACATTCAAAGCTGTCCTCACGGATAGTGCCGTTCTTGCAATTGAAGATGTAAGGATCTGAATCAAACTCTGTTGCTGAGATTGGATGATAAACCTGTGCATCCTTGAGAATGTTGACTCTCGTTCCATGTGTCTGCCATCGTCTGGTGTAATTCATATATTCCTTACGTTTATGCTCATCTGTAATTTTCAGAGCATACATATGGAGCAGATTGGCAAGTTCCATGCAAAGCTTCATAGCTTTCAGGCCACCGACATCCTGCTGCCAGATTCCATCTGCGTAGTAGAATCACGTTTTTCTCTCTGGTACATATCGAAGAATCGGTTTATAGAAATCCGCAAAGAGCATTCCTGCACCAATATCTGTCCACGGATACTTTGTGCTGTCTTCCGGATAAAGTGATGCGAGTCTTGCCATTTCATCATCAAAATCTTCACTTGCAGGTGCAGGCACAATAGGCGAATAGAAGTTCTTCATTCCGGTAAGCCAAATGAAAAGAAGACATTTCAAATTGCCTATTCAGATTCACCAGATATAAAGAAGTGGAAAAATCACGTTATTGAAATTTTGGAATCAGAACATGAAAGAGATAATGAAGGGATTCCCAAATGGTTTAATATTAATTACGATGACATTGATGGGCATTCGATGTTTCAAACTTTTGAACTTAAAGACTTTGATGGAAAGAAATATTATTCTTTAGAAAGCACTGAAGAAGCATAAAAAAATGGCCACACCGGAGCAATCTATACTCTAGTGTGGTCATTCTGTTTTTGAGTTCCGTTGGAAGGCTTTGCTTAGAAAATAATCGTTGTTTTCGTTAATCCCTAATTGAGCCATCCAAAAAGCCAGTCCTTCTTATTTTTCCAGTCGTTTCTCTTTCATATATTGTGCCATCTCATCAGAAATATTGTCAATCAGATAATTCTTACTGCTCTGACGTTTCTCATGCCATTGCTGGCGAATCTGGTTTTCTGTAGCTTTTATTTCGTCACGAAGACCTCTGGCAGACATACGGTGGGCGCCCTGTCCCATAATGATGATCTGCTCCAGTCCATCGGATGTTGCCACAGTTACCTGGTTTTCCCGTCCAATCTTATGAACCGTTTTCTCAATGTATTGATCCGCTGTCTCAGCTTCCTTGGTGTAGACTACATAGATGTTATGGTAGGTGATCACTTCCTCTGCATGGCCTTCTATCTTATAAGCGTCAAATACAAGAATTAACGTACATTTCTTAAAGCCCTGATAGTTGCTCAGAATATCCATCAGTTTTGTCTGAGCTGCATGGAGATTTGCATCTGCCAGTTCTTTTAAATCTTCCCAGGCATAGATGATGTTGTAACCGTCTACAAGGAGATATTCTTTTTCTTTCTTCTTAGCAGAAGAACTGTTGCGGTAATAGCTGCCGCTGTCGGATTTTGCAGAAAATGTTCGTTTAAACTGTGGTTCTTTGTAACGCTTGACCGGTCCGAATGTACGCTCGAAAATAGCTTTCAGTTCTTCCTCATCCTCATAACTTCCTACGCCGGCATTCTTTGGCGGGCAATAACCTGCGTCTCCCTGATTCCTTCCATTCCTGTTTCCTGTTATGCTTTCTTCACTATCCGGTATGGTACCACCCAGCTCAGACTCGTCAACCCCTTCCAGGTGCATATAATCCTCTACTTCATACCATGGCACCACAAATCCTGCTCCATGAGCACAGAATACAGAACCTGTGGGATTGTCCAGGTCACGTTCGGAATCATATCCAATCTCCTCTACAATCTCATCCTGATTCTGACATGGGGCATAGCCCTTCAATGAACAGAATAATCTGCCACGTCCCTTTGTATAGGAGGTTACCTGAGTTTGATAATCTCGCATCATTGATACCGGTGCACTCCCCTTCAACACCATCATGTCATCCTCATCCGTTTCCGGCTGCTGGAAGGTTCCATTCATTTTCTGAATGTCAGTCATAGCACGCCCGATCATGTCTCCCGGAATCTCAATTCTGAACTCATAATATGGCTCAAGCAGTACACTTTTTGCTTTCTTTAATCCCTGACGCACAGCCCTGTACGTTGCCTGCCGGAAATCGCCTCCCTCTGTGTGTTTCAGATGGGCGCGTCCTGTGATCAGTGTGATCTGCATATCTGTGATGGGAGAACCGGTCAGTACTCCCGGATGTTCCCGCTCTTCCAGATGAGTCAGAACCAATCTCTGCCAGTTACGGTCCAGCACATCCTCACTGCATGCAGTAAAAAACTGCAGACCGCTTCCCGGCTCTCCGGGTTCCAGAAGCAGGTGTACTTCTGCATAATGACGCAGCGGCTCAAAATGACCCACCCCTTCTACCGGCTCTGCAATCGTTTCTTTATATACGATATTTCCTGTGCCAAACTCTACTGCTACATGGAAACGCTCCCAGATCAGATACTTTAATATCTCAATCTGAACCTCACCCATCAGCATGGCATGGATTTCTCCAAGCTGTTCGTTCCATACAATGTGAAGCTCCGGTTCCTCCTCTTCCAGCTCTTTGAGTTTCTTCAGCATCTGGTGAACATCGCAGTCCTCGGGAAGCAGAATTCTGTAATTTAATACAGGTTCCAAAACCGGCATCTCGGATTCCCGTTCAATTCCAAATCCCTGTCCCGGATGTGTCTGGGAAAGACCGGTTACTGCACAGATAGTTCCTGCAGGAGCTTCCTTTGCAAGCTCAAATTTCGCACCGGAATAGATGCGGATCTGATCTGCTTTCTCTGTATCTGTGAGAAGTTCCTTTACCTTCAATGTTCCACCGGTGATTTTCATATAGCTTAAACGGTTGCCCTGATCGTCTCTGGCAATCTTGAATACTTTTGCGCCAAACTCAGACGGATATGTCGGTGTCTCGCAGTATTTTTCCAGCCCATGAAGGAATTCTTCTACACCTGTCATTTTCAGAGCAGAGCCAAAGAAACATGGGAAAAGTTTTCGCTCCCTGATCACTTTTTGGATATCTGCTGTTGAAATCTCTTCCGTTTCCAGATATTTTTCAAGCAGTTCTTCATCGCAGACAGAAATATCTTCCAGAAACTGAGACTGCAGATCTGATTTTTCCCAGGTGAAATCAACACAATTATCACTTAATCGCTTCTTTAATTCTGCCAGAAGTTTCTCTTTATCTGTTCCATCCTGGTCCATTTTATTGATAAACAGAAACGTCGGGATCTGATATCTCGCCAGAAGTCTCCATAAGGTCATAGTATGCCCCTGCACGCCATCTGCACCATTGATCACAAGAATGGCATAATCCAGAACCTGCAGTGTTCTCTCCATCTCTGCCGAGAAATCCACATGTCCCGGCGTATCCAGAAGAGTTATCCCCCTGTTCCCCAGTTCAAACTCCGCCTGTTTGGAAAAAATCGTAATTCCTCGTTCCCGTTCCAGGTTATAGGTGTCCAAATAAGCATCCTTATAATCTACACGCCCCAGCTTACGGATTTTTCCCGTTAAATATAAAATCCCCTCCGACAACGTAGTCTTACCTGCATCTACGTGGGCAAGGATACCAATGACAAGTTTCTCCATAGTATATTTAAAAGCTCCTTTTTTTTATAAAATCAGTAGTTATTCTTTTATCGCTTCATCTGTTAAAATCCTTTATCAATTAATTATTTTAACATACTGATATAGATAAATCCAATAGGGTTGTGTTTTTATGTGTTCATTTAGTCCAAAAGAGCCCACATTTACAGTTAATGTGGACTCCGCTTCCATTATTTTTAATATGTGGTTTTCATCTTCTTTTTTTCATTCAACCACTTATGTACAGTCTTTTCTTCTACTTTTACTCCCTGAGCAATCTGCTGCACAGATAATCCCATTTCAAATATACTCATAGCGACTATCTACGCTCGATTCTTTTGCAGAAATTCTTTGAGAATTCCCTCCTGAATGCTTTCACTCACTGCACGTTCTACTGCCGTATTCAGTTCCTTATGATGTTAGGGTCAAAATATTTTTCCTCAGAATTCTTTCTTCTCCATAAGCCGGACACCAATCCAGAAAGACCCCATATATACAATTACTGTGAACAATGCAACTCCGGCCAATACCATTCCCCAGTTCAGTCCATTCAGCCATGCATCGACTGCGTCTGCTGAAAGTCCCATTGTTTTTATCAGAGTATAAACTACGGCAATTATAATAGCCCACATGACCATTGCAATATAACGTCCTTTTTCCGCTCCAAAATGTATTACAAGCGGGAGTGATGCCGCCAACATAAGAAGTGCCAGTGGAATGTATATCAGAGTGCCAATAATTTTCTCACTCAGGCACCCCTGAAGCTCTGACACACCTTTACAGATCACTCCCGTTATTGCTTCAATTCCCCACGCTGCAGCCGTAAGCCCTGCTCCCAGCAGATATTTCTCCGCCACATACTGTTTTCTGGTAACCGGCAAGGTCATAAGAAACGCAAGACCATTATCAAACTCATCATAACTTATAGTTGTAATGGCAAAAATTGCTGTGACAATCGTAAAATATCCTATAGCAAAACTGACGCTCCCGCTTCCTGCCAGATTCAGGATGACTCCCATTACAATAACCAGGATAAAAGACTGTTTCTGCTGTTTCATCAGTTCTATATCCTTTACAAATAATCCCTTCATACCTGTTCCTCCATCATCACTACCAGATCATCAATCTTTCCATTCTCAATTACAGCATCCGGGTAATTTTCCATATAAAATTGTTTCTGGTTTGTCAGACACCTGTATCCATAAGCTTCTTTCCGGATCTTAATAAGGTATTGCTGATCCAGTTTTTCGTACTCTTCTTCTGCAACTTTAAGAACTGCATAATCTGACAGCAGTACATCTGTATCCTCATGAAGGATAATTTTTCCGGCATGGATCATATAAAAATCGTCACAAAGACTCTCCAGATCTGATGAAATATGGGAACTGATCAGAATAGAACTGCTTTCATTTTCTTCCATATATTCTCTCAGCATGTTCAGCACTTCATCCCTAGCTATCACATCCAGACCAACTGTGGGCTCATCCAGAATCAGCAGTTCTGCCTTATGGCTTAATGCTACCAGTACTTTAAACTTTGCTTTCATACCAGTGGAAAATTCTTTGATTTTCTTGTCTGTGGGCAGATTGAATCTTTTGCACTGCTGCAGGAATTTCTCTCTGTCAAAATCCGGATATATGCTTTTCATAATATTGGCCACGCCCGCTGCTGTCAGATACATACTGAAGCCTGAATCTGCAAAAACAACTCCCAGTTTCTGCTTATCCTCCGGCTTAAGCTCTTCTGCCTTTTTCCCAAAGACCTCTATCTCTCCGCCATCCGGATGAATCAAGCCGAGCAAAGCTTTAAATGTGGTGGATTTCCCGGAACCATTTCTTCCAATAAGTCCTGTAATCATCCCAGGCTGTACTTCCATAGAACAGTCCAGCGAAAAACCTCTGTAATTTTTCTGCAAATGACTGATTTTCAACATATCTTAGTCCTCCATGATCATTTCAAAAAGATTTCTGATTTCCTCATCGTCCAGTCCACTTCTTCTGCCCTTCATAATTGCCTGCTCCAGATCATGTTCTACTTCTTTGAGCTGTTCTTCCCTCATCAGGTCTTTATTTGTGGCTGCAACGTAGGTTCCTTTTCCATGAACAGTGACGGTAAATCCCTCTTCTTCCAGATTGTCGTAGGCTTTCTTCACAGTCAAGGCACTGATCTTCAGCTCCTTTGACAGACTGCGTACTGAAGGTAATACAGTGTCCGGCTGTAACTCTCCTCTGATAATCGCAGACTTAATCTGGTCTATGATCTGTTCATAAATAGGTACCATGGATGAATTATTGATTATTATATGCATATGTTTCTCCTCCATCTACAAACAGTATATAACAGTGCATAACTGTTGTCAACTGTTTTATACTGTTATATATAAAAACCTCCGGACATTCCTGCCCGAAGGTTTTCGTTAGCTTATATATCACTGATCATTTGTCAGATGAAGCTTGTCCAGAATATAGAACACCAGACTCAGTGCCATGCCTACAACACACGCCAGTACCATACCTGTAAGTTTTACATTTCCCAGATTCAGGGAGATTCCGGAAAGACCTACGATAAATACAACCGAGGTCAGTGTCAGATTTCTGGATTTACCGTAATCTACTTTATTGTCTACCAGCATACGAAGTCCGGAGGTACCGATCATACCATAGAGCAGGAAAGAAATTCCTCCGATCACAGGACCGGGAATGGTATTGATCAATGCTGCCAGTTTTCCAAGGAAGGAACAGCAGATAGAGAGAACAGCCGCACCTCCGATTACCTGCACACTGTAAACCTTTGTCATGGCCATAACACCAATATTCTCACCATAGGTAGTTGTGGGTACAGAACCCATGCATGCAGACAGTGTTGTAGAAAAGAAGTCTGCAAAAAGGGAACGATGTAAGCCCGGTTCTTTCAGCAGGTCTTTCCCTACAATCTTGCTGGTTACAATCTGATGTCCGATATGCTCGGATGTTACCAGAAGAAGTGCCGGGAAGATTGTCAAAATCGCTTCCAGATTAAATTTCGGATGCTGGAAATTAGGCAGTGCAAAAAATGCAGCTTCTTTTACTGCTGTAAAATCCAGGATTCCGCAGAGAACTGCTGCCACATACCCAGCAATGATCGCGATCAGGATTGGGATCACTGATAAGAATCCTCTGAACAGGATCTGTCCAAACACTGCAACTCCCAATGTTACCAGAAATACGATCACATTTTTCATATCTATCTTATCGTCAAGAAGTCCTGCTGTACTTGCAGCACTTCCGGCAAGCTCCAGACCGATCAGTGCAACTACAGGTCCCATTGCAGCTGTGGGAAGCACGATATCGATCCATTTGGTTCCACATTTTCCAATGATCAGCGCCAGGATCATACCTGCAATGCCAAGAACTACAAATCCGCCCAGTGCATACTGGTATCCGAATTTTGTCATAACCAGGATTCCCGGTGACAGAAAAGCAAAGCTTGATCCAAGGTAGGCCGGAGCTTTTCCCTTTGTGATCAAAATAAACAGTAAAGTTCCCACACCGTTCATCAGCAGTACAATGGCCGGATTAATTCCAAACAGAAACGGAACCAGTACAGATGCGCCAAACATGGCAAACATATGCTGGATACTAAGCGGGATCAGCAGCTTTGCAGGCACCTTGTCTTCTACCTGAATAATTCTTTTTTCCACTCTTTCTTCCTCTCTTTTCCCTTATTTTTTCACAGTTCGCTTCATTATACACATATTAATATAAAAAATCCACTGTTTTTACATAAACAGTACGCCAAAAAGAACCTTCCATGGATTTCATTTCCACAGAATCCACTTAAATGTCTCTCCAAATAATGTAATATCAATTCCCGCAACGGCAAAACCAATAACAGAAGCTGCATTTCCCATCATCAGACCGCCGGCAATCATCACATTACTGGCAATCCAGCAATTCGAATGAATCGTAATAGGTTTTCCATATTCATCATCATAAGCAGTGCCGTCTTCCTTGAATTTAATATTTCTCTCCTGCCACCGGAAAGGATGAACCGGTGTAGCTATTGTGCAATTGGGACCGAAAAACACATTATCTCCTATATTGACCGGACAAGTATCTAATACAGTAAAATTAAAAAGCGACGATTTTCGCATCCATCGTTAGACTGTACCCACTGGACAGTATGGATTTTTTTGACAGTTGCGAAAATACAGTCAGAATTTGTCGGCGGTCAGATCGTATCATGGGCGGCTCCCTCCTGTAAGCCGCCGAAGCTGCCAGCGCGTCATTCCATTTGAGGGCAAAAGAAACGGCAGCCTTGATTTCTCAAAACCGCCGTTTTTCAAAACGCCCACCGCATGACTGATACTCGGTTTGCTAAAACCCATGTGCCGAGCAAGGTCAACGGAGCGAACCATGCCTTGTTTCTTTTGAAGTATCAGCACAGCCTCCAGATAATCCTCCCCGGACGCATGAATCTTCATAGGACATCCTATCCTCAAAAGTTATACCTCCCAGCCAAGGCTCTCCTGCTGGATGCAAAACAACTTGTGATACAAACCTTTTTTCTTCATCAGTTCATCATGTGTGCCGCATTCCACCAATTTTCCATTGTCGAGGACAAGAATCTGGTCGGCATCCACAACGGTACGAAGCCGGTGAGCAATCATAATGACCGTCTTACCCTCCACCAGCTTTGCAATGGCCCGCTGGATTAAAACCTCGTTCTCCGGGTCAAGAGATGCTGTTGCTTCATCAAGAAGAATAATCGGGGCATCTTTCAGCAGAGCGCGGGCAATGGAGATTCGCTGACGTTCTCCGCCAGAAAGAGTGCTGCCGTTCTCCCCCAAGATAGTCTGATAACCATCCGGCAATCGCTGGATAAATTCGTTACAGTACGCTGCCTTTGCCGCTGCCATGACCTGTTCTTCGGTAGCGTTCATGTTACCTACACGGATATTGTTAAAAACAGTATCGTTGAACAGGGTCACATCCTGGAATACAAAGGACATACAGCGCATCAGGTGTTCCGGTTCAATGGTGCTGACATCCATACCACCAATGGTGATCTGGCCTTTTCTTATATCCCAAAAGCGGGCGATCAGTTTGGAAATCGTGCTTTTGCCGCTGCCGGAAGGCCCTACCAGGGCCGTTACGCTGCCAGCAGGAATAGAAAAAGACACATCCTTGATAACATCGTCCTGGTTATATCCGAAAGTGACATTTTTCAGTTCAATGTCATACTTGGATACATCCTTATCCTCGCCCTCCATAGCGGGCGTGGTCAGCAGGGTACGCATACGGTTGGTGACAGTCTCCAAATGAAACAGAGAAGTCAACTGTGAGAGAATGGCAAGGATCGGGCCGTAAATCTGCGTGGAGAACATGAGCAGCACCAGCAGAGGGAGCAATTCGATTTTGCCGCCGGTTATCAGCACCGTTCCAATGAAAATAGTAATGCCAAGCCCTGCTTGCAGGATCAGGCTGGCTCCCTGAACCAGAATACCGGAGGCCAGTTCCACTTTAATGGCGATTTTTTTCATGGCCTGGAGTGCTTTATCCAACGCATCAAAGCGGGAACCGCCAAGACCACAAGATTTGATGATCTTAATACCTTCCAGGTATTCCTGAATCTGGCTAGACGCCTCCAGTTTCACATCCACCTGTTTGTCAAACAGACGAAGTTGTAGCTTGCGCCCGCACCAGATGATAAGGAATGTAACCGGCATTGTGCAGAAAATCGCAAGGGCCATTCTCCAGTCAAAAAATGCCAGACAAACGCAGGTCAGGGTAACAGAGATGATATTTGCAATCAGCGGCGGGATGGTACTGCTGAGCATGGATTCCATGCTGCTGCAATCCGCCATCATGTTGGTGGTAATATCGGACAAATCTTTTGTGTTAAAGAAGCTCATTGGGAGCTTGCGAAGATGCTCTGCGATCCGAAGTCTGGTCGTACTGGCCTCCTTATAGGAAGCAATATAGGTTTTCCTATAATCGTTTTTCGCGGCCAGGAATACCAGAATAGCCGCCACCAGCCCCAGGCCCAGCAGCTTCCACAACGCGGCCCACGAAATTGCTTCTCCCGTAAACGGCTTTAACAGCTCCCAAAAGATCAGGCAGGCTACCATTGATGGGAGCAATAACGCGATATTGGTTATTGTGCAGGCCGTAATTGCTTTTTTCAGGTCGGAATAGCCTTTCTCCGACAGCATTAACTTTTCTTTCAGCTTACTCATAGATCACACCGCCTTTCCTGTACCAATTTTCCAGTTGATCGACTCCGTATAGCTGCTCCACATCTGTGCGTATTTTCCGTCCTTCTTCAGCAGCTCGTCATGGGTGCCGGACTCAATCAGACAGCCCTTTTCCATGACAAGGATATGGTAAGCATTACGAATCGTGGACAGGCGATGGGCGATCATTACAACCGTTTTATTCTGGATCAGCTTTTCAAAGGCTTTTTGAATCAGGTACTCGTTCTCCGGGTCGCTGAACGCGGTTGCCTCGTCCAGAACGATAATGGGCGCGTCTTTTACGATAGCCCTTGCAATGGCAATCCGCTGGCGCTCACCACCGGAAAGGTGGACGCCGGTGCTGCCGATCACGGTCTGGTAGCCGTTCGGAAGCTGCTCAATAAATTCATGGCATCTTGCAGCCTTTGCCGCCGCAATCACCTGTTCTTCCGTAGCATCTGGATTTCCCATACGGATGTTGTCCAGGATGCTCTGTTTGAACAGGAACGTATCCTGAAATACGAAGCTGACCTTATCCATCAGCGCATCCAGCGGAATATCCCGAATGTCAACGCCGCCGATTTGAATACTTCCGTCCGTCACATCATAAAACCGGGAGATTAGGCTGGCGATGGTACTTTTACCGCCACCGGAGGGGCCGACAATGGCTGTCACCTTGCCCTGATCCGCAAAGAAAGAAACATGAGACAGGGCCTTGACCTGGGAATCGGCTTCGTAGGAAAAGCTGACATCCCGGAAAGCAATCCCATAGTTTTCGATTGCTTGCGCCGTACTCTTTTCGGGCAGGGCCGGGATACGCAGGATTTCATCCATACGCTCCACGCTGCCGTCAATCTGCGTAAAGGACTCAGAGATATACATGATTTTATTCAGGACACCGGAAATCGCATGGACAATAATCAGGTAGAAAATAAATGTCAACGAATACTCCCTGAAATCCGTAGTGTGCATCCCGATCAGAATGCCCACCGGAATCAAAAGCAGATAAATATTGTTGATGATCGTGGTAAAAGCAGGCATACAGTTCTGCCAGCCCAATGCGTACTTCAACACAAAAGAGGTATGGGATACTGATCTGATACTTTGTCTCGATCATCAGCCATACAATCGCTACCAAATAGACCGCAAAGCATCCAATAGCCTGCTTATACAAGCCGAACCAGCACAGGATCAGAAAAATCCAAAAGGTAAAAATCCCATGTCCCCAAAAACTCGTGGTAAGGAAAGTCACAAGGCAGGCGCACAGCGTCAGGAAAAGAACTGTGCGCCCGTCAATCCGGTCAATCCGCCTTTGCTTTTTTTCTCCGGCCATCATCCTACAATGCCAGCTTTTTGGAAATGCTTTCTGAGCAACCGCTGGCCGAACAATGTACCAAGAATTGCAAGAACCGCAGTAATGACAACACCCAGAAGCATCAGCGCCGGAGAAGTCACCATAGAGAGCTGCATATTCAAGGTATTTGCATCAAAACCGCTGCTTGCTGCCATTTCCTGATAGCTGTCCCAAGACCACCACAGCGGTACGGCACAGCCTACAAAATTTCCGATTGAGTTGACCATCCAGCCAATTCGGTTACGAACTGCACTTCGGTATGTATTCTTGCCAACCATGCATAACTCGGCAATGAGGGCTACAATCAAGAAATAGGGAACCAAGAACATATAACCCATAACACCTTGGATTAGTCCATAAACCGTAGCCCAAGCAAACAATAATCCGTGTTTGTTAATACGATTTGCCGCAACCAAATAAAATGTTGCTCCAATAAAGGCATCAATACCAGCAGAGCCGTATAAATATACTGCTGGGAAAGGCAATGTAACCATACCAATCACCATTGCAATTGCAAAATTGATGACCATCATTGCGGCAATCGTCATAATATCTCGAACGCCAATTTTTTTCTTTACCGTTTGTTCCATCTTTGAAACCTCCTTAAAATAAAATGACAGTGTAGTTAGTAACAACTAACTACACTGTCATTTTACACCGGTTTGCAGTCTCTAACTACTCCAAAGGGAAAAGTAAATCAAGAAAACAGCCCAAAAGTTAAATCACTTTTTTGCTTTACGGTAATCCTTTGGAAGCATTCCAAACACTTCTTGAAAAGCCCTCGCAAACTTACTAATATTTGAATATCCAAGTTCACCGGCTATTTGCGTGATTGATTGATCTGTTTCCTGCAAATAAACAGCCGCAAGATTCATTTTATACTTTTTGATATGTGCATAGGGCGTATCGCCATAAATCTGTTTGAAAATAGCTTGAAATGTGACCTTGCTCATTGGCTCTTTTCGCAAGAGTTCTTCTATGGATAGTTTTTTGTCGAGGTTTTCTATAAGCTGATGTCGGATACGCTTAATGATTTCAATTTGCTCTTTGGAATAATATGTTGCTTCATACTGATCTTCAATCCGCAGTTGTTTGATATGGTAAAACAATTCCAATAATTTAATACGGAAGTAATCTTTTCCTTCCACGCCTTTTGCAGCGTATAATTCATCAAAGATATGTAACAATCGCTGTGGTGTCCGGCATAAAAACCACTTTTTTTCTATTTCCAATTCTTGTCCAAGATTTAAGACATCAATATTATAGTAAGAAAAAATTTGTTTTGTTTTCGCATCAATAGAATCTTTGTCAATCACACAACTCAATCCAACACTATATCCAAAGGGAAAAGAATATGCCGCAGGAACATTAGCAAGAGCATTGATACATAATTCTCCTTCTTTCATGTGAAAAACCTTACTGATAGAAATAAGCAATGCTAAAAATATCGCTGAAACAAGCAGTTTTTCGACTAAGATAATGCCCTTGGCAAATTCAAATCTCGAAAGATTTACAGGCATAGAAAATACCGAATAGTATTTCCCGGCGTTTTCTTCTTTTCTGTGTGACAAAGAACACAAAATTGCGATTGCTCCCGGAAGCAGGAACGCATACCACCAGTAAAGCGTCATGTACTGATACCCTATATATCCACCCATAAGCCATGCAAAAATAGCCGTAATTAGCGGAACAATGAAAATCAGTTTGTTCGATATTGTCCTCTTGAATTTCAAATGTTCTGATTTTAGATAGTCCATGCCTTAACCCTCCCTGTGATTGCTTTTTACAACGTCCATAAAAAGATGTTCCAAATTTTCGTTTGCATTAAGTTTCCCCTCATAGCCTAAGACGCCGCCCGCAATAATGCCGATGTGGTCAGCGGTCTGTTGTACCTCGGAGAGAATATGACTTGATAAAATAACGGTAATACCCTTTGCAGGAAAGGAACGGATAAGCTCTCTAAGTTCTTCAATCCCAATCGGGTCAAGCCCGTTGGTTGGTTCATCAAGTATGAGCAGCTTCGGGTTGTTTAGTAATGCAACTGCAATTCCAAGACGCTGTTTCATACCAAGAGAAAACTGTCCGGCTCTTTTCTTGCCTGTTTCCGTCAGCCGGACGATTTGCAGCACTTCGTCAATCCACTTATCTGTCAGCCCTAAAATAGTAGTCCTTACTTTCAGATTTTCATAGGCGGTCAAATTTTCATAAAGCGGCGGCATTTCAATTAACGCTCCAATATGGTTTAAGTCGCTGCGTTTCCATGCGTGGCCGTCAAACTCAAGTGTCTCTGTTTCTTTTCCTTCGCAGATGATATAAACAATCGGTTTACGCTTACGCCGCTTAACTTTGTTCGGGTCATACTCTTTTCGCATCTTGCTCATCAGGCGTCACCTCCGATAAAAGGGATTGCACCAAACCGTCCCTGAAGATAACCCTTACGCACATTTTCTCCTTTTCTTGGAGAGAAAGATGCCAACGAGTAAAGCTCTGTTGCACAAGTCTCATCATTCTTTTCAGCAAACCAAATCTGATCTCTACGGAAGAAATTCAAGTCAAGTAGCATTGCATCGTGTGTTGTAAAAATCAGCTGCGCTCCCTTTGTATTGACAGCCTTATCCTGCACCATTTCAATCAGCCTTCTGGTTAAAAGAGGATGCAGACTATCCTCAATTTCATCAACAACTAAAAGTGCGCCGTTTTCAAGTGCCTGCAACCATCCTCCAATGCGGGCAAAAAAGTGTTGTGTACCGACAGATTCCTGCTCCATTAAAAGCTGGAAGTATTCTGTTGTACCATCCTCGTTAATAATTCGATGTGTTGTCGTAATAACCGGAATTTTACCGGAAGTGTTCTTGATTGTAACATCGGTAATTCCAAGATCGGCAAGCAGCAATTCCTTTAAGATTCGAGCTTTCTTATCATCACCACTGGCAATCTGGGCAACAGTTTCTGAGGTAGCTGGTTCTTCATCCATCAAGAATGTCAACTTTTCCAGGAACCACCGATAAGCATTTTCCGTCTGAGGCAGATTCCAGTCATTAGAAGATACCAGATAGAGCTTATTGTCTGGTGTTCGATTGCTCAGAGTTACCTGCTCATTTACATTTTCCCGGAACTCATATACTCCGTTTTCTCTTGAAAAGATTAAGGCTTCACGACCATTTGGCCAATGGTAAAGATACTCTTTATAAATCTTCTTTGCATCAAAAGAAAAACCGTATGTGTAACGAACTCCCTGAAAAATAAATACCATCTCAAAAGACGTCGGTTCCTTTGTTCCGCCAAACGGCTCCCACGGCAACTTTTGTCCCTTAGAAACTTTTGCTGCATTTCCTACAACCATTTCTTTCATTGTCATCATTGCGTGTAATACGTTACTTTTTCCGGCTGCATTGGCACCGTAAATTGCAAGTACGGGCAACAATGCCTTCTTTTCATCTGGATGAAGCAGATATTCTTCAAATGACTTATCCTTAGAGGCCGCAAAACTGATTACGGCACTGTTCTTTATTGACCTGTGATTTTCAACTGTAAACTGAATCAACATAATTGAATACCTCCATTCTCAGTATTCGTATTTTCAGCCACTATTATAACAGTTAAAAATGCTTTGGTCAATATTTATAGCTTGTTTTTGCAGTTTTTCTGCAAAATTTATGAATAAATTATTTCTCAACCATTTTTCACAAAATATTTATCGTACTATAACCACACCATCTTAGTCAGTGACCAAGATTGTGAGTAAGATACCTTCACCCATACACCCTGTCCTGAATTGCATATTTCAAATCCTGCACCTTACCCAACAGCCAGATCGCCGCAAGCGGCAATCCCATCGGGCTAATCAAAAAAGCTATAACCAGCAAAATCACACCATTCTGCGGGGAATAGGTAATAATCACAGCCACGCCAAGCAGAGCAATTACCGTGCTGAGCAGACCAAGCACCAGACCGGATATGTAAATCAGCCCCATGCAGAGCCAGACAAAAAGCGTCAACACCAAAATGACCGGTGCAGTTACAATCATCAGCAAGCATTTCAAAATCTTCATTCCAGTTCCTCCCTCCAACGCTCCAGATGCCGTTTGCACAGGGCATCCGCTTCTCTCTCATCATCTTCCGTCACTTCCCGTTTTCCTTTGGTCAGTTCAATCTCCAGATAAGTCCGGTAATCATCGGCTAAGAGGTCGAACAGTTCCTTGGGAGTATGGCACACTTCGCCAGAGCAATAGTGAAAATCTTGGTCAAATTCAACTCTTACACATCCATGGCGGCTGATATAAACTTCCATGGTCTCGTCTGCGGTCAGGTAATCCGCAAAAATCTCCAGCACCTTTTCAAAGGTCAACATCTGTTTTCGCTCCTTTGCTACGCTTCTTATTCTACTCATATTATCCGGTACGGACAGGCAAAAGACAAGGATACAGACAAAAAGAAAAATCGGAGGAAGGTGCGGCGAAGAAACGCCGTTCCTCCCTCCGCAAATGGAGTATCTATCCCTGTTATGAAAGTTTGGAGAGTTTCTATGGAGAGGGTCACACCATCCAAGGCTCTGGTAATGTCCGGCTCTGTGCCATAATATTTTTTCAGTTCAGTCGTTTGCAAAATTCTCATAAAGAACACCATCCTTTCTTTTTGATAAACCCATTGTAACGACCAAACCTCACAAAAATGTCACGAGCCACAAAAAATTTCCGCTAAATTCGACCCCAAATGTCACAAGTCTGTGACATTTCAATTTTTGGGGCGTGTCGGCGCTACTTTCGGAGCAGGAAAACAGAAAAGGTTGAGCCTTTCCCAACTTCCGATACAAGCCTCTTTCACAGAGTCTGATAATGAGATATATCGGTCACGGTCAGTTTTGGCTTCACGGATTGTAAGAATCCCATCTTCGAGATTTACATCCTTATAGCGAAGTCCAACAACTTCAGACACACGAAGTCCACAGCCATAGAGAATACGAAATATCACAGGTAGCGCCAGATGCATGTTTCTTGCAACCTCCCGAGGTTCTGTTTCATCAGCGGCTTTTATCACAGATACTATCCCCTCTACCTTTTGCTTCCGTAGACATACGTTTCCACTTGTTAAGCATATCTTTGATTTCGGATTATTCTAACCTTGCTTACAGCGATTTGCAATATATTGACATTAGACCCTTTTCCCATTGGTGCTTCGGGATACTATGGTCTCAGCTGACTCCTAGGTATGAACTTTTTATCGCACGTACAAGTTGTACGCTACCTAGGCCTCCCAGGGTAAGACACAAGTCTTTCACCGCACAACCTCTGGATTTACTCTCTTGGCGTTACGTTTACCTTTTGGGCTTCGATTTGTTTCGCAATCTTGCCCGCCATTTAGTCTCATATCCAGTTTCTGTTCGTAGGCTCAACGGTTTTGCTACACCACTTCCTCCCCCTAAACATTGCTGTCTTCGGCTTGTGGTTCGCTACACTTGGCGGTAAATACCCGTGACGGGACTTTCACCCGTAAGACTTGTGCCATGCCTGGCACACGAAAAAGCCGCCACTTCAAAATCATAAAGTGACGGCCCTTTCTAATGCCGGAATCTCTGAAACAAAAAAAGCACCCTGTTATTTGTTACTGAGTACCTGCATTAGAATCGTATTTAATTGTTCAGATTTGGTCAGATTATGCCAAACCCTCCAGCGAAAAATCCGGTGTCTGAGAGTGCCAAAATCGCCCTCAAAAATACCCCCGAAATTGTTCTCTGGTTGTCCTATTTTTTAACCACTAAGGCCGTTTTTTGACCCCATTTTTGCCGGTTGTCCTATATTTAACCACTAAAAATTGGGTGAAAACGGCTCTCATTTGGTCAAATGAGGTCAAACTTTTGTCACCCGTTTAGGTATAAAAAAACCCCGGAAAACCTTGATTTTCCGGGGTTTTGTAAACCTTTTGATATAGTCTGAGCAGTCGATTATCGCTTGCTGAACTGCGGAGCTCTACGAGCTGCTTTGAGACCGTATTTCTTACGTTCTTTCATACGTGGGTCACGAGTTAAGAATCCAGCAGCTTTCAGAACTGGTCTGTAGTCGTTGTCTGCCTGAAGAAGGGCTCTTGCAACACCATGTCTGATGGCACCAGCCTGTCCTGTGTATCCACCGCCATGAACGTTAACTAATACATCGAATTTGCCTTCTGTTTCTGTAGCAGCTAAAGGCTGACGAACGATAACTTTCAGTGTATCTAATCCAAAATATTCATCGATATCTCTTTTATTGATTGTGATCTTACCGGTTCCAGGTACAAGATAAACTCTTGCGATTGATTTTTTTCTTCTTCCTGTTCCGTAGAATTTTGCGCTAGCCAATGTTTTCTACCTCCTAATTAAAATGTTAAAGCTTCTGGTTTCTGAGCTTCATGTTTGTGTTCCGGTCCTGCATATACGAAAAGTTTTGTGTACATGCTTCTTCCTAAAGGTCCTTTTGGAAGCATACCTTTAACTGCGAGCTCGATAACTCTCTCAGGTTTCTTTGCTAACATTTCTTTTAATGTGGTTTCTCTCATTCCACCTACATAATCGGAGTGATTGTAGTAGATTTTCTGCTCTAATTTCTTACCTGTAACTTTGATCTTGTCAGCGTTTACGATGATTACATAATCACCTGTGTCTACGTGTGGTGTAAACTGTGGTTTATTTTTTCCTCTTAAAACGCTTGCTACTCCGGATGCCAGACGGCCAAGAGTACATCCATCAGCGTCAACTACATACCATTTTCTTTCGATTTTATCTGGATTAGCCATATAAGTCTGCATGGTTTTACCTCCTGTTATTTATCAACGATAGTTTAATTAACCGCGGAATTTCCCGCGAATATAAGTTATTGGAAACGCCGGTGCTAAAAATGCGGAAATGTCCGAAACCGCTGATAAATACTTTCGCCTGGGCTATTTGGCTTAAGCATCTCGCACTACGTCACATTTGGTTATTATATTATAAGGGTTCTGTTCTGTCAATAGGTTTTGTGTCGTTTTTTCAACTTTTTTCGTTACTCCCACGTTTTTTGTTTTCCATACTCATTGTTGTAAAAAAATTGCATGCTACATTTCAGTCATTCAGTCTAAAAAATGTAGCATGCAATAATTTTTACATTTTATAGATCAGTCAAAAAATTCAATTCCCATCAATGTTAATCCCTGTGCCGGAGCTGTCGGGCCTGCCGTTTCGCGGTTGCAGGCTTCCAGGATTGTCTTTACTCTCTCCGGTGGATATTGACCGTTTCCTACTTCTATCAACGTTCCTGCGATAATACGAACCATGTTGTAAAGGAATCCTGTTCCTGTTACGCGGATAGTTACGATGTCTCCGTCACGCCATACGTCAATTCCTGTTACTGTACGAATGGTTGTTTTTACCTGCGCTTTTGCACCGCAAAAAGAAGCAAAATCATGCTGTCCAATCAGGTATGAGGTTGCAGCTTTCATCTTATCTACATCCAGTTTATAGTGATAGAAATAGGTGTATAAGCGCTCTGTCGGAACCGGGAATTTGCGGTTCAGGATGCGGTATTCATATGTTTTTTCGCTGTCGCAGTAGCGGGGATGGAAATCCGGTTCTACTTCTTCGGAGAGCTGAATACGGATATCTTCCGGAAGCCGCTGGTTCAGTGCATAAGAAATCTTTTCTCCCGGGATGCGTGTGTCAGTGTCAAATACTGCCACATTTCCCATGGCATGAACACCTGCATCTGTACGGCTTGCACCGATAGTTTCTATTTTCTCTCCCAGAAGCTCGGACAGTGTATCATTTAATACCCCCTGCACGGTAATTCCGTTTGGCTGTGTCTGCCAGCCGCAGTAGTTTGTGCCGTCATATGCAACTACAAGGCCAATTCTTTTCATCGTTTTCCTCCATAAAATAAATCTATAATATCTTACCCAAGCAAAAAATCATCTGCTTCGTTGTTTACTGATTCATAACCAATAACTGCCTCGCAGTTCAGTTTAACATTTCATTTTAATGTATTTGTTAAATAATATCATAAATCTATTTTAGGGTAAAGCTATTTCACACGGTAAAAACCTGATACAGGAAAGATACATTACTGTTCAAAAATATACCATTTACTTTAAAAAAGAGATTCCTGTCTATTTCATGCACAATAATAAAGGCTTCTTATACTTTCCATTAATTATCTGTTGAAGTCCTGTTACCGATAAGATGATTCGAAAAATCTTCAAAAATCTGTCTAACAAACAATGGTTTTCTGCCTGTCAGTTTTTCAAAATCATTCGTATAAACACTCATCTGATTTTGACGGATTGCTTTCCCGAAAGTAACCATTCCATCAGAACAAAACGGAAAATTCTTTGCCGTATCAGCCCACATTTCTTCTGTTGTTCTGGGCACTCCGATTGAATCAAAATATGCATACATCTCATCATCCGTAATATATTTATATACCACTTTCTTCCCTGTTACTTCTGAGGCAATTTCGAGAAAATCAGCAATTGTTAACAGCTCTGCTCCATTAATATTCAAAACTTTATCAATATCTTCAGACATTGCCGCATATGCTGCAGCTGTTGCGCAATCGTCACGAGATATAAACGCCATCTTTCCTTCACCCATATTATTTGCCAGAACTCCATTAGTTCTCTCATATGCTTCTACAAAAGAAGAAACCATTGCCTCGGCATACTGCGAATCACGAAGAATCAGATAATGTATCGGTTGTTCTTTGATATAATTTTCTGTCCAGACATGATCATTTACCTCATATGTATTAATATCTTTTTCACCAGCACCTACAATAGAAGTATACACCAGCTTTTTGACACCGGCACGTACTGCTGCATCAATTGCAGTTTTATGTGCAGCTCTTCTTTTAGGTCCTACAAAAGGCATGGAAATCAATACAACAGTATCTGCTCCTTTAAATGTTTCCACAAGAGTTTCTGCATTATTAAAATCAGCCACCCTTGTTTCAATTCCCATTTCTTTGTACTTTTTAAGTGCTTTTTCTCTTGGTGCAGTAAAAATCAAATCCTCATGAGGATATTTTTCCAGAAGTATTCCGGCAGATTTTCCTCCGAAATTTCCATCAACACCATTAAGCAATATTTTTTTCATAATCAGTACTTCCTTTCTACTACAATTTAACCAGTTCTTTTTCAAGCAATACACCCAATCCAACAGCAATTGCAATCACAACTGCAGTCAGGATAAAAATTTCTGAATAATTATTTCCTGCAATTGGAGCAATAATATAAGATGGAACTATTACCGCTCCCCCTAACTGAAATGTTGTAATCAACCCTCCTGCTGTAGAAATATTATCAGATGAAATTTCTCTTAATCTAATCGGCATTGTGAAATAAATTGGCATTGCACCTCCAATAGCAATCCCTGTAATAAAATATATAATTATCATAAGGATTTGTTCATGAAGCATCCATCCCCCAATACATCCTATAATAGAAATTCCTCCAAATAAAAAGATAAGTCTTGAAAATTTCTTTAACTTTCGATACAAAACGGGCCCTATAACTGCACCAAACATATTTCCAAATGATATCATAGATGCAACAGTACCTGCCTGCGATTTAGAAAATCCATGAATTTCCATAAGTGCAGCTGGAAGAAATGTATTTAATGTAATAGTCGCTCCCAGAATACAGAATAAACTGACTGCAGTAAACCAGATACCTTTGCAGCTCAGAACTTCCGAAAATTTTCCTTTTTGCTCTGAAGATCTATCTGCATTTCTGAATTCTGTATTTTCAGCATTTTCTTTCTCTATACAATAGTTCCCTGCCCATATAACAGTAATTACAACTGCGTATACTAATGCTCCAACATAAGCTTTTTGTAATGTTGAATACAAAACTGCAGATGTTGCAGTTGCAAAAGTCTGCGCAAGCATACTGGCCGTAGTATATATTCCCATAAATAAAACTGATTTTTCTGCAGGAACTACCTCTTCCAATACTCTTGCGCTATTAACAAACAGTGTAATAGAAGATGCGCCACTAAATGCCATGCAAATCCATAGTGTAGAATAACTTTCTGCAAAAATACGACCTGTAAGTCCTAATATAGTAAAAGCAAGTCCCAACTGTATTGCATTTCTATAGCCAATTTTATCAGACAATTTTCCCAATGGAATGCTCAGAAAAATTGCCGGAAGCATTGGTGCAGTAAATAAAAACGCAAAACGAGAAGCAGATATTTGATACGCTGTTATCAGATCAATCGAAAACACATTCATCTGATATTGAGCATAAGCAGCAACAGTAGATGCCAGCATAAGACTTATAAATGTATATTTCTGTTTTTTATTCAATATGTATCTCCTTCCAAACAATATATGAAAAGCGGCTGTCGTAAAACAGCCGCCCCCTGTTAAACCTTAGAATAAATGAGGAATTTCTTCTACATCTTTGTTTTCATTGCGGATAAACTCGCTATTATAAGGAAGTTTTTTTACTGTTGCACGTACTTTCATCTGACGCGTACCAGGAGTCCCCCACAAAATTTCCAGTTTCGTTCCTTCTTTTGCATATTTAGGATTAATAAATCCAAGAGAAATCATACTATTGTAATTATAGGAAATTATTCTTCCAGATGAAATGCCAATCTGGTTTTCTCCGGCAAATACCTTATCTGCTCTATAAGTGAATCCTGGTTCTTCCGGCTGTTCATTCCAGAATACATCACTCTGTACGGAAATATCTTCACAAGGTTCCTCTCCCGGAATCAGTTTCGTAGTAAAAATTTTTCCTACATCCTCTCCATTCCATTCAAGAGTTACTGCTGTTCTGCGTTTTTCTTCAGCAAGTTTCAAAAGAGCATCTTTTCCGGTAAAATCATGATTAAATTTCACAAGGAAATCCCATCCAACATCAAATGGCGTCATAAAACGACTTTCAAGATCATCTCCCACACTGCCAAGCAGATAACGTTTAATATTATAAAAAGCAGTCTCCGGATGCTGATACAGATAATTGGCAAGTCCTTCTCCCGATTCAAACCATGGAAGCGGATAATGGAGATTGATGTTTGGAAATCCTGCTTCCGTATGATTAAAAAGATTATAGGCATGAAGTCCTAATTTCTGAGCACCAAATTTTTTCCCGCTTTCACAAACCTTATCATAAATATATATAAACTCTGAAATATCCCCATGAATTTCATAAGCAAGGTTGCCAGACATCCCAAGGCGAATAATACGTACTGTCTTTCCATCTACATCCTGACATCTATGACGTGCAAATTTAATATCATGTAAATCCGCCTGAAAAGCATCTTCCAGAATTTCAAGAGATTTTTCTCCATCAATTTGAATAATATATTCTTTTCCTGACATATCTTCCCCATGTACATCCATTTCAGATGATTCTACAAGATACGCAAGAGGTGGATTTAACCAATATGTTCGGATTCTGTCCTCAGCAACCTTAATTGCAACACCATCTGTCATAATCTGTCCTTTTTCATTGCAGATTACTGCATGACGAAGCCCTTTCATACCGAGTTTAGAAAAATCATTTGTACAGATAGAATTAAAAAACTTGATCACATCCGGTCCATACACATCGTAAATTGGTGAAATCATCAGTGCAGTTCCAATCCATGCACTTGTCTGGTATGCTTTAATCTCCGGTCTTACTCCTCGATATTCATATGGAAGCAATGCTCCCGGTGCAACCTGATATAGTAAACTGGCACCTTCCATTAGTGGATTTCTTGATTCGTTCATAATTTTCCCCTTTCTTTTTATATATTTTTGTACACTTTCTAAACCCAAGTATAATACACTTGTTTTTTATATTCATCGTCTGTATAATCAAAAAAACAGATACTATTTTTATACATAAATGTCCATATTACAGGAGGGTTCCTATGAAACTCAATATTCATCAAATTTTTGAACAAATTTCAGCAGATATTTTTGTAATAAAAGAACAAAATCAAAATTCCTGCACAATTACCCGCGTACGGAAATTTTTACCTGAAACAACAGTTATTGACTCTGATACTCTTTATCTGATTGATTCGTCGTATTCTTTCCCACCAGATTTTTCCTTTCCAGCACATATGCTTTTTATTAATCAATATCCCGAATCTGTTCCCTCTGTTTTTCTCTCCTGCAGTGTTCTCACTACAACAGATATTTCTATAGATTCGCTACTGTATACTATATCTGATATCATTGCAGAATATCAAAATTGGGAATGTCAGATTCTTCAATGTATTTTAAAAAATTCATCATTAAAAAATATTTTACAAATATGTACAGAAATGCTCAAAAATCCTATCGCTATTTTTGACATGCAACAAAATCTTTTAATGACGGCCGGCCATGTTCCAGATATTTCCACCAAAGGAGAACTTTGGAATTATGTTCTGTCTCATGGCCGTTCGCCTGACGAATCAGAAATCAGTCCGAATCTTAATTCACTTTTAAATAATGGACGTAAACCTTTTTTCTTCCAGTCAGATAATCGCTTCCACAAAATAAAGCGACTCATTGCACCACTCTATCGAAATGAATCAATATTTGGTACATTGGCATTAAGTGATGTTTCTGCAGAATTTACACCTGGAGAATATCTGAATGTCGTACAGATTCAGACATTTATTGAACAGGCAATTCAACATACCACTGAATTTGCTTTTTCAAGTAAACATATGCCATGGTACATTGAACAGCTTATAAGAGGGAAAGAAATTAATCAGGAAGTACTTTTTTTCAATCTTGCGCGTAATGGATTTATTAAAGAAAAGAAATATTTTGTCTGGACTTTTCAAAAAGACTCAGCAGATGGACCATCTATAAAAAATTTCATTCCTAATATTTCATATCTCCTGAATCTTGAGATGATATATAATTATTCTGATCAAATTGTTGCAGTCGACCAAAATCTTGAACACTATCACAACTTAACACTTTACAAAAAAATGACTAATTTTCTAAATCAATGTCATATGTATTTTGGTCAAAGTATGTGCTTTGAAAACATTACGGAGTTGCATACTGCATTTATGCAGTCTCAGATAGCTTTAAGTCAAAGAAAAAAAGAACCAGGGATATGAAATATTAGGAATGAAATTTTTT
>NZ_JACOQG010000019.1:0-64990 GCF_014297245.1 Blautia difficilis | reverse complement strand
TCATCCTGAGCCAGGATCAAACTCTCTGATAAAGTGTTTGATTACTCAAGACAACCAACTAGCTATCTCTCGTTTTACTGTTTTTGGTTTATTCAACCGTTCTCAAATAATGAAGTTCGTTTCTTGCGAACCGAACCGCATTCGCATCTTTCGATGCTCATGTGTAAAGAATTTTCGAGAATCGTATGTGTTTCACTGTTTAGTTATCAAGGTTGTCTGTCTTTGCGACAGCTCGTTTACTTTATCATATCTGTTTTACTTTGTCAAGCACTTTTTTCAAGTTTTTTCAAAGTTTTTCAACTCTTTCGATTTCTCAAAAAGTTGTCCAGATACATAACTGTCAGCTCTGTTCAAGCGACTTGATTACTTTAACACAAAGGTTTTAAGTTGTCAAGCACTTTTTTTAATTTCTTTTTTCTTTCAGAAATCTATTTAAATTGTCCCAATCTGAGAAACAATTATTTCCGACAGCTCAACTAATATAACACTCCTATCCCCCACTGTCAACCCCCTTTTTTACTTTTTTTATCTTTTTTTATTTTTTATCATTCCCAGTCACTATTCTTCTTTCCACCAACCCAAAACACTACACACCCTCCCCATACCAGCCACCACTCCACAAACCCTCCAGCCGTCAGCCGCCCCCAGCCCCGAAAGGACAACGGGTGGGGAGGCTCGTGCAGGGAGCGTAGCAACTCTTAGGCCCGGGAGATCAGCGTTGCTCGCAAATGGCCGCACTGTCTGAGCGAAGCGAGTTTGCGCCATTTGCGAGCGCCTTTAGCTGATCTTCCGGGCCTTAGAGTTTCTAGCTCCCGAAACCAGTCTCCCCACCCGCTATCCTTTCGGGGCGTCCGGCGTCCGGCCCCCGGCCTCCGGCGCACCTCAATAAATCTCTTCTATCTGCTCCAACCGATCCACCCACCGTACACCATCCGGTATATCCATTCCCTCTTTCCTCCGGAACAGACAAACCTCCATCCCAAAGGCCTGTCCTCCCGCAATATCTGAAGTCAGGGAATCCCCGATCATCACCGTATCCTCCGGTAATATTATCTCCTCCCGCCCTGCATTCAGTTCTGCAAAAGCCCTCTCAAAAAACACCTTCGAAGGCTTGGATGCCCCAATCCTCTCAGAAACGAAAATATAATCAAAATACTTCTTCATCCCGGCAATCTCCAGCCTGTGCACCTGTTGCTCACCAGGACCATTACTAGCCACACAGAGAATATATTTCCCTTTCAGATATTCCAAAAGCTCATAAGCTCCATCTTCCGGAATTGCACTGTCAAAAAGCCTACCCCTGAAATATTTTTCAAAAACAGTTCCGTCAAACTCAATATCCAGATACTTGAAAATAATATTCCATCGGATTTTCTCCAGCTCCTCAAACACTAGCGTTCCCTGCTCAATCTGCCTCCACAGCTTCGTATTCTCTCTGATAAAAATATCAAACATATACGGCTCATAAGGCTTTAACCCAAAGTGCTCAAACCCTTCCTTCATTGTCTGCTTTACATAACCATCAAAGCTAAGTAAAGTATTGTCTATGTCCAAAAAAACTGCCTTCACATTACCCTCCATCCATAAAAACACATCATTAATAATGTAATCCAAAGAAATCAGAGGAAAATAACTTCACCTCTGATTCCGTTCTGTCAATCCTATATATTAATACACCTTCACAATCTCATCCAATTCTTTACGTCTAGGCCTCTTTGGCTCCTCTGCTGCCACACCCACAGCAATCACTGCCACTACCGTTTCCTCTTCCGGAATATCCAGCACCTTCCGAAGCTTCTCTCCATCCCTCAGCCCCATGATCAAAGTTCCATACCCCAGTTCTGCTGCCTTCAGAACAAAATTTTCATTCTGCAATCCCAGGTCATAGCATCCCCAGCCATTGCCCAATTCATTATCCGCAGTTTTGTCATTCTGAAAACCAGCTTTATCTTTTACAAAAGTAGTTACAACCAGTGCTGCATTTTCAGCCTTACGGGCATTTCCCTCAGGCAGACATTCCCTGCGTACTCTTTCTGTCATCTCCTCAGACAATACACAATAATATCTCCCTGTCTCCGTATTCTTCCAGGAAGGAGCCTCCTGTGCAGCTCCAATCATCTCCATCAGTTCTTCTTTTGTGACCTTTTTGTCTGCTGCATATTTTCGAACACTTCTTCTTACTTCCATCAATTTCTGAAATTCCATCATCCAGTTCCTCCTGTTGTATTTTGAGGTCAAGCGGATAAAATCATCCGCTTCGCTACTTACTTGATTCGGTTAAGCTGTTTTTAATATATAATAATGGGATATCCACCGTCAATATTTTCATAAATAATTGCAGCCTCTTCTTCCGGCAGATTGATACATCCATGACTTCCGTTTCCTGTCTTATAACGATTTCCTCCAAAAGCCGACTGCCAGGGCGCATCATGCAGCCCCTGCCCGTAGACAAAGGGCATCCAGTATTTTACCTTGGTATCATATCCGTATACATCGCTGGTGAGCGTAAAAGGACTTGCTTTATAGGCAATGGGCCAGGCTCCCGTATAGGTATGCCTCTCCTCTGTAGGCGCTCCGCTGACAATATCTGTTTCCGTTACCAACCCTCCATCTTTGTACAGCCAAAGGTGCTGTGCATCCAGGCTTACTTCTATATAACTTCCCGCCAGATCATCCGTTCCGTTTCTCTGCATTCCTTTGCTGCTGTATACCGGTTCACGAACCACATCCTTACCGCTTTTCAGATCAGAAAGCAGCTGGCTTAACTCTCCGCTCTGATCGATCCTATAACCATATTCATTGTCCTCCACAGTCACATCCGTACCCATAGAAGTATGAAAGGTTCTGGGAACATAAATGGTATTGTATTTATTGGCAAGCTGTGAAATAAAGGCCCCTGCCTGCTCCTGATCGATTACGATCTTTGTGCCCTGAATACTGATCCATGAATTTACTGTTTGGGAATCCAGAGTCTCTGTCGTATTTCCAAAGGTATAGGTTATGGTAGCCTTGCGGTATTTTTTCAATTGTCCGTTTAGGCTTTTCAATTCCTTTTTCAATTCTTTTGAAGCCTTTACAGAAGGCTGCTTATATGCCTGCTGGTTCAGATCTATCTTAACTTCACCGGTGAGCAGCTTATCCTGAAACTCTGCTTCCAGCGTCTTATCCACGTAATTTCGAAGACGTTCTTCATCAATCTGTGTCCCTGCCACCTGCTTTACTATCACAAATTTCTTTTTCTTCTTGCTGTATCTGATCTCAGCATTTTGGGCTTCCGTTCTTTCTTTCTCTCCAAAATGATCTTCTGTCAGTGCAGACTGTTCTGCTGTCTCATCTTTGTTTACCTGATATTCTATTTCGTAATTTTTCCAGGAGGCCAGAAACGTCCTTGTCTGGTCACGCTGCTGTTTCAAGGCTGTAAGTGCAGACTGAAGTGTTCCCTCATCCAGAGAATATCCCAGTTCCCCTACAGTTGTCTGATATACCTGACTGCCATCCTCCCGGAAAACAACCTTTTTATCCTGAAATGCTTTCCGGATAGTCTGTCCGGCCTTCTCCACATTCTGACCTGATACATCCAGACCATATATGGTAATTTTTCTTCCCAGTGTGTCCGTATCCACTTTATGTATATAAGCCAACAAACCTCCTCCCAGGAGTAAAAATACTGCAATACAGATCCCCAGGATAACTTTTATCTTTTTCTTTCTGTTTTTTCCCTTATTATCCATTTCCCGCCCCTGTTCTTTTGTACTTTTTTAAGCCTAATAAGTTTCAGGCAGGCTGCAAAAATGTTTTACAGTCTGCCTGAAAAATTATACCAGAAAAATATATGATTTTGTAAATTTTATTTATACAAAAATATTCGCATTACCTGGAATCCTCCCGGATTGCTTTTACCAACTGATTCCCTCCCTGTTCATACCATTTGCTTACGAATTCATCAAAATAGGATATGGGGCGCTTCCCCATGATAATCTGGATAAAAGTGTTCTTCTCCAGAGTACCAAGAGTCTGAGGAATTTCCAGATTTGAAGTTTGCAGATAGATTTTCTCAGGAGTCCTGTAATCTGATTTCACCAGAAGACCTACTGCAGAAATGCGGGATTTGTAAGCTGCCCAGTCCTCCACTGTCACATTCTGTCCCTCTATATAATTTCTGCATGCCTGATAATAGGATTTCTCAATGGCACTGAGCTTCTCTTCTTCCATATCTCCTGCAATTACCTTCTGAATATGCTCTGTCACACGATAAGTGGCTTCATTGTAATCCACATTGATCACCAACGGCCTTGCTGTGGGATCCACATTCAGAGCAAAATAACTGTTCATTTCATCTGCATCCTTCGCTTCATACCTGGTATAATCAAAAAGTACACTCAAAATCTTCATTACAATTTCAGGATGCTCATAACCTTTTCGCACCACTACATATTTGTTGTCTCTGAATGTAGAATAGGTTTCTGCCGTTTTCTGTATTTCTGCCGGAAAATAATATGGCTCCCAGTCAGAGTCCGGATCTTCTTCATACTCATCCATAAGAGGGTTATTAGGCGTCCACCACAATCCGAAAAATGCCCCGCATTTTCCGCTGACCACCAGATCCCTTAGATTATTCTGGGCCCGCAGTGCAAAATTCTCATCCAGAATTCCCCTTTCATAAAGCTGGTTCAAATATTCCAGTGCATTCTTCGTCTCTTCTGTAAGAGAACCATATACCACTTCTCCATTCTCACCCTTTTGCCATCTCTGGGGATTGGCTCCGAATTTCTGAAAAATAGGGTCAACAGAATAACTACTACTCGTAGTTCCCACCAGTGAAGTATCACATACCAGTCCGATAGAATCTTCTCCAGGTGCTGCACCCATTCTGTTTTTCTGAAAAGCTTCAATAATATCAAAAGCTTCTTCCAGAGTCTGCGGTTCTTCTAATCCCAGCTTATCCATCCAGTCCTTACGAAGCCAGAGCAGGCAGGGACCATGATCGATAACAGTCTCCGGCATTGCCATCAGCTTCCCGTCATATTTCACAGAATCCAGAAGCTCAGTTCCATAACTGGCATACATAGCTTTGATCCTGTCTGTAGTGCAGGATTCATACACCTCTGTCAGATCCTCCACCAGATCGTTTTCTACCATCTCATCCAGCATTTCCTTGTCCGAGATCACCATGACATCAGGGAGCATCCGATCTTTCACAATCACATTGACAAATTCATCATATCTGTCTTCACTTTCCATGTATGTGTTCTCATTCTGGATATTCAGCATCTTTTTCAGATAACGGGTATATTCATTATTTTCATAAGTCTGCCCTTTGGGCAGATTGGAATTATTGGCACCATTCATCTGGGCAAGAGTATAGGTCACAGTTTCAGGATATTTGCCATAAGGAGTTGTCCGGGCTTCTTCCCAGTCCCCGGACTCAGTTTTTTTCTGTTTCTCAGCCCCATCCGTTTTTTCTGCTTTCTGCTGTGTCTCCTTGGTTGCTTTATTATTACATCCGCTTTGAAGCAACGTCATTCCCAGAATCAGAATTACAAAAAGCTTTTTTCCCGCATTCTTTCCACCCTGTATCATCATGATGTTTCTCCCTTTGGAATCCGCATTTCTACTACTGTTCCCTTACCTACACTGCTGGTGATACGAATTTTATATTCCTCTCCGTAGAGCAGACAGATTCGATCATTCACATTTTTCAGTCCATAGCCTTCTGCCTGGTAAGTAACCAACGATTCTGCCACTGACTGTTCCATTCCCATTCCATTATCTTCTACCCGGAGAAGTACTGCATCCCCGGCATCCAGAAAGGACAGCTTCAGGATTTTATCTCCTTCTTCTTTTACATCCAATCCATGCTCTAATGCATTTTCCACCACTGGCTGCAGGATCAGTTTGGGGACTTTTTCAGTTTTTACCTGCGGATCAATCTTCCACTCTACTGTAAAATCATTGTCATGCATCACCAGCTGGATAGACAGATAAGCTTCTATATTACGGATACAGTTTTCTACGGTTACCATATCCTCTCCCTTACTCAGAGCTGTTCGATAAAAAGTAGATAAGGCCAGAGTTACCTTACTGATTTCCTTCTGATTACTCTTAATAGCCATCCAGTTAATAATGGAAAGGGAATTATACAGAAAATGTGGATTGATCTGTGCAGTAAGAGCTTTCAGTTCAAATTCCTTCAAAGCTATTTTGTTTTCGTAAACTTCACTGATCAGACGATCGATCTCACTCATCATCCTGCGGAAGCTTCTGATCAGAACCCCCACCTCATCCTCTGCATCGCTGGTAACCGTAACCTCTCTGCTTCCATGATTTACCTGATCCATGTTTTCCGTAAGCATTTCGATCTTGCGGGTAAACAATCTGGAAAAAGCCATACCCAGAATAAAAATGACCAATACACAGCCGGCGATCAGCGGAATCTCAGTAAGCAGCATCTGATAAACTGATTTTTCTACAGATTTTTTGGTTTTATACAGATAAAACTTCCAGCCCGTATTCTGACTGGTGCTGTTTACCGCTACATATCCCTTGCTGATCTGCTCCAGAATTTTGTCAGACTCTCTTAAATCTGCCAGATCATTATCCCGGATATTTTCATCACGATACACAATATTCTGTTTCTGATCCAGCACCATAGTCCCAGACTCTTCTGAAATAATATTTTTCAACGGTTTGAATATTTTATCGTAATCCAGAGTAATGCACAGCACTGCTGTACGCTTCTTTCCCTCGTAAATATTTCTCACTGCTGCAATCTCCGGTTTTTCCGTATTTACCAGCCACTGCACCTGCACCTCATCGTTTAGCTGGCTGCTCCACCATTCCTGTCCTATCTCATCCATAGGCACAAGGGTATATTCATGTCTCACTTTAATACTGTCTGCAAAAATCTGTATCTGATTGATAGCATCATGATAGGATTTAGGCACTGTGAGAAGAGGATCCACAATCTGGGTATACTTGGCATACGCCACATAGTTGTCCATATTCTTCTCATTGATCACCTCTTCAATATCCGGAGAATAGGTGAGATAATTGATCAGTCCTGTATATACCTCAATCTGGCTTTCAATACTCTCTCTGGTCTGTTCCAGGATGGATGAGGTATCCTCCAATTCATTATGGCGCACCAGCTTGCTCATACTGTTATGGCTGTAAAGAGCAAGTATCGTCATAGGCACCAGACTGGATATCACCAGCAGGATCGTAAGCTTATGACGGTATTTCATATCTCTAAATTTCTTTCGGATTCTCTTCATCTTCACCTGTTCCTTTCCTGTAGGACTCAGGGCTGCTTCCGTAATATTCCCGGAAGCTTCGACAAAAATAGGATACATTGGAGAATCCTACTTTTTCACTTACCTGTGCCACTTTCATATTTGTGCTGCACAGAAGCTCCTTTGCCTTCTCCATACGGAATACCC
Source organism: Blautia difficilis (assembly GCF_014297245.1). NCBI lineage: Bacteria > Bacillati > Bacillota > Clostridia > Lachnospirales > Lachnospiraceae > Blautia > Blautia difficilis. Next base: position 57,551 of record NZ_JACOQG010000019.1, on the reverse strand, counting down.
GGATAAAACGGTTCAGGTTCATTCCTGTTTCCTTTTTGAAAATAAAACTCAGATATCCTGAGGACAGATATACCTTTTCTGCCAGCATCTCCAGGCTCAGATCCTCTTCATAGTGCTGATAGATGTAATTTTTCACTGCAGCCACCTCATTTCTGGATTCACTCATGGAACGTTCCAGAAAATTTTCATATTCCCGGATATTCTCCTCAGTAACCTGAAGGATCTGCGAAATATCACTACAGTTGTACAGTCTGTCAATCTCCTTATCCAGGCGACGTTCCTCTGAAAACTGGGTTTCCTCAAACAAGGCCTGGATCACATTGGAAAATACAAATTTAATATACATAGCCGAAAACTGAGTACTGCTCTTGTATTTGTCTGTAAGGCACTGAAAATGGACTTTCAGCTGCTGAATGTCCTTTCTGCTGATGTCCTCAGAAATTCTCTGCATCAGCTGGGAATCCTGGGCAGCCTTATCCACATGACTGTACTCTTCCTCCTCATTGGAGAATATATGGTTCTCCGGATGATAGAATCTTTCCTCCATCTGCTGTTCCAGCTCTGTCATGATCTCAGGCAATGCTTCACAACCCTCAAACTTCCTGCTTACCGCCAAATGAAAGCTTCCCGGATACTGGCGCTTCATCACCGTATACAGCTGATTGGCTACCAACAGATAATCGCAGTATACATCGTTAAACAGAAACAGGGACTGTCTGGCATTCAGATTCAGATAGAAAAATATTCTCCGCAGTTCTTTGCGCATATCCTCTGCCAGATTCTCATCTGCAGTATCAAAAAAATTCTGGGAGGATTCCACCAGAATGGCACAATGCCACTGATTCCAGGTATCCAGGTTGATCATTTCTCCGGCTTTTTCCAGAATTTCTTTTTTTCCTGTGTAAATATAATTCTGGAGAAAATACTGCTGGAGAAAATCCTGTTCCTTCTGATCTCTGATCTTGCGATTTTTATTTTTCTCAATTTCGCTACGGACCTTTTCCAGTGTTTCACTGAAAATATCAGGATCCACCGGTTTTAAAACATACTCTTTCACCCCATAACGGATCGCCTCCTGGGCAAAGGAAAAATCATTATAACCACTAAAGATTACGATCTGCAGCTCCTCTTTTTCCTCTTTTGCCTTCTTTGCCAGTTCCAGGCCATCCATATGAGGCATTTTAATATCTGTCAGTAGTAGATCTATCTCCTCATTTCTCAGAATTTCCAGTGCCTGGCGCCCATTGGAAGCCTCAGAAATCTCAAACTCTCCCTCTTCCCTGGAAAGCAGAAATTTAATTCCCTCTCTCTCTATTTTTTCATCATCAACCACTAATACACGATACATAGCTTCTAACCTCCTACCCCCTTATATATACAAATAAAGATAGTTCCTGCAATTATGGAACTATCTTTATTTTCAGTCACTTATTATCCATATCAGCCTGCGTCTGATACTATTTTATCATCCTTTTACTGCACCTGCAACAACACCTTCAATAATATATTTCTGGCATACCAGGTAAACAATAACGATCGGGATAATATCGATCATAATACTTGCCATCATCGGTCCCATCTGTACATGACCGAAGCTTCCGCGGAAGTACTGTACTGCCATAGGAATGGTACGGTATTTCTTAATATCCAGTACCAGGGTCGGCAGAAGATAGTCATTCCATACCCACATCAGCTGAAGGATTGCAGTGGAGATAATAGTAGGCTTCAGGATCGGGATCAGGATCTTGAAAAATACCTGTAACGGATTACATCCATCGATCAGGGCAGCCTCTTCAATTTCCAGCGGGATTCCCTTTACAAAACCGGTGAACATAAATACTGCCAGTCCTGCACCAAATCCCAGATAAATAATACAGATATTATAAGGAGTGTTCAGTTTCAGTGTATCTGCTGTCTTTGCCAGAGTGAACATAACCATCTGGAAAGGAACTACCATACTAAATATGAACAGATAGTATAAAATCTTGGAAAGCACTCCATTTACACGGACAATATACCATGCACACATAGAGCAGCACAGCAGGATCAGTACTACTGACATAACTGAGATTACAAGGCTGTACCAGAAAGATTTCAGGAAATCCATCTGTGTTACGCTGGCTACATAGTTTGTAAATCCATTCCATATTTCACCCAGAGGAAGTTCAAATACTCCTGTAGTTGTAATGGCTGATTCCTTTTTTAAAGAGTTTAAAAGGATCAGTATAATAGGATAAATCCAGAGAAGGGACAGTATGGTTAATATAATTGTAGGAATAATACTTTTCTTTTTATTGTTTTCCATTACTGCTGCACCTCCTTAGATGATGTTGCTTTAAGCTGAATCAGGGCAATGGCTACAACCAGAATAAAGAATACAACTGCTTTTGCCTGACCGATTCCCTTCCACTGTGGTCCGCTTCGTGCATAGAATGTATCATAGATATTCAAGGCAAGGAGCTGAGACTGCTTGGCAGGATCTCCACCTGTAAGAGAAAGGTTCTGGTCGAACATTTTAAATCCATTTGTCAGTGTAAGGAAAGTACAGATTGTAACAGACGGCATGATCATCGGTAATTTAATCTTGAACAGAATCTGTCTGGATGTAGCTCCGTCAATCTGTGCCGCTTCGATAAGGTCAGGTGAAACATTATTCAGACCTGCCACATAAATGATCATCATATATCCAATCTGCTGCCAGCACAGAAGGATCAGCATACCGATAAATCCGTTCTTTGCAGACAAAGCCAGCAGCGGTTGTCCCCATTTGGATAACAGACCATTTAATAAGGTCTGCCAGATGTATCCAAGAACAATACCACCAATCAGGTTTGGCATAAAGAATACTGTTCTGAATGCATTGGTTCCCTTGAATCCTTTTGTCAGCGCCAGTGCAATGGCAAATGCCAGAACATTGATCAGAATACTGGATATAAAGGCAAATGCCACAGTCAGCCAGAACGCATGGCTGAAAGTATTGTCAAGCAATATTTTCTGATAGTTTGAAAATCCTACGAAAGTAACATCCTGCACTGTGGTAAATTTACAAAATGAAAGGTAAATTCCCCAGATAAACGGCCATAAAAATCCGATTATAAATGCAGCCAGTGTAGGCACAACGAAAATCGGCCACCACTTTTTGATTGTTTTTCCTACCATGGTAAATCTCTCCTCTTCTTCCCATTCTCTGCTTAGAATCTATAAAAGGGAGACAGGAATCTCTGCCTCCCTTTTTTTAATTCATTATTCGGAAAGTGCCTTCTCTGTTGCCCAGTTGTCAACAAACGCGCTCTTAACATCATCCCAGGAGCCAGATCCTGCTGCATATGCTGTAAGAGCAGATCCAAGAGTATTTTTCCACTCTTCAGATGGCATTGTTGTGAAGTTCCATGATACAGGTGTCAGACCAGCTTCTGTATACTCTGCATCCTGTTTTACAAATACGTTGCTTGGTGCCTCTGCTGTTTTGAAAGGAATTGTGAATCCCATATCTTCAGCCATGGATTTTGTTCCTGCTTCAGAGGTTACACACCAGTTCATGAAATCAAGTGTTGCTTTTACATCAGCTTCAGATGCATTCTTATTTACACACCAGTAATTCTCTGTACCGGTTGCAAGACCTTCGTTTGCATCATCTACACCAAAGTAGATCGGGATCATAGCCAGCTCATCATCTTTGAATGTTTTAGAAAGTTCACCATATTCCCAAGAACCATTCTGATAGAATACTGCTTCACCATTTACAAATTCATTTCTGGAGTCATCTGCTGTTTTTGCAGAAAGCTCAGAACCGTCACAGGTAGAATCTGTAATGTAAAGATCAAATACATTCTTGTAGTTATCAAGGTATGTACCTTTGATTGCATCTGTATCATCGATTCCGTCTTCTTTATACTCATAGTAGATTGGAAGGTTTGCAAGATGTGTTTTAAATCTCCAGTCAGAGGATCCGTCCATACCTGCGGAAGTAAATGCTCCCTTAATTCCCAGATCATCTTTTTTGCTCTGGATATCATCAGCAACTTTCTTTAAATCATCAAAGGATTTAATATCGTCCAGAGTATATCCTGCTTTTTCAAGTAAGGTCTTATTTACGATCAGACCATAGGATTCGATTACATATGCGATTCCGTCCACTGCATCTCCATCCTTTAAGCTGTAGGAATCAGATGTCAGCTGTGAGTAAATATCGGAATCTTTCAGATCATAGCAGTAATCTTTCCAGTTTTTCAAACCAACCGGTCCGTTTACCTGGAATAAAGTAGGTGCATCACTCTTTGCCATTTCTGACTGAAGTGTTGTCTCATACTGTCCGGAAGCTGCTGTAACAACAGTTACCTCTGTACCAGTTTCCTCTGTGTATTCTTTTGCCAGGTTCTGCCAATCTTCATCCTGCTCTGGTTTGAAGTTTAAGTAATAAACCTTTCCGGCGTCATCAGCCATTGCCGGTACTGCCGGGATCATAGTTGCTGCCATAAGTACTGCCATTCCCATTGCTGTTACTTTCTTCATCTTCATAATCGTTTTCTCTCCTTTTCCTATGATGTTTTCTGTTTCTTAACTTGAGTATATTGTAAATTTTTCAGCAGGATTTCGCCATGATAAAAAATCAAGAAACATGATAAATTTTTCAGATATTGATTTTTTTATATATACATTTTTTTATATCAAAAAAGGAATAAAAAAACAGACCCCGGCAGGTCAATCCTGTCAGAGTCTGTTCTCTCTTTTATGCGTTTATGTCTCAGGCTTTGTCTACTGATCCGAATAATTCCATTTTTTCTTTAACAGTAGCTTTGATTGCCTCGAAACCAGGAGCAAGAAGCTTACGTGGGTCATATCCTTTGCCCTGCTGATCTTTGCCCTCTTCGATATATTTACGTGTAGCTGCAGCGAAGGAAAGCTGGCATTCTGTATTAACATTGATCTTGGATACACCAAGGTCGATTGCTTTCTTGATCATGTCTGCCGGGATACCTGTACCGCCGTGAAGTACCAGTGGCATATCTCCTGTCAGTTTCTGGATAGCATCCAGAGTCTCAAAGCTTAAGCCTTTCCAGTTAGCCGGATATTTTCCATGGATATTACCGATACCAGCTGCAAGGAAGTCAATACCAAGGTCTGCGATCATCTTGCATTCCTCAGGATCTGCACACTCGCCCATTCCTACAACACCGTCTTCTTCACCACCGATGGATCCAACTTCTGCTTCCAGAGACATTCCGTGTTCAGCAACGATCTTAACCAGTTCTTTAGTTTTTGCAACGTTCTCTTCGATCGGATAATGAGATCCGTCGAACATGATGGATGAGAATCCTGCTTCTACGCATTTTAAACATCCTTCATAGCTGCCGTGGTCAAGATGAAGAGCTACAGGAACTGTGATATTCAGTTCTTCCAGCATTCCGTTAACCATACCAACAACTGTTTTATAACCAGTCATATATTTGCCTGCTCCCTCAGATACACCAAGAATTACAGGAGAGTTCAGTTCCTGAGCTGTTAAAAGGATTGCTTTTGTCCACTCAAGATTGTTGATGTTAAACTGTCCAACTGCATAATGACCAGCTTTTGCTTTTTTCAGCATTTCTGTTGCACTTACTAACATGATAAATTCCTCCTAATCTGTAACTGCCTTCTGATGCTACAGCTACGATAATCATCTCTTACATATGAAAAATATCCTGATTTATCTCAATAAATTATATTTTCCACATCCAGATAACTGTATATTACCAGATTTCAACAAATTCGTCTAGCGTTTTGCCAAAAAAATGACAACCAAAATCCCCAACCAATCCCTTATAAATTTATACAAAAAAGCACTTGCAATTTTCCAGAATATCCGCTATAATAACAAGCGGTTTAAGGATGGATTCCCGAGTGGCCAAAGGGGGCAGACTGTAAATCTGTTAGCAACGCTTTCGAAGGTTCGAATCCTTCTCCATCCATAAAAGGTTCAGGCAAGCGCCTGAACCTTTTTTCTTTCTAACAATTCTGATTTTTATGCCAGAGGACCATAACTCCTGTGCCCGGCATTAACACTCGCAGTATGCCTGCAGATGCCACAAATTCCTCCTCCTGTTCCGTAAAATTATCTTTATCGGAAACCATAATCCTCTGAAGCTTCACATCCCCCAGCCGGCTGATTCCAGCCTGCCACAATGGAATTTCCACTTCTCTGTCTTCCTGACGGTTATTGATGATCACGATAATCTGTTCCTCTCGTGAAAATCTGGCATAGGCAAGCCCCTGATAATCATTCCACAAAAATGCCAGGGAACCTGTCTTTAATATTTCATACTTTCTGTGGATCCGGATCATCGCTTTGTGAAAGTCAATCATCTGATAATCCTCACGCCCCCATGGATAAGAACGTCTGTTATCCGGATCTGTAAACCCGCAAAGCCCTGCTTCATCCCCATAATAGACAGTAGGAGCACCCGGCCAGGTCATCTGTATAGCAACTGCTTCACGCATCACAGCAGTATTTACTCCTTCGGAGGCCGCCTCAGCTCCTGCGTAAGAAATCCTTCCTACTCTGTGATTGGTCCTGGTCAGGAATCTGGAATGATCATGATTGGATAATTCGTTCATTGCGATCTGAAGTGCCGACATATGCAATGCGCGCATATGTGTTTTCATAGCACCGATAAACGCATCACTATTTCCATAAAGATCCTCTCTGTACTCATCACTATGCTTCTCCATGCCTGTCAGGAACCAGGTCAAAGGTTCCATAAAAGCATCATAGTTCATAACAGTATCCCATTCATCTCCCTTAAGCCATCCCTCCGGATTTCCATAATGTTCTGCCAGAATAATGGCATTGGGATTGGCTTCCTTTACCGCTTTCCGGAAATCTTTCCAGAACTGATGGTTAAATTCATTGCTGTGCCCCAGATCTGCTGCTACATCCAGTCTCCATCCATCTACATTGTAAGGTGCAGAAACCCATTTCTGTCCTACATGCAAAATATAGTCATAAAGCTCCCTGGAGCCTTCATAATTTAATTTGGGCAGGGTATCATGTGCCCACCATCCATCATAAGTAGGATTATACGGCCACTTGTCAGGATCGTTAAAGGAGAAAAAGTTCCGATAAGGGCTGTCTGCGCTGACATAAGCTCCCTTAGGATATCCCTCCTGTTTTTCATAAATCCGCTCTCTGTCCATCCACTTGTTAAAGGATCCACAATGATTAAATACACCATCCAGAATAATCTTCATTCCTCTTCTGTGTATCTCCGCTGTTAATTTTGCAAAAAGTTCATTACTTGCTTCCAGATTCTTTTTATTTGTCACACGTTTGATATATTTCCATGCATGTGAATTATCTCTGTCATCACCACAGAGAACCCCTTCCTCACAGTCTTCCACAATCCGTCCATAATGTGGATCCACATAATCATAATCCTGACAATCATACTTATGATTACTTGGCGAAACAAAAATAGGATTCAGATAGATCACTTCTACTCCCAGATCCTGAAGATAATCCAGCTTATTCATAATTCCCTGAAGATCACCGCCATAAAATTCCCTGACCCCCATTACAGCCGGAATCTTGCTCCAGCTCTCTACCTGTGAGCTAAGTTCTCCAATATAGGCATATTCTCCGGTCACAACATCGTTCGTTGGATCACCATTGAGAAAACGATCCACATAAATCTGATACATGACCGCCCCTTTTGCCCATTTCGGTGTATCAAATCCAGGATAAATTTCAAAGTCCAATCGCTCCTCACGTTCCATGGAAACTCCCAGATTATTGTAATAGCAGGTTACAGATCCATATCTGATCTCAAAATAATAGCGAAAAATATCCTCTCCTACTGTGATCTGTACTGTATAATAATCAAAACCACCTTCAGTCTCACTATATTCCATCTGTTTACGCAGATTACCGCTTACCAGATAAACAGAATCCACATTGTTTCTCTGGGTCCGAAATTTAATGGTTACTGTATCTCCTGCTTTTGGTTCTGATGGACTTCTGTAATATTCTGTTCCATCTGAAAAAAGTGCCTCTTTATTAAAAACAGGGCGCATGTTTAAGATATACTGCATTTTTCTCCTGATATCTTTCTTTTCATGTTCCATGTCTGCCTGCTCCTCTCTTTTACCATTACATCCGACAGTTTCCTTCCCATCGCACATAATATTTTTTAATATTATCATAAGAATTATCTGCATTTTTATCCTGCAGAAATGTCCACACTGCGGACACTTACTATATTCTATATGAAAATCTCCCCAATGACAATAATCGGATTGCTATAAAAATGACTTTTATTCAGTTATTCTGCCCAAACCCAGGATCATGGTTCAAGTTTTTCACCAACGAAAAAAAGACAGCGGGATAAAGCTGTCTTTTTTGGAGAAGGTATTTCTTCTTATGGGGTGTAGCAAAAACTATATAATGTATTGGGGGGTTTTTACGGTTTATATAGTACCATGGAGCAAGAGAAAAGTGTGCACAAACTTCACAAAATTCAGCACACTTTTTTGGTTATTTTATATACTTGGGTTTTCTTCCACAGAATTTTCTCTTGTAAAAAGTGCTTCGAATTCATCTCTGTGTACTTTTTCCTTCTCAAGAAGAAGCTTTGCACAACTGTGGAGCACATCCTCATGTTCCATAATGATCTCTTTCGCACGATCATGGCATTCTGTGATAATACGATGAATTTCTTCATCAATAGACCTGGATACTTCTTCACTGTAGCTCCTGGTGTGTGCCAGATCTCTGCCGATAAACACCTCATCGTCATCGTCTCCGTAGGAGATCAGGCCAATTTTATCAGACATTCCATATTTCATCACCATACTTCTGGCAGTAGCAGTAGCACGCTTGATATCATTGGATGCCCCTGTAGTAACATCACCAAAAATAATCTCCTCTGCCACACGGCCTCCTAACAAAGTCATGATATCCTGCAGCATCTGTCCTTTGGTGTTAAAAATCTCATCATTATCCGGCAGCGGCATAGTATAACCTGCTGCCCCCATTCCTGTAGGAATAATAGAAATGGTATACACAGGATCCATATCCGGCAGTACATGGAAAAGAATGGCATGACCGGACTCATGGTACGCTGTAATCTTCTTCTCTTTGTCAGATATTACCTTACTCTTTTTCTCCGCACCAATACCTACTTTGATAAATGCACTCTTAATATCAGCCTGAAGAATAAAGCCTCTTTCCTGTCTGGCAGCCTCAATAGCAGCTTCATTCAGCAGGTTTTCCAGATCTGCACCTGTAAATCCTGCCGTTGTCTTTGCAATCTGTCTCAGATCCACATCCTCACCCAGAGGTTTATCCTTGGCATGGACACGTAAAATCTCCTCTCTGCCCTTTACATCCGGACGTCCCACTGCAACCTTACGGTCGAAACGACCCGGTCGCAGAATTGCAGGATCCAGAATATCCACACGGTTGGTAGCTGCCATCACAATGATTCCTTCATTAACACCAAAACCATCCATCTCTACCAGAAGCTGGTTCAGCGTCTGCTCTCTCTCATCATGTCCGCCTCCCATTCCTGTACCACGCTGTCTTGCAACTGCATCAATCTCATCAATAAAGATAATACAGGGGGCATGCTTCTTTCCTTCTTCGAACAGGTCACGTACACGGGAAGCACCTACACCAACAAACATCTCCACAAAATCAGAGCCGGAGATAGAGAAAAACGGAACTCCTGCCTCTCCTGCCACTGCCTTAGCCAAAAGTGTCTTACCTGTTCCGGGAGGTCCCACAAGGATCACACCTTTCGGAATTCTGGCACCTACTTTTGTATATTTCTGAGGAGATTTCAGAAAGTCCACTACTTCTACCAGATCTTCTTTTTCTTCCTCCAGGCCTGCCACATTATTAAAGGTTACCTTTTTATCATCCGGAGAGGACATCCTGGCACGGCTTTTACCAAAATTCATCATCTTGGCATTGCTTCCACCGCCTCCTGACATCTGCCGGTTCATCATCATGATCAGGAAAATCACCAGTGCTCCTGTAAGAAGTACAGGGAGCAAAGTTGTCAAAAAGATGTTATCTCCCGGCACATTCTGCGTTGTAACATCAATATTATATTTATTCAGCAATTCAATTGCCTGGTTCACATCTGTCACATATACTTTTTTCTGACCGGAATCTGTCGTATCTACGATCACTGCACCGGTAGGAACCTCTCTATTCTGCTGAATCGTTGCATCAACCACTCTGTTGTCTTCAAGAGCCTGTTCCAGCTGTTTCTGCGTATAGCTGCTCTGAGATACCACCTGATTATTTAAATAGAAATAACCGGCAACAAGAGCAACAAGCAGCACCAGATACAGACCAATTCTGCTTGGCTGTTTATTCACTTGATTCTGTCTCCTTTCAGTTTTCCCCCAGTTCCACTACTCCGATAAACGGAAGATTTCTGTATTTCTGCGCATAGTCCAGACCATAACCTACCACAAACTCATCCGGAATATTAAAGCAACTGTAATCCACCTTAACATCCCTTACTCTTCGCTCCGGTTTATCAAGCAGAGTACACAAATGAATGCTTTCCGGATTTCTCTTTCCAAGAATATCAATCAGATAACTCAGGGTTCTTCCGGAATCGATAATATCCTCTACTATAAGTACATTCTTACCCTCTAATGGCTGATCCAGATCCTTAACAATCTTCACAACTCCGCTGGACTTGGTATCATCTCCATAACTGGAAACAGACATAAAGTCAAGAGTTACCGGAACTGTAATTCTTTTTGCAAGCTCGCAGGTAAAAAATACACCGCCTTTAAGGACGCAGATCAAATGTATTTCCTTTCCTGCATAATCTCTGCTGATCTTTGCTGCGATTTCTCTGATACGGGAATCTACTTCCTCTTCACTGAGTAAAACTCTGATTTTCTCACTCATTTTTATTTCCTCCTTGGTATGTTAATGCTAAAACCATCCTGGTACAGGGGGTTATTTTATATCGCTCACTTATCCTGCTTCCTATGATCCAAAGTATTTCATCCTCCACTGCAATCAGAGGAACCTGATCTCTCCTGTCTGCCGGGATCTTTTCATCAATCATACAGCGATTGATCTTTTTTCTGTCTCCTTTGCTGTTGATAACAATATAATCACCGGTTTTCCTGGTCCGGATGCACGGATACTTTATTATTCTATCATAATCCAGCCATTTCGTATACTTTTTTTCTTCAATCTTCTGCCCGTCATACAAAAATACTTCTGTATGGATCATTCCCAAGGGACCCATTGTATCCCCGGGCACCAAAATCCTCTGCTCTGCAGGCTGATCAGAAGTTTTTTTCTCACAGATATCTTCTGAATATATTACATGCAAGTCTACTTCTGTATATCTTCTTTCTGCCTCCATCCCATAAGGAAGATTTATTTTTCTTCCAGTCTGCATATTCCACAAATTGCGAAGCTTCTGATAGTGAACAGAGGTAATATCCTTTCTCTTTCCTGCCAGCCTCTCCATTGCCTGCTGAAGTGCATAAATCTGCAGAATTTCCGGAGCTGAAAAAAATTCTTCTGGAAAACAGTACCTGCCCTCTTTATAAAATTTCTCTGCCAGTTCTGTCCCCTGGGCAGTCAGGTAATCCTCTGCCTGCGAAAGCCTGAACGCGGTTTCTGCCATATGGGCAGTTGCTTTTGAATTGATCCCCTGCTCCAAAGCCGGTAAAATATGATGCCGTATCCTGTTTCGTGTATATTCATCGCACAGGTTTGTACTGTCCTGTATATGTGGGATCTGATATTTTTTCAGGAAATCAGCAATCTCCCTTCGATTCAGGCACAAAATAGGACGTATGATTTTTTCCGCAGTCGGACGCATAGTGCACAATCCTCTCAAACCGGTTCCCCTGCACAGATTATGAAGCATGGTTTCTGCAAGATCTTCCTGATTATGCGCCAATGCAATACGTACCTTCTGATCTGCATAACTATGGGCAGCTTTCTCAAACGCCTCCCTGCGTACCAGTCTGCCAGTCTCTTCCTCCCCAAGCTTCCACTTTCTGCTTAAAGCAGGAACATCATAATGAAACACATGACAGGGAATTCCCCATTCCTCACAGATCTGCTCTACAAAAGCCCTGTCCCTGTCTGCCTCCTGTCCACGGATCCCATGATGTACATGCACAGCCGCAAGTTTAAAATCCAGCGGCTTCTGCAGTTCTCTCAGGATTGTGAGCATCAGCATGGAATCACTTCCCCCTGATACACCTGCCAGCACTGTATATCCGGCTTCTGTCATATGATTTTCTTTCATGTAACCAGCAATTCTTCTATACATTTCTTCTGTGACTCCTGTTTTCTCTATTTCTTCCAGATACCGGCCACCAGCACAGTCATATCATCTCTGGCACGGTAATCACTGTATCCCAACACACGTTCCAGGATTTCCCGCCCCAGCTCCTTCGGTGACTCTTCATGTACATCCTGAATAATTTCCTTCATGGTTTCCTCCTCCTTCTGTACCGGAAGAGCATCCAATACCCCATCTGTCATCATGATCAGATAATCTCCATGATAAAGCTTTCTGGAAGCAGTTTCAAAATCAATCTGCTGAACCAGTCCGGCTGCCAGGCTTTCAGAAGTGATCGTTTCTACCCCATGTCCTCTTTTAATAAAAGTAGAAGCAGCTCCAGCCTTCAGAAAGCTGCAGATTCCTGTATACAGATCCACAGCACACATATCTACTGTAGAGAACATTCCTTCCTGCCCTTTAAGCACCAATGCGGAATTTACCATTTTGGCAGCAGTTTCCTGTGAAAAACCTGATTCCAGAAACTGCTCCAAAAGTTCTACCACAGTCTCGCTTTCCCTGCACGCATCCATACCTGACCCCATTCCGTCTGAGAGGCACATAATAAAACGCCCTCCCTCCTCCTGCCTGCACAGATAATTATCGCCAGAAACCTTCTCTTCTTCTCTTGTCAGAGTTGCTGTACCATATAACATCTGATAACTGACATCCTCAACAAAATGTACTGTATGATACTCTCCGTTTACAATACATCGGCTTCCACTGGCAGGTGCCATAGGTTTTTCACAAAGTTCAGATAAAAGCTGTGCAATTTCTGTCATAGAAATACATTGCCCGCTTCTGGCTCTCATAGTGAGAAATATCTGTTTTTTGCTTTTGCGCCTGTCCATCATCCATACCTGACGTAAGATCACATGACGCTTCCGAAGTATTTTCCGAAGCTTCTCCTCAAATTCCGGAGTACATCTTTCCATATCATACAGATCATCAGCCATATGTTCCATAATCCTGGAGACTTCCCCAAGCTGCTGCGCCACTGCCAGCCGATTCTCAATCATACGGTTGTCCCATATCTGGTTCATTTTCTCCAGCTGAAAATTTTGAAAAACTGTATGGTAATACTGCACGGAACGCCCGCAGAAGCTCATCCAGTCCCCCCGAATCTGTTGGATTTCTTCTTCCTTTCCACTTTCCAATGCCCGAACCAGCATCTCTGTCCCCTGAAACATCTCTTTGCCCCTGCTTTCCCAGCAGATTTCTCTCCGATAGCATCTGGAACACACCTGTTCATTGGTATCTTCTGTAATCTGTTGTATCTGTCCGCTGCTTAAGTAATCCCTTGGATATGGCATACCATAAAAAGTGTCTGCCAGTCTCCGAAAAGAGGCTGCATACTGCTCCACCCTTTCCTTCTGGGGATGACTGTCACACAGAGCGATCATTTCCTGTGTATCCGGTACATTTCCCGCCAAAATAGTTTTTGCCATGTCCCGTATGATCAGTGTTATACTGATCACGAGCATGGCAAGCATCCATTCCTGCATATTCTCCCTCCCCTTATCTGTTACTGTCCTGTTCTCACAGTACCCCCTTCATTCTCCGTCAAAGAAATATTATAAGGATTGGGTTTTAAAATATCTGTCAAATACAGACGAACAAGTCTGAAAAGTTTTCGACATGTAAGCTCTGCTACTGTTCCTTTTTAAAAACAGTCTCATTATCCTTCGCAAGTCCCAGCTTCTCCCGGGCGATTTCCTCCACATACTCATCTGTCTGCATATATTCTTTCAGTTTATCAATATCTTCTGTACGGGCCTGTTCATTCTCTATCTCCTGCTCTATGGTAGCAGCCTTGGCATCATACACTGCCAGACGCTCCCTGAGATTCCGGCTCTCATGCATTAATCCTCCCAGAAGTACCAAAACAACCAGCGCAATAGCAAGCATTCCAAGAGAATTATATCCTATTTTTCTGTTTCTTTTCGTTTTTCGTTTCTTCTTAGAATTACCCAATTTGCCAGCCTTCCCTTTACTACATGTTTATACCAGAAAATTTTACCTCTTCTGACCGGAAATAGCAACCACTTTATTATTTTTTTCCCAATAATTATACAAATATCAAAGAGTATTCCACAAAACTTCACAAAGAAAGGACTGACAGTCAAATGACACAGACCAGCTCCCGCCACCAAGCTCAGAATCATATAAAAACGGAGATTTCCATCATTATTCTGGCAAATCCTGAAAAAAAGGTACAGTGCACTTCCCATCCAGTACAGAATGTCCTGTGCGTTTGAAATTTTACGGGAATGAACAGCATACTTTCTAAATACCCTCAGCAGATCATAGCATAAAAGGAGAACAGCCCCCGTTCTCAACGCCTGAATTACAAGAAATAGTTCATGATGAATAAACATACTCATCTGTTAATGAAATAACCTTCTGAGAAGTGGTTTTTCTCTATTATCTGCACTTTTAGAAAGATAACAGAGATTATCAACTCTTCCCTCCAGATCAATTTCTCCTTTTTCCAGATTCAGGCGCTTCACATGAAGCTGTTCTCCCTTTATCAACAGTTTTCCCGCTTTTGTAAAAAGCAGTATTTCTTTATCATCAAAGGATTTTATATCCTGTACACCGGTCACCGTACCTATCCGGCGATCCTTCAGCTTCAGACTATGGTCAGAAAGATTTCCCCTTTCTTCCAACTTTGTCCTCCGGATTTCTTTTTCCCTTACTTATCAGTAGTTTATGTGCAGAAAGCTTTAAATAGAAGTAATTTCAGCTCAAAGATATTTGTACATACTCTCCACATCTTCTTTCTTCACAGTCTCCCTGACCTCCAGAACTTCCACCCGTACATTTTTGCTTCCAAACTGGATTTCAATCACATCTCCTGTTTTGATCTGTACAGATGCCTTTGCAGGTTTGTCATTTACCAGAACTCGGCCTGCATCGCAGGCTTCATTTGCCACAGTACGGCGTTTGATCAGTCGTGAGACCTTCAGATATTTATCTAAACGCATAATTCCTCCTCACAGGTAGTAAAAAAGAGGGAACTTCCGTCCCCCCTGTTGGCTATCGTCAATCAATTATTTCGCGTTAACCATATCCTTTAAAGCTTTTCCGGCTTTGAATTTAGGTGCTTTAGAAGCTTCGATCTTCATTGTCTCACCAGTCTGAGGATTTCTTCCCTCTCTAGCAGCTCTTTCACTTACTTCAAATGTACCAAATCCAACTAACTGGATCTTTCCGCCATTTTTCAGTTCTTTAGAAACCACGTCAACGAAAGATTTCAGTACGTCTTCTACATCCTTCTTGGATAAATTTGTCTCTTTCGCCATAGCTGCTACTAATTCTGTTTTATTCATGGTGTTTCCTCCTCTAATACTCTCTTTCTTGTTTGTCAGCACCCGCCAGAAGCGACAGCGCTCTATCATTAGTTTATATACCATTTCCCTTATATTGTCAAGGTTTTTCACCACATTCAGCCAATTCTGTATGAGCATTCAGAAAATATTTTTGAAAACAATTTTGTATGAATTTTTCCCATATTTCTTTCTGATTAATCAGGTTTTCAAGCTTTTCCACATTTTTCCCGGAAATCCATACCTTTTTGTGTGAATAGTAATAATTGGCCAGTTTCCAGTATTTTTCGGGATAAGTAAAACGCACCTTCAGATTCTGCCATTCCTGATAAGAAACAGGTCGGATCCTGTGATATTCTGTTAGCATTTCCTTCCCCAATGTCAGATCCCAGCTGTATTTTTCCAGAATTTTTCTCATAAAATGATACAGATCTGCCATCTGAATATCAAAACACCAGTTTCCGAAATTTGTCACTGCCTCCCCTTTTCTCAGCATCAGTATGTTATGCTGATTATAGGCCCCGTGACAGACATCTCCCTCCCTCCAGGCTTTTTCCCTGAGACTGTCATAATCCGTTTCTTCCAGCATTTCTAATGCCAGCTCACCCCTCTGTAAAAATCCCTCTACACTGGAAAGAAATTTTTTTTCAAAAACTCCGGACGCACCTTTCTGACGGATAAACTTGCGTATCTTTCGGATTTCCCGGTTATGCCGTATATATTCCTCCCTCAGTGATCTTGCCCTGTATTCTTCTGCAGGCTCCATTTTCATGACATTATGTAATTTTGCCAGTGTTCCTACGCTTTTCAGAATGTCCTCTCTTGATCTGGTACTGCATTCCTGCCCTTCATACCAATGCTGAAGTGTAAACATCTGCTCATCCTTACTCTGACTGATGAGACTGCCCTGGGTATTTTCCAGGAAATAATCTGTATTTATGCCATTTTCCTGAAGGAGAAGCAAAAGCTCCTGCTGTTTTTTCAGTTTTTTTTCCGAACCGTGAAACTCTCTCAATATCAAAATTCCCTGTTCTGTATAGCAAAGCAGGGCACCCCTTGTCCTTGCAGAACGTTCTGCATTCAGGCCATACTGAGAAAGAGTGCCTAGTCCGTAATCATACAATGACATATCCCCCTCTTTTTTTGTACTTTCTATACATATGCAAAAAAGAATCCTGCTATGCCGGATTCTTTTCCTGATCTTTCCTGATAATTTCCAATAGAATTTCTTTCTGATTTTTCTCCGGATCTTCCAGAACAAGATTTAAAAGTTTTTCCAGTTTTTCCCCAATCTCTCTGCCGGGTCTGTAACCATTCTCTATTAAATCTCTGCCTGTAACTGCCAGTGTCTTCAATGATACGCACTGTTTTTCCTCTATAATCTGTCTGTATGCATCCCTTACACTGTCCAGACGTGCTTGTTTTTCCCCTCTCCTATACAGGCTCTGGGCAAGCATATCTGCCTGCTGTACTTCAAGATACAGGGGAAAAAGATCCTCACCGATCCTGTTAACAGCACGACGGACAGATTTGAGTGTTCCCTCCGGTCTGTCATCATGCCATTTCACCAGACGGGTTACCTTACGAATGGTATCATTGTCAAACTTCAGTCTGCGAAGAATCTGGCCTGCCATTTTTTCCCCTGCATTTCCATGGGTTTTGAAATGATCTCTTCCATTCTCATCGGTCTTTCTTACTACCGGTTTCCCAATATCATGAAGAAGCATCGTGATACGAAGAACCCTGTCTGCCCGCACATAGCAGAGGCTGTGCAGAATATGTTCCCCTACTGTATAACAATGATGGGGAGTATTCTGAGATGTCTCCATGCAGGCATCAAATTCCGGAAGAAATTCTGCAGTGATACCGGCTTCATAAGCTGTTCTGAGATAATCCGGATGAGGAGACATCAGAAGCTTTACTAATTCCACCTGGATCCGCTCTGCACTTACATGTTTCAGATTGGGTGCCAGCACCTTCAGCGCCTTGCGTGTTTCCTCTTCGATGGAGAATCCAAGCTGGGCACTGAACCGCACAGCACGCATAATGCGAAGTGCATCTTCTGTAAAACGTTCCAACGGATCTCCCACACAGCGGATAATCTTTCTGTCAATATCTTCCAGCCCTCCAAAAAGGTCAACCAATCCGCCGGAAGGATTATACGCCATAGCATTGATGGTAAAATCACGGCGTTTCAGGTCCTCTTCAAGGCTTGCTGTAAATGTTACTTCTTTCGGATGTCTGCCATCTTCATATTCGCCATCCACCCGATAAGTTGTGACTTCATAGCCTTCTTTCTCCATAAGGACAGTCACGGTTCCGTGCTGCAGACCTGTATCCACTGTTCTGTGAAACAGTTCCTTAACCTGCTCAGGCTTCGCAGATGTAGTAATATCCCAGTCATCCGGTTTTCGTCCCAGGATAGAATCGCGGACACATCCGCCCACTACATAAGCCTCATATCCTGCATTTTCCAGTATATGTAAAATTGTCTCCGCGTTTTTTGGTATTTCCAGAATCATATGACCATCCTTACCTTTTTTCTATTCATGATTAATGTAAAGCGGACATTCGCAATCCGCTTCGCTACTTGCTCATGAACGCAGTCGCTTTGCGATCTGCGTTCAAAAACCGGCATCCAGATATTATTTCTGCTGCCGGTTTTCTTTATTGCCTTACTGATTAGTATGCTCTACCCCAGTAAACCATCTTCTTAGCCGGTTTTCCACAGCATACGCAGACATCACTTAAATGTTCCTGCTCAAATGGCATACATCTGGATGTAGCCTGAACATCCTCTTTGATCTTATCTTCACATGCACGGTCACCGCACCACATAGCTTTTACAAAGCCTGGTTTATTAACGATTGTGTCCTTAAATGTCTCATAATCTGTAGCAACATAAGTATGAGCCTCTCTGTGGGCACGTGCACGTTCCAGCATATCCTTCTGGATCGTTTCCAGGATTTCCTGAACCTTCTCCACAAGCTCATCAAATGTAACTGTATATTTTTCTCTTGTATCACGACGGCAGATGACAGCCTGGCCATTCTCAATGTCCTTAGGGCCACACTCAATACGGATCGGAATACCGCGCATTTCCTGCTCTGCGAACTTGAATCCCGGACTCTTATCTGTATCATCTACTTTTACGCGGACTCCTGCTGCCTTTAATGCTGCAAACATCTCGTCTGCCTTCTCCAGAACGCCTTCTTTTCTCTGCTGGATCGGAATGATCACTGCCTGTGTAGGAGCGATTCTCGGAGGCAGCACCAGACCACTGTTATCACCATGTACCATGATAATGGCACCGATCATACGTGTTGTCATTCCCCAGGATGTCTGATGTACATACTGAAGTTTGTTTTCTTTATCTGTATACTGGATGCCGAATGCTCTGGCAAATCCGTCACCAAAGTTATGGCTTGTACCGGACTGAAGAGCTTTTCCATCATGCATCAGAGATTCAATTGTATAGGTAGCTTCTGCACCGGAGAATTTCTCCTTATCTGTTTTCTGACCCTTTACAACAGGGATTGCAAGAACTTCCTCGCAGAAGTCTGCATACAGATTCAGCATCTGGATGGTACGCTCTTCTGCTTCCTCAGCTGTTGCATGAGCTGTATGGCCTTCCTGCCATAAGAATTCACGGGAACGAAGGAACGGACGTGTTGTCTTTTCCCAGCGCACTACAGAACACCACTGATTGTATACCTTCGGCAGATCTCTGTGGGACTGAATTTCTTTTGCATAGAAATCACAGAATAATGTCTCAGATGTAGGACGTACACACAGACGCTCCTGAAGCGGATCCAGACCACCGTGAGTTACCCATGCAACCTCAGGTGCAAATCCTTCTACATGATCTTTCTCTTTCTGAAGAAGAGATTCCGGGATAAAGATCGGCATGTATACATTCTGTACACCTGTCTCTTTAAATCTTCTGTCCAGTTCATGCTGGATATTTTCCCAGATCGCATATCCTGCAGGTTTGATCGCCATGCAGCCTTTAACGCTGGTATAACCGCAGAGTTCAGCTTTCTTTACAACGTCGGTATACCACTGGGCGAAATCCTCTTCCATGGATGTGATGGCTTCTACCAGTTTCTTGTTGTTTGCCATGATTGTTTCTCCTTTTTTTGTGATTGTTTGTTTCAACTCACAGTCAGTAATAACTGTATTTTGTGACATCAGAATGTAAGTACTCCACTTCTTTTTTTCCATTCACAGATAAAAAAGAAGCCTTACATCCCTCACAAGGGACCGAAAGGCTTCGGCGGTACCACCCTAATTAACACTGTGCCCAAATGCCTGCACACTGTTCGCTCTTCTTCCGATAACGCAGGAAAAACGCCGTACTTCAATTGCACGGGGCTCCGAGGCCGGTTCCATAATTTGCGCACAGAATCTTCACACCATACAGATTCCTCTCTGGGATTGCTCCTTATGTACTATTCTCTTCATCGCCGTAAATATTTCGCATTTGGCTTTATTTTATGCGAAATCTCAGGATGTGTCAAGAGTGAAAATTCTAACGTTATACTTCTATTGTAATTTTTCTGCCTGTACGGTTATATTTATAATAACGCACTCCTGCAGCATCCAGCATTCTCTTGGATGCGATCACTGCCGGAGTATTGGCATATTTATCACAGTCATAAACAATTGTCTTAATCCCTGCCTGTATAATAGCCTTGGCACATTCATTACAGGGAAAAAGAGATACATAGAGCTTTGCCCCTTCCAGACTTCCACCCCTGTAATTCAGGATTGCATTCAGCTCACTGTGGGTCACATAAAAATATTTTGTATGAAGGCTATCCCCTTCTCTTGCCCACGGAAACTCATCATCCGAACACCCTTTGGGAAATCCGTTATATCCCATAGACAAAATTTTATTATCTTCACTTACAATACAGGCCCCTACCTGAGAATTAGGATCCTTAGAACGCATTCCTGACATCATGGCAACTCCCATAAAGTATTCATCCCATGATAAGTAATCTGTACGTTTATGATTTATATCCATTGCTCAAACCTCCCTGGTCTGGCAGCTATTCGCAGTCCACTTTATTCTGTCTCTATCTGATTGATCCTTCTGATGTGCCTTTCATCATTGGAGAATGGCGTATTTAAGAAGGTCTCAACAATTTTCACAGCCAGTCCAGGACCTACAACTCTTCCTCCAAGAGCAAGAATATTGGCATCATTGTGAAGTCTCGTTGCTTCCGCAGTAAAGCAGTCTGTACAGACAGCAGCCCTGATTCCCCTGATCTTATTTGCTGTAATAGAAATTCCGATACCTGTTCCACAGATCAGTATTCCCTTCTCACACTCTCCATCAAGAATGGCATGAGCAACCTTCTTTGCATATACCGGATAGTCTACGGAAGCCAGGCTGTCACAGCCATAATCTTTATACTCGATTCCCTTCTCATCCAGATATTTTTTAATCTCCAGTTTTAATTCATATCCTCCGTGATCACATCCTAAAGCTAACATACCTTTTCCTCCTGAAATTCATATTATTTTTTACTTATCCACCTGGATAATCTTATGTCCCGCAGCCTTCAGCAAACGGTTCATGATTGCCTGTCCCATTCTTGGCGTATAAAAGGCCTCTGAATATATGGATCTGACCGCACTCTGATCAAATTCCCGAAGCACTTCATACAAATGGTGCGCAATTGTTTCCTCTTCTCTTCTGCTTCCGATGCTTACTACCAGACCTTCCTTGTATCTGTCCTTCGTCTCATCCGTTGCAATAATGCCCACCAGCTCACCATGAGCTTTGGCCTCTGCAGCCAGTTCATTGATTTTTTTTACCACTGCCTCCTGACTGCCTTCTACAATAGCCAGATCTGCCTTCGGTGCATAATGGCGATACTTCATTCCAGGTGCCTTTGGACGAACCTTACTGTCCGATGCGATCAGACCTTTATCCATCCGGACATCGCCAAGAGTCTTCTGCAGCATCTCCAGTGAAATATACCCCGGGCGTAAAACAACCGGCACATCTTCTGTAAAATCAACGATTGTTGACTCAAGTCCGATTCCAACCTGGCCTCCGTCAATAATCATATCAATTTCCTCACCCAGATCCTCTATCACATGCTGTGCAGTGGTAGGGCTTGGCCTGCCCGAGGTATTTGCACTTGGGGCAGCCACATAACCTCCTGCTGCTTTGATCATTTCCTGGGCAATCCTGTCACTGGGAAAACGGACAGCCACACTGTCCAGGCCGCCAGTAGTCTCCTTCGGCACCAGATCTGACTTTGAGAGTATCATAGTCAAAGGTCCCGGCCAGTATTTCTCAGCCAATATTCTGGCTTTCTCCGGTATCTCCCCTACGATGGGTGCCAGCTTATCAAACTCTGCAATGTGCACGATCAGCGGATTATCCGAAGGTCTTCCTTTTGCAGCATATATTTTCATGGATGCGTCTGGATTCAGTGCATCTCCTCCAAGTCCGTAGACCGTTTCTGTGGGAAATGCAACCAGACCGCCTTTTTTCAATATTTCTCCGGCACGACATATTGCATCCAGATCAAGATGCTCTGCTGTCATGGATACGACTTCTGCTTTCATTGTCCTTCTGCCTTCTTTTTTCATTAGATTTGATAGTTATATCACAAATATTGTACACGATTTTTATGGTTTCGTCTATGAAAAGATATTCTGATGTACTAGTTCACTTTCAGGATATATGTGTCAGAATTTTCGGACTGGAATACCTTTTTCCCCAATCCTTCCAATATCTCTTCATTCAGATTTGTTCCATATTTTTCTTTTTCACAGGAACCAACAAAAATATAGGAAATATCATATTTATCCAGAAGCTCTTTCACCAGTTCCTTATCTGAAGAGGTATAGATTGTCTCAATCTCGGTCCTCTTGGTATTCAGATCATCTGTATCATTCCGCCACAGCCATTCATGAACATACCATCCCAGTACAGTGGGAAGCCCTGTCATTGCAGAAACTCTGTTATCATAGTCTTTATAACTGTCCCCTGGTGCCTCAAGAACCACCGTCGTTCCCTTCACATTGTTTTTCAGCCATCTGATCGCAGAAGCATCCTCCGGTACTCCGTTTTCCAAAAACGAAACCGCATTCAGCCCTTTATACCCTGAAACCTCCCACACATTCCCAAACCAGGAGGTTACACTTTTTCCAAAATATCCAAAGGTCCAGCACAAAAGCACCAGTCCAATCACAGAAAAAATCTTAAACACTTTTTTCTGTGCCAGAACCAGCATCCGTACAATCCCATATCCCATAGTCATGGCAAAGAGAATGTAAGCCTGGTAAGTAAGTTTAAACATAGTATTGGCTCTGGCATTTCCATTTTCATAAATATCCCTTACATAGACCAGTTCCGGTATCAAAATCAATCCCATAGCGCACAGCCCCATGATCACCGCAAATAAATCCGGCAGTGCCATTGCCCGCATCAGGCGATATACTCCCCTGTTCCTGCCGTCACGAAGCTTCTCCCACAGAATACATATGATCAGCAATACTGTAAGAAATATGGGAAGCCCCCATAATATCAGCAGCTGATGAATCAGGGAATGATGGGTTGCAATTCCTACCCCCTGGAACATGGTCTTGAATTTCATAGTAAAGGGAAGGATCACCACATAAGAAACCACAATCATCTCAACCGCCTGTACAATGGTAACAGTCAGGACTTTTTTCACCTTTCCTTCAAACTGAATAATATTGGTAAACAGGATTACTCCCCCTGCAACTACAAAATAAATGATAAAATCCCAATAATTTGTAAAATGGAACATTCCGATCAGTACACATACCAGCAAAATATGAGGAATAAAAAGCTGCCTTATCCAAAATTGCTTTCGGCTGATTTTCTCTATGACTGCTTTCCTGCTACGGACATGTTTCATCCATGCATACAAAACTCCCACCAGCAGTAACACGAACATAATATTCACCACATGAGCATGAAGATCCCCCAGTACAAAAGAATAGCAGGGAAATTCATGGATGGTTTTGTCCTGTTCATTGACCGGATTATAACCGATATATCGGGTAGCATCCGGAAACCAGTAGCTGTCCGGTGTTTCTCCCTGAAGCTTCTGGATCCATGGTATTATTTTACAGTACACCACATAATGCATATTTCCGGCTATGGATACAGATAATCCTGCCAGAACTCCGGCCAAAGTGGGGATACATCGTTTTTTCCCTGTAAGCCTGTCCTTTAATCCATCAACAGTCATCTGATATACCAGCGAAAACGGAAGGGTAAATGCAAAAGCCGCCACAAAGGTCCGCATAAGATTATAAGTCAATTCCACCTTACTTCCCGTGAGCTTGGTAAGAAAAACAGCAAAATACTGACCTCCATAATAATAATTGATGGTTCCCTCAGAATACCAGAGATCTCTTGCCGGAAGAGTAGAACTGCGCATCATAGCCTCCATAAAGCCATAATCCATAAATTTCTCAGTTCCGTGAGCCTCCGGCCGGAATCCTGCTACATAAGTCCACAAAAGAAAGAATATAAAAAACAGAATTTCCTCTCTGAAAATCAAGGTTCCTCTGCCAGCCGGCAAACAATCTACTCCTTTTTTCATCTGATAAAAATACAGAAGAATGCACAAAATCCCGCACACTACAGATACGCCAATACAGGAAACGGTAGTAAACGGAAGCAGCTTCACAGCTACCAACAGCCAGGTAAGAAATCCGGTAACTGCAATAGCAAGAACCTTTGAAAAAATCCAACCCTTATCCTCAAATCCAGCAAAAAGTCTTCCTGTCACAGGCATAACCAGCATTCCCATGAGAAAAGCCATCATCCACCAGGTCCAGAAAGTCCACACATCACCCTTCAGTAAATAGGCTGACAGTCCAGCCAGAGCTGCTGCCAGAAACACTCTGGGTACCACTTGTTTCATCTGTGTCTTCCTCCTCATTCTTAGTGTCACACTTATTCATCATCAATTGTTTTATAGATCCGGATTCTTCTATCCTCTGTCTCGTAGACCTTCTCGAAGGTTTGGGAGATCAAAGCTTCCTGACATTCTTTCTGTTCGAATTCCGATCCTTCTTCAAAAAGAATATACGTAATTTTTTCCTCTTTCACCACAGATCTCAACACACTCTCATCTGTAGCTGTATAAATTTCCACTGCCCTGTCAGCTCTGTAATTGGTATCGTATCCCGCTGACCAGGCATAATAAGGCCAGCCACAGTAAAGCATCACTCCTGACATAGTCACTTCATTCATACTGTATTCCGGAGTAAGCAAAAGATCCTGTTTTCCAAGATGATCTGCCAGCCACCGGGTCAGATCACTGTTCATATTCACAGTCACCCTGTGTCCTGTTCCGTTTCCCCTTAGAATAATAACAAAATCATAGATTCCTGTAGCAGTCAGGCAGACAGCTAAAAGAACTGCCAGAAGCTTTTTCCACAACTTTTTGCCCCAGAGACTACAGATTGCCCATGCCCAGAAAACGCTCAGAAATCCATATGCGATCACAATATATTTGTGGTTTACATTGATATCCGGTGTCATCAGCAGAACAAAAGCAAAGATTACCGGAAACAGAAAACCTGTAAGCATTGCTTTTTCTCTTCTTTTCATAAAGAATACCAGCAGGATCAGTCCCAGGAAAAAGATACCTCCCATCCAGAACAGATACTTCACCACTCCCCAGAAGTTTTTTTCCTCAGCCAGAAAGCCCAGATAAAGTCTAGTATCCATGGCACTTCCCCGGATAAATATTTTTGTCTGGAGAAAAGAAAAGAATACTGCAGTACCTGCAGTAACCGCATAATCAACCTTTCCATCGGAGAAAATGGCAAATCCCAGTAAAATCAGTAATCCGCCAATCACCGCCGCTCCATTCCAGAACGCACTCAGCCCAAGCAGCAATCCCATAATTAAAGCCTTCTCCAGATTTCTGCTCTTCCAGGCCTGTAAAGACAAAATACGCTGTATAAACCATGAAAAACCTTTTTCCTTATGAGAGGTTCCTGCTTCCAGCCAGTCCAGAAAAACATATATTACCAGAGTTACGATCAAAAGTCCAAATGCCAGGTGTCTCTGGTTCAGATACACATTAAAATTCCATAAACCCCAGTTTTCGTTTACAGTATAACCGATAAATGACGTATTCTCCAGCAAAGCAGCCAGCAGATCCCCTGTCTGAAGATGTTCCCACACATATCTGAAAAAAGCAGCTCCGCTTCTGAAAAAAAACAGAATGACAGTTACCGCTCCACAGCAAAACCGTCCTGTAATCCGAACAGCCAGCTGACTCAGCAGCATAAGAAAACCAAGAAGCGATCCAATGCTGACAATATTATAGGCAAAATCCAGTCTGAGCCCCAGATACTCCAGATTTCCAGCCAGGAACTGAAACATAAAATGATATTTTACATCTGCCCCTCCATAATGGGGATACTGGGTGGGAAAATTATTTCCCAGAGAAAAAGATCTCATCATAGCTGTGTGTGGTGCATAATCTCCATAAACTGTCAGCCCTGAGTACAGTACTCCGTCCCTGATATAAAATACATAAAACATCATGTATGTAATAAAAACCAGCAGTAATCCATATAAAATCAATTCTTTTCTGAAACGGCTCTTATCTTCCCATAACTTCCCTTCCAGAAAGGGATGATTTTTTTTCTTTTTGATCATCAAAATCACTGCCAGTATTACTGTCCCACTGACAAGCACGATCACATTTCCATATAGCAGTGGATTTTGAACACCGCCCACTACACTGAAAAACCAGGCTACAATATAAACACTCCATGTCAGCAGTAAAATTCCTGTGCCAAAAGCTGCCGGAAGCTTAAGCCAGATCCTGTTTACTGATATCTTTTGTTCTTCTTTTTCAATAAGAAAGGCTGATGCCTCATAACCCAGCAGCATCGCCAAAATCAGGTATATTATTCCAAGCATAATGCCTTCTGTTATCCTTTCCTGTTTCTTTTCCAATCTCAAAAAGCTCAAATAATAGCAGTTACTTAATATTCGCTGTACTAGCTCTATCAGTATAACAAAAATAAATACACTTTAAAAGTAACTTCACATAAAAGAAACAATTTAAGTGCTTTTAAGGTATTTATCAATTCCCAGTGCCACTGCATAAGCAACCTTCTGCTGATATTCAGATGTCTGCAGCAGCTCTGCTTCCTCTGGATT
The DNA here is from genome assembly GCF_014297245.1 of Blautia difficilis. Taxonomy (NCBI): domain Bacteria; kingdom Bacillati; phylum Bacillota; class Clostridia; order Lachnospirales; family Lachnospiraceae; genus Blautia; species Blautia difficilis. The sequence continues at coordinate 30,714 of NZ_JACOQG010000019.1, read as the reverse complement.
GGTCAAAAAGCCACATTCTACAATATTCAAAACACTTTCGCTTCGTTTCAGAAGATAATAGGTACGGTTTCCCTTTGGAGCCCTGGGTCTTGTCACATCCAGACAGGTATTTAACGCATCCTGAATATAACCGGCCAGCGCCTTTCCCTGTATGGAATCCTCATAATAGAACACCTGGGGACCGTATACCTCAGGATCCTGATAGCTGTTCTGATGAATACTTACACATAAAAGAGGCTTATATTTTCCAATCAGCCCGATTCGCCTCTGAAGATCCTGGACCTTCTGATTTTTACAGTCATTGTCATACAACCCCTTATCTTCCTCCCTGGTCATTATCACATAATAGTCCTTTTCCTCAAGAACTTTTTTCAGCCTATTGGCGATTTCCAGATTGATTTCCTTTTCTTTTAATCCCCCAACCCCTATCATCCCGGGATCAGTTCCACCATGCCCTGCATCTACCAGTATCATTTTTCCGGGATCCCGGTTATGGTTTTTTCCGGACACCAGAGCAGCCTCCCGAGCCAGTATATAAACACCGATCAGAAACAAACAGATTAATACAAGCTTTGTCCCTCGCTTTTCCAAAAAATAAAATACCCCCTGCCATATTCACCTTAATATATGCCAGAGAGTATTTTACACATTCCTGTTTTTCCTTTGTATTATTTATTTACTGCAAATTATCTGTGATCACCTGCCAGATGCCGCTATTCTCAAATCCCAGCTTCCATGCAGCCACACCGGCCAGCTTATACTTGGATGCCAGTTTTACCTTGGCAGCAATAGACTCTGCATCCTCCAGCCATATCTGATAGGTGGAATTATCCTCCTCATAGGTTCCATAATTCTGAGAAGTATTCTTATCCCAGTAAGTCTCCACATTTTTCTCGGCAATCACCTGCTGAGCCTGGTCCATGCCAATTGCCTCACTTGTAACAGCTCCACCTGTTGTTTTCCACAATCTTGTATAGAAAGGAACTGCGTTGATCACACGGTCTGCCGGTACTTCTTCCAGTGTATCCTGAATTCCCTGTTCTACCCATGGCAGTGATGCAACTGATCCTGCGTCAGATCCTGAATAATGTTCATCGTACCCCATAATAATTACATAATCCACAACTCTTCCCTGCTCAGCCCGGTCATAATGGCTGGTGAAATCCTCTGGAACAGGATTATCCACGGAAAGTACCAGATTATTTTTATGGCATTCAACAGATAGTTCTCTCAGAAATTCCAGAAAATGAATTCCCACATCCTCACTGAGTGACTCAAAATCCACATTAATGCCATCCAGCCCCACATTAACTGCTGCCTGTATCAGCTGAGTTATGAGATTCTGTCTGGATGCTGTATTTGACAGGGTTTCCATGGTACTTACATCCTGAGTAAAGTTATCGATCAGTCCCCATACCTTCAGACCTTTTTCATGTGCTTTGGCAACATAATCTGCACTTGCAATATTGGAAATATTTCCTGCTGTATCTGTCAGACAAAACCAGGTTGGTGAGATCACATTCACCCCTGTCATATTTGCAATGGCATCTTCCAGATATGCATTGGCATCTGTGGAAGTAACCTGATGCCATACCATATTCACAGGATCATCCATGGTAATATAAGTATATTCTTCACCCTGGAAATTGCGTTCAAAAGTAGTTTCTTCCACTTTTCCTACTTTCTTTTTCTCCACATATCCAATATATCCGTCATCTGTAGCAACCTGATCCCAATCCTCAAGTTCCTCCAGCAGGCGGAGCTTTGTTCCTTTTTTCACTTCTGTAAGAATACTGGATTTAATTCCGCCCCGATAACGAACAGCTATATTTTTCTCTGCTTTTACAGTTTTGATCTTATCAAACTGATACTGGATCGCAACCCGGTAAGGATCTTTATATATATATGCATCAATATCTGTATACTGCTGTACATATGACAGATTCAGATACACCCTGTCATCCCTTAGCCATACCTGGTCACCTGCCTCTGATGCAGCTGCTGCGGAAATTACTTCTGATGGTGTTGCATACAGGATCTGCTTGTTGGCAGCATCCCAGTAATATCTCTGATTCAAATATGTATTCACTACATCAAGAGGAAGATAAACTCTCTCCCCTGCTACCAGTGCCTTCGCATCCAGGAGCTCTGTCCCCAGAACCAATGCCGCTTCTCCATCCCCCAGTTCTCCGTAATATTCATTCAGATTCATTTTCTCTTTTGTGGGAATGCGTTTCATGATCACATGACTCAAAAGCCCGATCATTGCTACCAGAAAAATCAGAACAATCACTGCAATTGCGGGTTTTATTTTCTTATTCATGACTTTTTTCCTTTCGGTATAATTACTGATTACTATAGCATTATATCATATTTTATTACAAATGCATTACAAAAATCAACTTTTCATAATTTTTTAAGATTTACCTGAATTTTCCATTTGGGCCATACTATCATGGGATATTTCAAATAAACAGGCTGCCCAGAGGCATTATGAACATCGAGGAATATTCTGTATATTTCGAACAGCCTGTTTTTTACCTGGCGCAGAGGCTTATGGCTCACCAGTTTTATCTTCTGTTATTTTTCTTCGACAAAATCGAAGTTGACACGAGCAATCTGTCCCTTTTCATCTGAAATGTAATCCCGCATGTAACCACCGTTTTCTGCAATCTGACAGGCTTTTGCAATGTTTTTAGGAGTACTTGGATATCCATCAAGATATAAAGATATTCCCTGAGACTGGTACCTTTTTAACTCCTGTTCCAGAGGCTTACGCAGGTTTTGTTTCCTGGCCCGTGATATATTTTCCGTATTCTGTCCTCCTTTCTTGTATTAGTCAGGCAGTTAAGAGTCGAAGGCTGCTGCCTGCCATGACCCACCACACCCTCTCTGGGCTGATAAGGTCAGATAATAGAAAGCACCACTACTGGTTTCCGGAAAAAACAAAATACTCTGCAAACTCCAATTTATTTTCATGGGAATTCATCTGAACACTGCCACAGCAAGAACGCTGCAGGATAAAAAGGCAGTGAAGCTTAATAAATATTATAATATTGATATAGGTTACTCTCAGGCTGCATATTTATGGATTACAGACAGATTGTTTTCTCCTGTTTTTCATTATACAGCATTTACAGTTATGCGCAATGCTTTTCATCAATTTGTTTAATTTTTTCGATTTTGTTCCCAAATTTTTTATAATTAGGCAAATGACTTGCCTTTACATTTTACAGTTTCATGTTATATAATATACTGTATATAAGTAGCTATTCAACAGTGTAAACTGTACAGATAGTGAACAGCAGCTATATCTGAGCTGCTTACCAGGGCATTGTAGGTCATTATATGTTACTGTGAACAGTAGCCATCATACCATATAAAAACAGAATAGGATGTGATATGACATGAAAATAGAAAAAATTAATGATAATCAGATACGCTGTACTTTAACCAGAGAAGATCTGGAAAGTCATCAGATCCGTATCAGCGAACTTGCTTATGGAACAGACAAAGCTAAAAAGCTTTTTCGGGACATGATGCAGCAGGCACAGATTCAATTCGGATTTGAGGCAGATAACATTCCTCTGATGATCGAGGCTATTCCAGTAAGTACAGAAAGTATTATCCTGATCATTACCAAAGTGGAGGATCCCGAGGAACTGGATACACGTTTTTCCAAATTTTCTCCCTTTAAGGGACGGGAATCTGCTGATACTGTCCAGTTGGACGGTGCTGACAATATTATCGATATATTTCAAAAGCTTTGTGAATCCAAACTCAGAAATTCTTCAAAAAAATCCAGCACAGCCGATGCTGCAGAGCCTGTAAAAAGCAAAGAAGATCTCCCGGAGAATGTAGCTGTTAATCTGATCCGCCTTTATGAATTCGATGATCTGGATGATGTGATTGCTGCAGCCCGTGGACTGAACGGTTATTTCACAGGAAGCAATACCTTATACAAGGATCCTTCTGATGATATTTACAAACTGGTCATCCATCAGTCGTCCTGCTCCCCTGAGGAATTCAACAAAATCTGCAATATTCTTACGGAATATGGCAGCGGCCGGGCTTTCACCTCATCAGGCGAAGCTTACCTTGCAGAACACGGAGAGATTATTTCTTCCTCTGCACTTCTACAATTGTCACAATTATAATATGACTTACCAACCCACTCATAAATCAAAATCACAAAAGAGGAGAACTCACTGGAAATATATGAGTTCTCCTCTTTTATTTGTTTTCCTATTGTTTTCTGAAAATTATTCTCCAAGAAAATCGTTGATCTGCTGAACCAAAACATCTACATCCATACCATGAACCATGGCTGCCTCTTCCAGAGATTCCATCTGGGATGACGGGCATCCGATGCAATGCATTCCTGCTCTCATAAGGATTGCTGCGATATTAGGATCTATCTGCAGAAGCTGTCCGATCAGCGTATTTTTAGTAACTTTAGCCATTATATGTTTCCTCCTTGTCTGTATCAGAAATACGGGCATTTCCACACGGTAGTATTGCAATCTTACTGTTTATTTATGCCCAGTAACATTATAATACTAATTTTATCAGGAATCAACAAATATATTTATAACCATGTATCAAATTTTATACTTGTAATCCATGGACTTATATATTAAAATAGGACTAGAACCCAGAAGGGTACTAAAACACTGTTACATATTTACAATTAAGGAGGATCATAACTATGGCATATGTAATTTCAGACGAATGTGTAAGCTGCGGAACATGCGAAAGCGAATGTCCAGCAGAAGCTATCTCTCAGGGAGATGAGCATTATGTAATCGATGCTGATGCATGCTTAGACTGTGGTACATGCGCAGACGCTTGCCCAACAGAAGCTATTCATCCAGCAGAATAATATCAGTATTACTGTACTGCAGTAATTTGACCAAAACAAAAATTGCCGTCTTCAGTCATCTGACTGAGGACGGCAATTTTTTATTATGCTGTTCTGTGTTTTTTTCTGGACTTTTTCTCCTGGGCTGCTGCCGCTTCTTTTCTTGCAAGCTGTCTGTTTCGTATGGCCTCATCCAGATTGCGACACTGTATTTCTCCCTCTCTCTTCATCCGGAGTTCCTGATCGATCAACCTCTCCATGATTTTCTGAAATTCAAGAATCCTGTTGTCCCTTTCCTGTGAAGTTTCCAGAAGCTTTACCTTACTGTTTCCGTCTCCCGGCTCAGTACAGGCAATTTTCGGAAGCAGTTCTCTGATTGCCCGAAGTGCCAGCCCTCTTTTCTTCAGTTCTTTTATATTAGCCAGAAGAGTAATATCATATCCTGTGTAGTAACGATGTCCCTGTGCATTTCTGCTGATACGCAGCTGCAGTTCCTCCTCCCAGTATCTGAGAACAGAAGTTCTCACTCCCAGGATTTCCGCTGCCTGAGTCACAGTATATTTCTGTTCCAATGCTATCCCTCCTGTCCGATGCATATTTTATTATAAAAATATCCCGAACAGATTGCAAGGAAATTTCATTGACAGGATTTTTCAAAATATTACTGTTCACCTGGTCTTCTACTTTTTCATATTTACAAACTGAGTATATCTTGGCAGCCATACCAGCTCCACAGTTCCAATGGGACCGTTTCTCTGTTTTGCAATAATAATCTCCGCAATATCCTTCTTTTCAGTATCCTTGTGATAATAGTCATCTCGGTAAATAAACATTACCACATCGGCATCCTGCTCAATGGCTCCGGATTCTCGGAGATCAGAAAGCATTGGTCTGTGATCAGGACGCTGTTCCACTGCACGGCTTAGCTGAGACAGTGCGATCACCGGCACATCCAGTTCCCTTGCCAACGCTTTGAGAGAACGGGAAATATCTGAAATTTCCTGCTGTCTCGAATCACTCTTTCCACTGCCACTCATCAGCTGAAGGTAATCAATCATAATAATTCCAAGATTATGTTCCAGTTTATATTTACGACACTTGGATCGCATCTCTGCAATGGAAATACCCGGTGTATCATCAATGATCAGATTGGATTTACCTATAATATCTGCACCTTCCACCAGCTTTGTCCAGTCTTCGTCTTTCAGATTACCGGTACGCATATTCTGGGAATCCACATGGGATTCCATAGCAAGAAGTCGGTTCACCAGCTGTTCCTTGGACATTTCCAGACTGAAGATTGCCACTGTCACATCCTTACGGAAGGCCATATACTGAGCAATATTCAGAACAAAAGCCGTCTTTCCCATAGAAGGACGAGCTGCAATAAGCACCAGATCCGAAGCATGCATACCTGAGGTTTTGTAGTCCAGATCCACAAAGCCTGTAGGAATTCCGGTAACAGATCCCTTAAGCTTGGAAGCTTTCTCAATGTTATTGATAGCATTAAGCACAACCTGCTGAATCGGCACATATTCCTCACTATTTCTCTGCTGCAGAATATGGAACAGTTTCTTTTCCGCCTCTTCCAGGATCACCTCTGTACTCTCTTTCTCAAGATAACAGGTATTGGCAATCTCTTCGTTCGCTTTGATCAGGCGTCGAAGGACCGCTTTCTGGCTTACGATCTCTGCATAATCCTTTACCAGTACTGAGGTTACCTCTTCGGTAAACAGATCCTTCATATACTCCATACTGGTAATATCAGGCGGCAGTTCTTTTTCTTTCAGACGATTCTGAAGAATAACAGGGTCTACTGTTTTCCCCTCATTGCAAAGCTCCACCATGGCATCAAAAATAATACCATACTGCTTCTGATAAAAATCATCGCTGGTAAGCATCTCGGACGCCTTCAGGATCGCGTCTCTGTCCAAAAGCATAGATGCGATCACCGAACGTTCTGCCTCCACACTATGGGGAAGGATTCTCTTAATCAGCGCTTCTTCCATTCGCCTTTACCTCCGGAAAGCTTAAGCTTCTTTTACCCAGACTTTAAGGGTTCCTGTTACCTTCGGATGAAGACGAACCGGTACCTGTGTTACGCCAAGGCAGCGGATCGGTTCTGAAAGCTGAAGTTTCTTTTTATCAATATCCAGATTCAGCTGTTTTTTTGCAGCTTCCGAAATCTCTTTTGAAGAAACAGAACCAAAGGTCCTTCCACCTTCTCCAGTCTTAAGTGTCAGAATAATTTCCTTTGTCTCCAGATCCTTTGCAAAAGCCTGAGCTGCCTCATAGATCTCTTTGGCAACCTTTTCTTCATTTGCTTTCTGAAGCTTTAAATCATTTAAATTCTTCGGAGTTGCCTCCAGTCCCAGTTTTTTGGGAAGGATCATATTTCTGGCATATCCATCACTTACATTTACAATCTGGCCCTTTTTTCCAAGAGCCTTTACATCTTCAAGTAAAATCACTTTCATTTTACGCTCTCCTCCTGATATTCCTTATCTATAATGTCTTTGAGCATTTTCTCCACTTCATCCGGAGATGCTTTTACCTGAGCCCCGGCAATGTTCATGTGACCGCCGCCGCCCATCTTTTCCATCATCACCTGTACATTTACTTCATCAATAGCACGGGCGCTGATATACACTTCATTATTATACTGTGTCAGTACAAAAGAAGCCTTCACCCCTGCAATATTCAGAAGTTCATTGGCTGCCTGAGCCCCCACAACCGTTGGACTGTCCACACCCTCACTTGGGCATCTGGCAATCGCAAAACAGTCTTTGTATATATGCGCTGTACGCACCGCTTCTGCACGGGCCTGATAGGATTCCAGATTATCTCTCAGCATCTTACGCACTCTGGTTACATCAGCACCGCTTCTGCGCAAAAAGGCTGCTGCCTCAAAGGTTCGCACTCCTGCACGGGTGGTAAAATTATTGGTATCGATCATAATACCTGCGTACAGACAATCTGCCTCCATACTGCGGATACGCAGATCATCTGAAAAATACTGCAGAATCTCAGCCACCATCTCACAGGCAGAAGATGCATAAGGCTCTACATAAGAAAGCACAGCATTTTCAATCACCTCGCTGCCCCGTCTGTGATGATCCAGTACAACTACCGTTTTTGTCATATACAGCAGATCCTGACATTCTGTATAGCTTGGTTTATTGGTATCCACCACTACTACAACTGTATTATTATCTACCAAATCCCTGGCCTGATCACTGGTTATAAACATAGATGGCTCATATTCTGAATTATTCATATACCCCATCATAAGTGGCCTTATGGATGTGGTCGGATCATTTACAACAATATTTACGGTCTTTCCAAGAGTCTTACCTGCACGATAAATACCAATAGCAGCACCCAGGGCATCCACATCTGTGATCTTGTGTCCCATAACAACCACACGATCCTTAGTACTCATAAATTCCTTCAGTGCCTGTGCTTTTACCCGTGCCTTTACTCTGGTGGTTTTCTCCATCTGCTGGGTCTTACCTCCGTAATAAGTAATATTGTTTCCATTTTTGATTACTACCTGATCTCCGCCGCGTCCTAAAGCCATCTCAATGGCAATTCTGGAATACTCATAATCCTGAATATAATTAGCCGCGTTCAATCCAATGCCGATACTGAGGGTAATCGCCATTTCATTTCCAATATTAACAGTCTTGACCTCATCCAGAATATGAAACCTCTGTTCTTTTAACGCTTCCAGAGAACTCTGGCGCATGATCAGGAAATATTTATCCTTCTCCAGTTTTTTCACCAGGCCATCAAAATTAGAAAAATATTTTGTTATCTTTCGATCAATCAAAGCAATCAGCAGAGACCGGCGTACATCCTCCACACTCTCCAGCGCTTCCTCATAATTGTCCAGATATGCCAGTGCAACTACCAGTTTGTTGTCCTCATTTTTCTGAATATACTCTTTCAGCTGAGTGTCATCATACATATACAGCGCAATCAGATCTATATCCCTGGTCACAGTCTCAAAGATTTCACTGTTGGAGACTACCTCGCCCAGCGATACTCTCTGCATGGAAATACGGTAAATCCGCTCTCCAACCTGTGTATTCATTTCGCTGGGATCCTTTTGATCCAAAGCCGGAAGCTTATCTGCCGTAATATCCGGAAATATAGAGCTGATATTCTTTTTATAAAACTGGTCCTTCCCTGTCAGTTCCGAAAATACTTTATTGGACCAGATCATTCTGCCATTTGTATCCATAATGGCATAGGGCAAGGCCAACTCCTCAAGAATTCTTTTCTCAAGTACATCGTACCTGTTGGCAAAGGCTATCAGATCATTGATAATAAATGGTCTGTGGCACCGCAATACAAGCAAAGCCATTCCAACATAAATAATCAAAGCAACTGACAAAATAATACCGGCCTTTATACTTGTAAAATAAACCAGTATATTCGTCACAACCAGCAGACCTGTAAGAATCAACGGCCAGCTCATAAAAGCCTTCATGTGTCCTCTTAGTTTTAATTTATTATTCATATCTTTTTCTTTCTGATCACTGCGGTTCTCTCTGCAGTAAATCTGTCTTGTTTTTGTGCTCCTGCTTTACTTATCGTTCCGGCAGCGGACAAAACATCTTTATTTCTGCCAGTACAAGAGATATTATAACAGAGTTCCACATAATTTACCATAGCAGAGTAAAAAAAGAATGAGACTGCTGCAAAAGTCTTCCCGCAGGAAACGCTTTTGCAAGCAGCCTCAATATTCATCATTGGATTAATCCTGGATGTATGGCATCATAGACATATGACGTGCTCTCTTAATAGCAACTGTCAGTGCTCTCTGATGTTTTGCACAGTTTCCTGTGATTCTTCTTGGGAGGATTTTTCCTCTTTCAGAAACATATTTTCTTAATTTTGCTACATCCTTGTAGTCGATTTCGTTATTTTCTTTACCACAGAATACACAAACTTTTTTTCTTCTGCGGCCGCCTCTTCTCTTCATTGGAGAGTCTGGTCTTTCGCCTCTATTAAAAGCCATGGTTGCTTCCTCCTATCTTATTCTATCAGTTTGCTTTAGTTAAATGGCAATTCCACATCAATTCCATCCGGAATATTCATAAATCCGTCTGTACTTGCTGCTCCAGGGTTGGGCATAGATGGTGCCGGCGCTTCTGCTCTCGGATGGGAAGCTGCATAGTTATCACTTGCAGACTTGCTCTCCGCAAACTCCTGCTCCTCTACAACTACTTCTGTAGTGTAAACCTTCTGTCCTTCACGGTTGGTGTAGCTTCCGGTCTGAATACGTCCGGAAACCACAATTCTCAATCCCTGACGGAAATACTTCTCTGCAAATTCAGCGGTGCGTCCAAAGGAAACACAGTTGATAAAATCTGCAGTAGCCTCACCATCACGGCGGAATCTGCGATCTACAGCCAATGTATATCTGGCAATTGCCAATGCATTCTCACCTGCGGAATATCTCACCTCAGGATCTCTGGTCAAGCGTCCCATTAAAACTACTTTGTTCATATCATTACCTCATCATTTCTGTTCCTGAACGGGTTTCTTAATGGTGCCTTCTAAAATCATTTCTGTATAAGATTATGCGTCTTTTCTTACGACTAAGTATCTTAATACATTGTCCATGATACGAACGTGTCTCTCGATCTCTGCCGGACACTGTGCGTCTGCTTCAAACTGAATGAAATAGTAGAAGCCTTCATGCATTTTCTGAATTTCGTAAGCTAATTTCTTCTTACCCCATTCTTCTACTTCTGTGATAGTGCCGTTGTAACGGGTGATGTATCCTTTTGCTTTCTCAACAACTGCATCACGTACTTCGTCTTCAACTTTTGCACTAACAACTAATGCTAACTCGTACTTGTTCATGTCTTGCTTTACCTCCTTATGGTCTGTTGGCCCTTTGCCTGTCAAAGAGCAAGGATATAAAATATATCACGAGTGTTGATTCTAACATAATTTTCCCGGCCTGTAAAGTCTTATTTTTCTTTTTTCATAAGATTTTTCGTGTTTTTTTCTACCATTTTGCGCGGAACCATAATCTGATGCCCACAGCCTGTACATTTCAGGCGAAAATCCGCACCTACCCGCAAAATTTCCCAGTCCCTGCTTCCACAGGGATGGACTTTTTTCAATGTAACGATATCGCCCACTTCATAAGAAAGTCCCATTTTTTTACTCCTCTGCTTTCTACTTTTTCAAACACACTCCAGTACACTGGTACATCAGCATTGAATCTGTGCAAATACCTGTCCGATGGGCTCCTGAATCAACAGATCCGCATACCGGTCTCTTGGTGTGGGAGATTTATTGATCACAACCAAATGCTCTCCTCTGAAATAGTCGATCAACCCGGCAGCAGGATAAACAGCCAGTGAAGTGCCGCCGATGATGAGTATCTGTGCTTCTGAAATTGCTTTCACTGCCTCATTGATTGTCTGATTATCCAGTCCTTCCTCATAGAGAACTACATCCGGTTTGATGATTCCGCCACATTCACATCTGGGAACTCCCGTGGAAGCTTTCATATGCGCAAAATCATAAAACCTGCCACATTTCATACAATAATTGCGATACACACTTCCATGCAGCTCCAGAACCTTCTTACTGCCAGCCATCTGATGGAGATTGTCAATATTCTGTGTGATCACAGCCTTCAGCTTTCCCGCCTGTTCCAGCTCTGCAAGCTTCTGATGGGCAGCATTTGGTTTTGCTGTATCGCAGAGCATCTTATCCCTGTAAAATTTATAAAACTCCTCCGGACGCTTCATAAAAAAAGTATGGCTTAAGATGGTTTCCGGAGGATAGTCATACTTCTGATGATACAGTCCGTCCTGACTTCTGAAATCCGGAATTCCGCTCTCAGTAGAAACGCCTGCTCCTCCAAAAAATACAATGTTATCATACTGATCAACAAGCTCCTGCAATTTTTCAATCTCACCTGACATATTCCAGTTCCTCCTGTATTTTTTTACTGTGCCACATCTAATGAATCCACACGTCTGCCCTGTACAACATATCTTGTAGCCTGATTTCCGGTACAGGTAGATAATGTTACAATCTTGTCTTTTACTGTAAGATCACCGGCATCTGTCTGTATTTCCGAATAACCGCGGATCTTTTTCAGATATTCCTGAAATTCCTCTCCTGGTCCTTTGAACAAGGTATAAGTGTCACTTTTTGCACCTGTGGTATAAGCAGAAATAATTTCATATCTGTAATTTTTCTCCGGTGTAAAAATCCAGAAATATTTACTCTTTTCATATGTATCACTATTACTTGAAAATTTCTTCAGCTGAGCAAACATGGACCCATTTTTCATATTATGTCCATAGACAATGGTATTACAGTCATTAAAATCCCCTTTATTCTCATAATCCACGAATATGGTACCTGCAAAATTATAGTTTTTTTCATAAGTATGATGCAGGTAAGTCTCATTATCCTTTCCATGGACAACCGGATAATTAATATCCGGCACAGCTTCCACATAAATCCATCCCACCACATCATCATTAACACTTTTCAGAGATTTAAAGTCAATGTTCATAGGAGCCTCCAGTCCCCCTTCTGCAGTGGGTTCCGTCGCTTCCTCCGGGTCACGCTCCGTCACTGCCATCTGTGCTATATGATTGTACTCATCTGTTCCCTTTTTGTACTCTGTATAAATATGAAACAAATTATAGCCGGCATAGCAAAAAACACAAATTGCTGCGATCAGAATCACTGTGAGAATCACATCTCCTGCTGTTTTCTTTTTTTTCGGTTTCTTCTCTGACATGCAGTCACCTCCAAAATAACTTAATATATTTCATTTATTGTAATACTTCCCGGCACATCTTCTGTAATTCTCTTTCTCTCTTTTTCCCCAGCAATGTCCTGCTATATTTAAAATAAGCCGGACAGCCATTTTGTGCAATAAAATCTACAAGTACAGGACTTCCGGTTATCTCTGTAATAAATAAAAGCATCTCCTGGCCATCGCCAAAACTATTTTTTATAAATGCAAAGGCCCGCTGAAGTTTTGTTTCCATTTCTGTTGTCTCTTTATCCCGGATTTCCACCTCTTCCCTGAAATACTCCCTGATTTTATCAAAACCATCCTGAGATTCCCGGATATGTTCCCCTTTTACACGGTTCACATATATCTCCAGAGTTTTCAGTGTTTTCTCCTGGAGCCGGTGTTCCCCCACTGAAATCAACTCCATATCCACTTTTACCATCAGACTCTGCCGCTGCTTCTGAATAAAATCATCCAGTCTGTTTCTGAAGTCCTGTTCACTTTCCTTTTTAAGATCTGATTTCAGATAAAGCAGCTGGGAATATAAGGTCTCAGTAAACTGTTCCAGTTTCTCATATTCCGCTGCAGCACTGTCCAGAGCCCCATTTAAAAGATTTACCACTGCAAATTTTTCTTCAAAGCTCCCCTGGGAAACAGCCATCTCCTTTTTTCTCTGTTCCTCTTCTGTACATGTCCCATTCAAAATACCTGAAAAATCATAATCCTGTCCATATTTTCTGTACAGCCCATAATATGCAGTAAAATCTCTCGCGATTTCCTCTTTCTGCAAAAATTCCTCGATTATTTCATTTCTGATTTCAAATCCCAGTTTTTCATAGCTGTCCAGAAGTCTGGACAAATCTTCCCAGCCTCTGGCTGTAACAAAAAATTTTCCGTCTGCTGAATTTTCCACCAAATAAAAATTCTGCTTTTTCATTTCCAGATAAGAAGTCACTGCCCTATGCACATGGTTTGCCCTAGCATAGGAAAGCCATGCTCTGCAATCCGGTTCAATCTCAATTTTTCGTACCCTGTCCAGCGTTACGATATCAAATTCCCTGACAGATTTATTATATTGTGGAGGATTTCCGGCTGCAACAAGAATCCACCCTTCCGGGATCTTATGACTGCCAAAGGTCTTATTCTGCAACAGTGCAAGCATAGCCGGTGCCAATGTTTCCGACACACAGTTAATCTCATCAATAAAAAGAATTCCCTCTTTCTTCCCGGTTGCTTCCATGTAATCATATACCGATGCCACAATCTCACTCATGGTATAATCCGTCACTGTCACTTTTCTGTCATTATAAACCCTGTGACTGATTTCCGGAAGTCCAATGGCACTCTGTCTGGTATGATGGGTAATTGTATAAGATATGCAGCCCAGCCCACATTCCCTGGCTGCCTGTTCTACAACAGCAGTTTTCCCAATACCGGGCGGTCCCATAAGAAGAATCGGTCTCTGCCGCAAAACAGGATAACTATATGCCCCATGTTCATCCTTCATCAGATATGCTTTTAAAGTATGACAGATTTCTTTTTTCGCTTCCTGTATGTTCATTTTTTCTCCTTCTGCCCTGTAATCAGGCAAAGTGCCCAGTCTGGAACCAATTTCATTTTCTCTGAACGTTCCAGGAATACAAAAGCAGTTTCATAATCTGGTTTCTGCCTGGGATAAATGCCATCACCATCTGTAAAATAAATCAATGCCCGGAGATTCTCCAATTCCTTTTTCCTCTGTTTCTCCCTGACAAACTGAAACACTGGACGAAAATCCGTACCGCCTCTGCCCTGGATCACCACCTGATCAGCATATTCCTTCCATTCTTCCTCAGAATGAATTACATCCACTTTTTGTAAAAAGCAGTCACATTGAAGAATATACACCTTCATTTTATGAAAAAAATTCTCCCTTTCACTGAGAATGGCATAAGTTTCTCCCAGAAAATGCTGCACTGTTTCTCTGGAACAGGAAGCGGAAGTATCGATTGCGATCACCAGTTCCTCCAGACGATTTACTTCTTTGTATTCTAATGGTTCTATCAATGGAAGATTTTTATAATGCTCCATGCCATAATGATAAAATATATAATCAAAGCTCTCTGTGTCCAATTCCACTTCTTCCCGTGGCCTGGAAAACTGTTTCAGAAATTTCCGGTAATCGTACCTGCCTCGATAAATCTTATCCAGTTCTTCCTGCCGGTTATCAGACCTGCTCCCGACCTTTCCCTGACTTCCGGTCTTATTCTGAGAAGTATATGCTAAAATATGTTCCCACTTCTCCCTGCTCCTTTTGCCGTCAGATGAAAATCCCTGATGTATCCTCCAGATAGAATGATCGTCAAAATGATCGTCTTTTTCAGAAAAATCAGAGACACGCCTATCCAGACTTTGTATCTTTTTCTCCCGGACTGCTTTTTCAATCAGATTTTCAACAAAACGATCACATTCCCTGTCCCATTCATTTCTTTTAACAGCTTCTGCTGATGCTTCCGAACTCTGCGGTATCAGAAAAACATGCAGATACAGGCAATGTAACAGAATATGCAGATATCCTCTCCTTAAAGCAGCAGGATCCTCCACATATTTCTCCATAAGAAATTTGGGATTAAAATAGATTTTCTCCCCATCTGTCCCAATCGTAGAAATATTACTGTCTGCCTTGTATTCCAGACCTGCAAATGCCCCGTCCAGATAAGGAAAATCCAGATACAGCTCATTTCTGCAATTCTGCAGAATACTCTTTCCCAAAATCTCCTGTTTTTCAGCATTACTCATATTCTTTGTTTCTTTTTCTCCTGCTGTGATCTTTTACCCGGTTTTACAAAGAAAAATCTTTCCCCGTATATCCATACTTTTCATTTTTCAGATGCAACAGCCATATCAGAGACCGAAGCTTTTCTTTCTCACTGGCACTATGGATAAAACCATCCAGTTCCTTCCTCCCGAACCAGCCCTGTTCCTCCAGACACTGCATCCTCTCTGTATCCTCTTCTTCCAAAAGAATTTCCATTGCCGGACGTATCCGAAGCCTGAGATATTTCTCAGCTTCCTGATACTTAGCATCCTGGTTTTCCTGTTGCCCGCCAAACCAGATTTCCAGTGCCTGATACAGATTAAGATTTCCCATACCCTTACCCCATTTTCATGTACTAATATCTGATTTTCATAATATCACAAAAAGATTTTCATTTAAAGTAGCTCTATGATATAATCATTTTAGTTTTAGCTTTACAAGTAAAAGATTTCCATATCTTTTACAAAAAAATCCAGGAGGTAACTCATGTCCAAAAAAAATCTGATCGTCGGTCAGTCCGGCGGCCCTACTGCAGTCATTAACAGCAGTCTCTACGGTGTTGTGTCCGAAGGATTACGACATCCCGAACAAATTCAACATATTTACGGTATGGTAAATGGAATCGAAGGCTTTCTGGCAGGAACTGTTTTAGATTTTGCCACAGCACTTCCCGGAAGCAGCCTTGAAAAACTTAAAACTACTCCAGGTGCCTACCTCGGCTCCTGCCGCTATAAGCTTCCTGAATCTCTGGAAGATCCGGTTTACCCCAGACTTTTTCAAAAATTCAGAGAAATGAACATTGGCTGGTTTTTCTATATTGGCGGAAATGATTCCATGGATACTGTAAGCAAGCTTTCCCGGTATGCAGCCCAGACAGGCAGCGATATCCGCATTATCGGAGAGCCCAAAACCATTGATAACGACCTGGTTCATACAGACCACACTCCCGGCTTTGGAAGTGCAGCCAGATATGTAGCCTCTACAGTCCGTGAAATTTCCATAGATGCAAATGTCTATGAGAAAAAATCCGTTACTATTGTAGAAATCATGGGCCGTCACGCGGGCTGGCTCACTGCAGCCTCTGCCCTTGCCCGAAAATACAAAGGTGACAATCCACTCCTGATCTATCTCCCTGAAACAACCTTTGATCAGGAAGCTTTCCTCAAAGCTGTTGAGAAATCCTTTGAAAAGAACTGCAATGTAATCGTCTGTGTCTCTGAAGGAATCCACGATGCAGAGGGCACTTTCATCTGCGAATATGACAGCTCTGTAGGCACAGATACCTTTGGACATAAAATGCTGGCAGGTTGTGGAAAATATCTGGAAAATCTGGTACGCAGCCGTCTGGGTGTAAAAGCACGTTCTGTGGAACTTAATGTCAGCCAGCGCTGTTCCGTCTCCATGATGTCCGCCACTGACCAGATGGAGGCTGTTACTGCCGGTAATTTTGGTGTACAGGCAGCACTGAATGGCGAAACCGGAAAAATGGTTTCTTTCCTTCGCGAGAGATGCACTGATGGAAGATATTCCATGAAATGCAACCTGGAAGATGTCAATGCCATCTGTAATGAAGAAAAAACAGTTCCTACAGACTGGATCACTGCTGATGGTTCAGATGTAACCCAGGATTTTCTTGACTACGCGGCTCCGTTAATCCAGGGAACGGTAGAAATTCCCCTTGGTGCAGACGGACTGCCGGATTTTGTATACCGCAAATAGGATGTAATATTAAGAAGCACTGGCAGTCTCAGGCAGTGAGCAGTTCACTCACCTTCAGAAGCTGTCAGTGCTTTCCCATTAAGTACAGCTTCCACCAGCTCATCTCCCTTATAACTGAGCTTCAGTGAAAAAAAGGGTGCGTTCTCTCTGATCAGCTTGTTAAAGATTCTGTCTCCCGGCCACATATTCAGCTCAGTAAGCTTTTCTTTGGGAATCCATTCCAATTTTCCTTCATCACACTCCCTGAGAATTCCCTCAAATTCCTCTGAAGTATACAGACACATATACTCTGTCCCATACCCTTCCTGGGTAAAGGTTACAATTCCTCTGAATTTCCAGGAACGCAATCGATACCCTGTTTCTTCGTAAACCTCTCTGCACAGACATTCTTCCGGACTTTCTCCCTCTTCAAAATGTCCTCCTATACCAATCCACTTATTCTTATTCACATCATTTTTTTTGGAAATTCTGTGAAGCATCAAATATTTTCCATCCTTTTCCAGATAACAATGAGTGGTCATCACACTTTTTTCTTTATCTCTCATTTATCCTTTTCCTCTTTTATTTTCTGTTACAGTAATTTCAGAAAAATCCCCTTATTTTACAAGTTTTTTTAGTTCCTGGAATACCCTGTCTGTGTATAAAAGTTTTATCTCATGGCGGCTCATGCCGGAAACTTCTGCATGCACCTCAAAAACATAAGGTTTCTCATGCACAAGGATGCAGAAAAAAGCCACTCCCTGAACACTGTCTGCATTGTTTGGATCAATGTTCCCGGTAGTTCCGGTTATTCCTATGGCAATGTCCGTTTTCATTTTTTTCTGTACTGTTTTTGCCATTTCTTCTGCACATTCTTTTGAATATACACCATACTGGGAAATCACATTTTTATCCACACCAATGAATATCTTGGTCTCATTCAAATAAGTAACATACCCTCCAGGAAAAATTGCAGATGCCCCTTCTGTGTCTGTGATCGTCGATGCGATCAAGCCGGAGGTACAGCTCTCCATTGTGGAAATCGTTCTGTGTGCATCAATTAATTTATGGATTATTTTATCCTTTTCTGCCTGATCCATCCTTTTCCTCCTACTGTTTTTCTGATTTCTTACCTTACAAGTATACCAAAAAATCTTACTTTTTTATAGAAGTATTTCTTATTCCGGTATGCTGTCTATTACAGACAATCTTCCAAATCCCCACTCAGGATTAGGATAATTCATCCTCTCCTCCCGCACAGCTCCTTTCTGCAAGGCAAATTTCACAGCACTTCCTGTTGCATAAGGAAGGTTTCCTCTGACAATTGCCCATTCCAGCAACAAAGCTGCTGCTCCACAGGTAATCGCTGCAGACAAACTGCTTCCTGTTGCTTTCCCAAAATTCTGCATTCTATTCAGAGGCACTGTCAGTTCCACTCCCGGTGCAGCCAGATCCGGTGTTACCTGTCCATCCGGAGTAAAGCCCCGACCAGCCTGGAAAAAAAGACTGGCATCCCTATACTGATAAGCTGTAGCAGTAATACTTCGCACAGAATCTCCCGGAGCAGTCACTGTAGAATAGGGATTCGATTGCAGAAAATAAGTATCCTGTGAAATCAATCCCTGTACAGGTAGCCACATATGAAATCTGTTTCCCGGTCCTTTCTCCTTTTGTACATGAATTTTCCAGATTCCAGAGGCCGGATGAAGAAACCGGAAATAAATCAGCTGCTTTCCGGTAGATCGTTCCATTTTTACATAATTCACCAAAACCTGTGTCGCAGTAAAAATAAATGATAACTTTTGAGTCACAGACCCAATAGAAGTACTGATATCCAGAATCTCACCTGCCGGTGACTGAACCGAAATCCTATAGTCATCCGGTGGATTTCCCCAGAATTCTGTATAAAATCCCCCTTCCTGCTCTCCGATTTTCAACTCCACTGTTTCCTGCTCTTCTGATAATTCAGCTGTAAAATGGTGCTGCGCAATGCCTTCATTTCCCGCAGCCACAGATACAGAAATATTTGCATCTTCATTAATATAATCCAAATACCGGCTCAGTTCACTGTCTCCAATATGGGCTCCCTGACTGCTTCCAAGTCCCAAACAGACTGATACAGGCATTCCCATTTTCTTTGCCATTCGAACTGCATAAGACACTCCAAGCATAATATCATCTTCCTGATAAACTTCTGCCAAAGGCGGGATCTGATAAAATTCTTTTAAGTATGTCTTAGCCTTCTTCAGTTTCACAATGATCAGAGTTGCTCCAGGTGCTGCTCCGGAAAAATTTTCAGAAGGGACCACATTTCCAGCTGCCAGACCAGCCAATGCTGTTCCATGTCCATTTTCATCCTGGGACGGTACTGTCTCATAGGGATTTTCTGATTTGATCGCCTGCTCAATTTCTTCCCGCACAAAGACTTTCCCATAAGGAACTGCTTCATTTCCACTTCCCATTATTGTCTGATCCCACAAATAAGCGATCCTGCTCCTGTCTCCTTCACGAAAAACCGGATGTGTATAGTCAATTCCCGAATCAATCACAGCTATCGCTACTCCTTCACCCTGTAGCTTCAGATACGGCTGATTATAGCTCTGACTGATTCCCCCGGCATCCATAGCATTTATATCCATAGGACTATAGCACTTGGGAATAGACGAATAGGTATAGGAATTGATTTCCAAAACTCCGGCCTGCTCCAAAGGAATATAAAGAATGCCGGACATTTCATTTACTTTCTGAAAAACAGCATTCATCCGTTTCATGTCAGCCTCCGGAATCATTTCCCAGTTTCTCAGAATAAAATCTCCGTATTCCTGGTTCTGGGCAGGTGCTATATTCTGCCCAGAAGAAGAACCGGAGATTCCCTGCTGCATATTTATAAAATTCTTTTCAACATCTGCTGACCCGAACATACTGAATCCTCACATGCAGGATTTATTACAGGCTATGCCATAAAACATAAAAATAGTATTTATCCTTGAATATTTACTTCTTTGTCCTTTTCTTTATTACTCCAAGCATTACCATTCCGACGATTCCTGTAAAAATACTGATAAACTGAGAGGTAGATAAAACTCCTATACTTCCCCTTTCCAGATCTCCCCTGAAAAATTCCAATACAAAACGTCCCACACTGTAAAAGATCAAATAACAGGCTGCTACTTCTCCCTCTGCCTTTTTATGTCTGGCAATATAAAGTAAAAGGAAAAAATGCAAAAAGTCCAGAATACTGGAATAAATTTGTGTGGGAATCAGCGGAATATTATTAGGTGCATAATCCGAATTTGTAAAAATCACTGACAGTCTTCCATAAGCTTCCTTTCCATAGCAGCATCCTGCCAGAAAGCATCCGATTCTTCCAAATCCCTGTGCCAGTGCAATGGAAGGCATCATCAGGTCAAAATACGTTAAAAAATTTAATTTCTTTACCTTACAGTAAATCCAGCCTGCAAGGATTCCTCCTATAATTCCTCCATAGACCACAAATCCATCAGAACTAAGCATCTCCAACGGATTCCGGATCACTTCTTTCCATTCTGTAATCCAGAACAGAATTTTTGCAGATGCAAATCCACCCAGAACACACCAGAGCACTAAATAGAAAATATGCTCACAGGCCAGATGCAGCTTTCTTGCCCTCTGTTCCACCACCAGCCAGGCTGCCAGCACTCCTATAGCAATCATAAAACCATAACCATAAAGAGTCAGCGGACCGATTCTTAAAAGCTCGTTTTTCATAAACTGTCATTTCTCCTCATCTGCTTTTTATTTCAAAATATAAAAAACAATATTTTTTCTGATTCTATTTTCCTATTATATACACAGCAACTTCAGCAATTGTAAATTTGCCCTGTCATTGCCATCGTTATCATGAATACCGTTTACATCAGCTTCTCCGCAGATATCCACTCCCAGAAACCGATCTTCATTGCTTTTTCCACACTCCAGCATGGTTTTTACACCTGCAAGTAAAGTGGTAAGTTTCATATCTCCCTGACTCCAGGCAGTTGAGACCTCTTTTGAACCGAGCACATCCTTATCAACCGAAAGATAAACAGGTAATTCACTGTCCATCATAACCTTTTTCAGGAAACCGCAGATTTCTTCCTCCTCCATTGTCAAAAGGGTCTCTCTGGAAAGAAATACCACTTTTTTCCGAAGCCTCTCATCTACCTGGCTATATGCATTTTCATCCGGACCGATCAGGATCACCTGTCGCAGATTTGTAAGTTCCTCCAATGCAGCTGCGATCCATCCTCCGCAAGACAACAGCCCCCCAAAAGCAGGAGGCTGCATATCTGTATGATTATCAAACACCAGAAGCCTGAAAGGTTGTTGGATTTTCCCAATCCACAAACGCGTAAGATAATGATAGTTTCCGGAGTCAATAAAATGGACTCCTTCCGGTGAAAATTTATCTATGCGACAACTGATCTCAGTTCTTGCGTCTTCATCACAATAACAGTTCGTACCGGTAATATCTTCTGCTTCTACCCAGACAGTTTCCTGTCCCTTCCAGAATTTTTCTTCTCTATATATTCCGGACATATTCATAATAACTGGCGTTCTTTTTTTCATAATTTTCCTGTTCCCTTTTGAAACCGCTTTTCACTTTCTTTAGTCTTTCCACTCTTCCAGCGGTTCATCATGATTTTTCAGCATAGACTGAATTTCTTTGTTGGGGCTTTCTTCTGCTTTATCGGGATTCTCTTCCATAGAAAACACAGCCTCTGCCTCTGCTGCATCTGCAGTCTCAGCTGTTTCCAATTCTATAGGTACTGCTGTTTCCACTGCCGGTTCCTCCGGAACTTCCACAACTGCCTTATTTTCTTCCTGAGTTTCAGGCATACTGGTTTCTGCCACATTCTCAGAATCCTCTGTCTGATCTGCTGCTTCATCTGAAACATTATTCTGCTGCTCTTTCTCCAGCATACGCTTCTGTCCCTTTTTCAGACATACCTTCATCAAAATCAAAAATACAAAATCTGCAGCACCATTTACTATCAAAAGTATTCCACTAACCAAAATCATTCTGGAAACTTTTTTAAAAGGATAGGCCATCACTCCGACTCCCAGTACCAGAAAAATCAGACTGCCGATCAAAAGCACCTTCCACTGTCCCTGATTTACCTTTTTCAATTTGCTGCTGCCCTTAAATTTCCAGATGCTGTCAACTACTACAAAAGCACCCAGCAGGTATGGCAGAATTTTAATCACAATCTGTGGCGTAAAAAAAAGAAATACTCCCAGAACAGCAGCAATCACTCCGGTAAACAGATCCAGTACCGTTGCCTTCTCTTTTTCAGCAGCATAAATTATAATATGGTAAATTCCCGCCGCGATCATAACCAGCCCAAATACTACCTTGCAGATAATGTTTACTGTTTGATCCGGGATCAGGACCAGACACAATCCCAAAGCAATGTAACAGATTGAGGAAAGAATTTCCCCTCTAAGAAACTTTGAAGTTTTTTTCTCCACAGATGAATCCTCCTGACAATTATTTTTACAGTTCTGTCTCTCTTCCGGTTATTTTCTTTATCAAAGACAAGTAACCCGACAGATGACATATCCGCTCAGATAATAAAAGTATACCTCTAATTTTTCCAAACGTCCACACACAACTCCATCACTTTTTATAAAAATATGAAAAAGCTGTGAATTTTTCCTTGAAGTTTTTTTTTCACGTATTATAATAAATTCGATACATTTCGCAATTGAACTTCAGGAAGGATTTATTTTGAAAAACAAAGATTTTAATAAGCTTTTACTCCTTATTCCCGCAGGGCTTATCCTTGTGGGAAGCATTGTCTTTTTATACAGTCGACCAGGCTCCAGCGATGATAGGATCTGCCAGGAGAACGTAGCCAAACTTCAGGAACTGGAAAACGCAGATATTGCTCAGACTGAGCAGCAGCTTCAGAATCTGAAAAAATCGGAAGAAGATGATTCTCTGCGCAATATGGACAGCAGCACTGTTCTCGATGATGTGCAGATCCGCCAGGCCTTTGCCGGCAGCGTCATTCTTGGAGATTCCATCACAAATTCTATTGTGGAATATGGATATCTGGATACTGATGTGGTAGTAGCCAAGCTTGGATTAAGTGTGTCCGGAGCTGATGAACAGATTGCTACTGCGATCAGCCTGAATCCCAGTCATGTTTTCATGGCTTTCGGTTCCAATGACCTGGAAATTTACGGAGCTGATTCTTCTGGATTTGTAGCAGATTATAAAAAACAAATTGTCAAGATCCAGGAAGCACTGCCGGATATCCCAATTTACATAAACTGTATTCTTCCGATCACGGATGCTGCTATTGAAGCGACTCCTGATCTTGCCTATTATCCGCAGTATAACGAAGGACTTATCAGTCTCTGTCAGGAAATGGGATGTACCTTTATTGACAATTCCGCCATTGTGGAGGGAAGCTCAGAGGACCTGTACGAACCGGACGGTGAGCATGTGATCCAGGATTATTACCCTAAATGGCTCACACATATGGCACAGGCAGCGGGGTTACAGACATGAAAATAAATAAGCATATACTTATAAAGACCGGGTTGGTGATTCTGCTTGTAATATATCTTACAGCACTTTACTCCTCCGATAATGCCCGGAACATTTCCATGGATCAGATTGCCCAGTCTATGGAAAAAGATCAGGCCATCACTGCACTGAATCAAGAAACCCGCGCTGATCTGAAACGCTATTATCAAACAGAAGAGCGGGATATTGACGGTTTTTTCTTTTACAAGGCCTCCTCTCCTATGGCTGTTGAAGAAATCTGCATTATGAAAGCCAAAGACCGTGCCCAGGCACAGATATTGCTGGAAAACGCCCAGACACACCTGTCTAGTCAGAAAAATGTATTCGAAGGATATGGTACAGACCAGATGGCTCTCTTAAATAATGCAGCTGTAGGAAAAAAAGGAAACTATGTATATTACATGTGTGGAGCCAATGCCCATAGCTGGCAGCATGCATTTCTATCCTTGATATAAGGCAGATTGGAGAACATTCGTTATGGTATTTAACAGTATCTTTTTTATTTTCTGCTTTCTTCCGGTTTTTATGCTGATCTATTATCTGGTTCCGGGAAAGCTTCGCAATCTGCTGCTCTTTTTAGGCAGTCTTATATTTTACGCATGGGGAGAACCTGTTTATGTGATTCTTATGCTTTTCTCCAGCGTATTTAACTATTATATGGGGACTGAACTGGAGCGGCTTTATTATGATGATAAAAAGCAAAAACTGAATCTTGTTTTTGCTATCATTATCAATCTTGGCATTCTTGTATTTTTTAAATATTATGGTTTCCTGTTGGATACCTTTGGCGGAATTACAGGCATTCATATTTCCCATCCGGAACTTTCTCTGCCAATCGGGCTTTCCTTTTATACCTTCAGGAACCTGTCCTATCTCTTTGATATATATATAAGTAAGATTACAGCACAACAGAACTTTCTTACCTTTGCAACCTACAGCACCATGTTTCCTTATACTGCTGCAGGTCCTATTATCCGCTATGCAGATATCCAGGAACAACTTGAGAGACGTTCTGTCAATATTTCCCGCTTTGGTGCAGGAACAGAACTTTTTATTAAGGGTCTTGCAAAAAAAGTACTCCTGGCTGATAATCTATCTGCTCTATATGCAGGAATCTGCAGTAATACTCAAATGTCCGTGCTTACCGCATGGATTGGAATTCTGGCTTTCACTATGCAAATATATTTTGATTTCAGCGGCTATTCTGACATGGCCATTGGGCTGGGAAAAATGTTGGGATTTGATTTTAACAAAAACTTTGATTATCCATATATCTCCACAAGTGTTTCCGAATTCTGGAGACGTTGGCATATTTCCCTTGGAAGCTGGTTTCGGGATTATATCTACATTCCTCTTGGAGGAAACCGTGTCTCAGTCATAAAACATATCCGAAATATTCTGGTTGTCTGGGCTCTGACCGGACTATGGCATGGTGCAAGCTGGAACTTTGTGTTATGGGGACTATACTACGGCCTTCTCCTCTTACTTGAAAAATTTGTACTAAATAACTTATTAGATAGACTCCCTTCCTGGCTGCGCACAGCCTATACTATGGTTGCAGTCATGATTGGATGGGTATTTTTCAGTCAGACAAACTTTTCTGCACTTGGCCATTATCTGGGTGCACTGTTTGGTATAGGAGCCAGCTGCTTTGCAGACACAACTGCACTTTATTATCTGAAAACAGGCCTGATACTTTTTATCATTAGTATCCTGGCATGCAGACCCGGACTGTACCGACGTTTCAGGCGACTGATTCAGCAGAAACCAGCAGCAGCACTGCTTATAAATCTTATACTGCTGGCATTATCTGTAGCCTATATGGTTTATAATTCCTATACACCATTTTTATACGCGAAATTTTAGAAGGGACGGTACCTATGAAAAAATCACTGAGAAATTACCGACTATTCTTTCACAGATTAGGACTTCTTTTTTTTCTGCTTCCTGTAATTGTACTGGTAAGCAGTATTATCCTGCCTGACACCGGATTCTCCGAAAAGGAAAACCGGATACTGGCATCCAGGCCTGCCCTGAAACTGGATCAAATAATCTCCGGAGGATATGAAAAACAATTTGAAACCTATGAGAACGATCAATTCCCCCTTCGTGATATGTGGATTACTTTAAAAGCCACTACAGACAGGCTGATGGGTAAAGTGGAGGAAAATGGTGTGTATCTTGGCAAAAATGGATATCTGATGGAAGCCTTTAACGCTCCTTCTCAGACTCAATATGATGCTACAGTCAATGCTATGACCTCATTCGCGCAGAAGCATCCAGATCTGAAACAATATGCACTGATAGCTCCCAATTCAGTAAACATCCTGAAATCAAACCTCCCTGCTTTTGCACCTGCTGACGATCAGAATCCCTGGATAGACAAGCTGAAGGATTCTCTCACTTCTGCAGGAGTTACTTTTATTGATATTCGTGATACCTTTACTGATCACAAAGCAGAAGATCTTTATTATCACACGGATCATCACTGGACCACTCTGGGTGCCTACTACGCTTATCTCCAGGCAGCTGCTGTTATGGGAATCGATATCTCCTCTGACTCTTATGATAAAGCTCCTGTATCCCAGACGTTCAAAGGAACACTCTCTGCCAAAAGCGGTTTCCGTTCCGGTGAAACCGATGAACTTGATGTTTTCCTTCCTAATGGAGATAATACTCTTTCCTCAGTTGTTAATTATGTAGATGAACAGAAAAAATCAGCAAGCTTCTATGACACTTCAAAGCTTAATACCAGAGATAAATATGCCCTGTTCTTCGGCGGTAATCATGCACAAATAAAAATCAGCACCCCCACGGAAAGTAATAATACCCTTCTGGTTCTGAAGGATTCTTATGCCAACAGTTTCGTGCCATTTCTTGCACAGCATTACCGTAAAATCATTATGATCGATCCCCGTTATTACTATGGAGATCTGGAACAACTGCTTCAGGTTGAGAATGTTCAGGAAGTACTATATCTATACAATGCCAATACTTTCTTTGCTGATACCTCATTGGAGCTGGCACTGTAATTTTTTCAAAAAAATCCCCTCAGGTTCAGATGACGCGGACACATCCTGTACTGAGGGGATTTTCATACACACTTTTCCAATTTTCATTTTTTGTCTGCCTCACAGCATCGCAAAAAGATCATTCATTTTCCGCGTTTTGAATCAGGCTTTTCTTCCTTCATGATGTATTATATCAAACTTTTTTATAAATTTCCTATTTATGCATTTTCCTCATTTTTTCAGGCATATTCCTCAATGATAGTGAAATACTTTATTCAAAATGACTGGAAAAATACTCATTATACCTATCCAACACTTCTTTCCTTCCTCGAACACGAATAGGAATTATTGTCCCATCCTGTAATTCAAAATCATCTTTTACATCTTTTATATAATCCATATTTACCAGATAACTCTGGTGACAATGCAAAAATCTCTTCTCATTTATTCTATTTTCAATCTCTATAAGCTTATCCTGGGCTACAATTTCTGATTGATCGGACAAATGAAGTGTAATAGTATGCTTATCGCTTTCAACATATACAATATCATCCGTATATGGATATCGATACTGACGTTTACTTTTAATTGCAACCCTGCGTTGCATATCCGTCTTCAGAATACGATTCAAAAGCTTCTTTATTTTCTCCTCGGAAAAGGATTTCAACAAATATCCTGATGCCTGTACCTCATAACTCTCAACAGCAAAATCCGGAGATGCTGTCAGAAATATAATCGGTATATTGCAGGAAAGCGCACGAAGTTTTCTGGCTGTTTCCATACCATTCAACTGGTCCATATAGATATCCAGAAAAAGCAATTCTCCCTCCAGGTATCCCTCCTCAGCGTCAGCTACAAGTACCTCACCGGAAGAATATTCCTCGACCAAAATCTCCTCATGAATTTCTTCAAAATATTCATGTAATATATCCTTTAAAAGCTGTCTTTCCAATTCCACATCATCACAGACTATAATCTTACGCATTACTTGTTACCCTTTCAGCCGATAATTTCTATTCATAATTTCGAGTCTGTTTTCTTATTGTTTTGATAGAAAACTTCTATAATATTATATACAATTCATTCTACAAAAGCAAGTACCCTTTTTACAGGACTGTTACTGCTCACTCCGTTCCCAGCAACACGCTTCGCGGGATATTGCCAGTGAACAGTAATACAGGACTTTCTTCATTTACTCATATGTGTTAATATAAAGGTAAGGTTCACAACGATCAGATATTTATACTATCAATAAAATAATATTAACGAAAGAAGGGTTATTCCATGCGTCAGGAAAAATTTAAAATGGAGCGTCAGGGACTGATTGAAATCGGTGATGAAGTAGAAATCACCGAATACCAATCCTTCATGAATTACAGTTACATTATTGAACCAGCCGTAGCCATGTCAGGATGCTATCCCAATGCCAGACGGATCAAATCCCGAAAAGGTATTATCAAGAATATTGAGCATACTCCCCGAGGATTTATCGTCACTGCAGAATTTGATGAATAATATATGCCAAAACCGTAGCTGTGTAACTTTTTACAGTTACGGTTTTTATCATATTTCACGCTAATCTCACATATCTTGTTGCAATAGTGTCCTGGAGTATTATCTATTGTATGATTTCTCTAAGTTTATGCATGATCGTCAAAAACGAAGCAGATGTTCTTCCCCGAATTCTTTCACTAATGACTGATATTGCAGATCATATTCTCATTGCAGATACCGGTTCCGTCGACCAGACGAAAGAAATTGCCTGTAAATATGGAGCTCAGGTATTTGACTTTCCTTGGTGCGAGGATTTTTCTGCTGCCAGAAATTTTCTTTTAGAAAAAGTCCACACAGACTACTGGATGTGGCTGGATGCGGATGATCTGATCACTCCTGCTAATCTGACTCTCCTTTCTTCCCTAAAAACTTCTCTTCCTTCTGACACTGATATCGTAATGATGAAATATATTACAGCTTTCCATACAGATCAGTCTCCTGCATTTTCTTATTACCGGGAGCGTATTTTAAAAACCTCCTGTAATTTCAGATGGTGTGGAAAGGTACATGAAGCAATCATTCTTTCCGGTAAGCTTCTTTACTCTCCTATTCAAATTGAACATCGCAAAATTAAGATTTCTGATCCAGACCGCAATCTTCGGATTTATCAGCACATGCTCGAAAATGCTGAAGTTTTAGACTCCCGTCAGGAATTTTATTATGGAAAAGAACTTTTCTATCATAAGCTTTATCGAGAATCTGCGGCTGTATTTCTTCACTTTCTGGAAAATCCCGAAGCATGGCAGGAAAACCAACTGGATGCCTGTCTGCAACTCTGTTACTGTTACCGTGCCCTTGGTGAAAATGATAAAGCAATGAATATTCTTTTTAAAAGCTTTCAGTTTGATGTTCCCCGTGCTGAAATATGCTATGAACTTGGAAATCTTTTTCTGGAAAAATCAGCTTTTATCTCTGCTGTTTACTGGTATCAGCAAGCATTAAATGCACCTTACTGTGAACAAAATGGGGGATTTTTTATCCCTGACTGCCATGATTTTCTTCCTTTGGTACAGCTCTGCGTCTGTTATGACAAACTTGGGCAATACAAAACCTCCTTTGACTGCCTTCAAACAGCGGCTAAAATTCATCCTGATGAGCCCTGTATTATCCAAAATCAACAATATTTTTCACATAAGCATGGTTTTTCCTGACAAAGGGCGAAACAATTATTGGCTTCAGACAAGTAGCAAAGAATTTGTAATCTGTGAACAGTATCTGGCATTCTCCATATAATAATAGTGAAACTTCTTAATATCAGAGGTAAAATGCATGTTGTTTCATCGTCATCCTCTCAAAGAGCAGTCACTTGAATCACTGACCAGCGATGTTTCCGGCACTTCCTGCTGTAACAATAGCAATCGCTGCTGCTGTGACTGTCAGGGTCCTCCCGGACCACGAGGCTGTACCGGACCTACTGGGCCCAGAGGTTGTCCCGGACCGGCTGGTCCTATCGGTCCCCAGGGACCTCAGGGAGAACCTGGTATACAGGGATATCCAGGGCCAACCGGAGTCACAGGAGCTACCGGTGCTACTGGTGCAATAGGACCTCAGGGGCCTGCCGGAGTCACAGGAGCTACCGGTGCTACTGGTGCAATAGGACCTCAGGGGCCTGCCGGAGTCACAGGAGCTACTGGTGCCACAGGCGCTAGCGGAGCTACAGGACCTGCCGGAGCTATTGGACCAACTGGACCTATCGGACCTGTCGGACCTGCCGGAGCTACTGGACCAACTGGACCTACCGGTGCCACAGGTCCGGCTGGTCCTGTAACATCTGCCGCAGCAGTAGCAGATGCTACAGGTCAGACAGATGTTGTAACCCAGTTTAATCAGCTTCTCTCTAGTCTCAGAGCTGCCGGAATTCTAAACAGCTGATCTTTCTTTTTAAGCATAAAACACCGGTATACTGTGCTTTTTACACAATATACCGGCGTTTTTATTCTATCTCAAATTTAAATCAAATAAAAAACTTCAGATATAATTTATCTGAAGTTCCAGAGGTGCCACCCGGATTTGAACCGGGGATAGAGGTGTTGCAGACCTTTGCCTTACCACTTGGCTATGGCACCATATTATATTTTACAAATTATACAAAAACTTTGTATAATGACTCCAAGGGGATTTGAACCCCTGTTACCGCCGTGAAAGGGCGGTGTCTTAACCGCTTGACCATGGAGCCTGGTATCACTTTTACATATCGGACTTCATGTTCCGAAAGCTCCCCCTGTTGGACTCGAACCAACGACACTGCGGTTAACAGCCGCATGCTCTACCGACTGAGCTAAGGAGGAATAAAGGTTTTTGCACCTTCAAAACTACATACATGTTGACATTCCTTGAGAATTAACTTCCTGCGTTTTGGTCAAGCCCTCACCCGATTAGTAACAGTCAGCTCCATGTGTTGCCACACTTCCACCTCTGCCCTATCTACCTCGTCGTCTTCAAGGGGGT
>NZ_JACOQG010000018.1:0-66873 GCF_014297245.1 Blautia difficilis | reverse complement strand
ATCCTTATATTCCTTTCTACTATTAATTATTTATCTTCTTTAACAGTATCTTTAGCAGTGTCTTTAACTACAGTTTCTGTCTCTGATTTTGTTCCTTCATCAGGAGTGTAATTTTCATCAGTTGCTAATGAAATATTAATAATACTTCTTTCGTTTGAAATTTCTTCTGAAATACTATCAATTTTCATTCCATTATAATCTTTTTGCGTATTACCATAAATAATTCTAAATCCTGTTCTATTGTCCCCGGCTAACATATCTCTAATAGTTTCTAAAGATTTATCTGGATTAAATATAACGATAGAAGCAATGGCATTTTTATTCATATCGCATCCAAGACCATCCTTAAGACCGTCATATGAATACATATCGTTTGCACGAGTAATAGTTAATTCTTGTCCATCTTTTAAAATAAGTTTCATATATTTTACCTCCAATATTAAATAAGAGGCCTAAATTAATTAGACCTCTTTCCAAACTCCATTTACTTTAACATAAGCTTTTGCATTTGATATTCTAGTAATTTTACAATATCCATTTCCTTGATGTCCGTGTAATTCTGTACCACCACTTGGACTAGGCATGGAATTTATTCCGGCAATAAGAGATGTATCAGCTAAATAATAAGTAGAATTTACAAAGTTTCCGGAGGGATAATTGGCAGCAGTAGCAGAAGTATATACATAACCTGAACCTCCGCCACCCCAACGTCCATCAGAGTCGGAATCATTATCATAGGCTCCGCCGCCTCCGTACCAGCCGCCGCCTCCTCCGCCGGAAGAGTAACCGCCATAATAAGAAATTCCACCAAAACCAAATCCAGCACCATGACCAGTCGGAGCAGGTGAGTAATTCCACACACCACCTGGAGCTGTTTGAGTAGCACCATATCCACATCTATAGCCGCTGGTATCTCCATTAATATGGTTATAAAGTCCATCTCCACCAATTTCTCCACCGCCACATCCAGCAGTATAAATTGTTTGGTTACTTTCAGTGTAGTTGTAACTGGAAGAAGTAACACCAGCGCCACCTCCGCCTCCAGCAACAATTATACGAGCATAAAGAGAATCTCGCCCTATTCTAATATCAGTGGCTCCACCACCGCCAGAACCAGAGAGGCGTCCAGCTCCGCCGCCATTGAAACCTCCAAGATGAAAGTTACTACAAGTACTTCCATTAATAATAATATTGCTATAAGTTCCATTACCTCCAACGCCTTGTCCTCCTATATATACATATAGTGTTGTCGTAGAAGTAAGAGTTAATGTTCCTTTAGCGTAACCTCCAGCTCCTCCATAATAATTATTATAATAATTGCCACCTTGAGCACCCCAGCATTCTAAAATGTATTTACCTGCAGGGAGATTTACTTGCTGCATAGTTCCAGTATAAGAAACATTTATAGTGCCAGAAGCATTATCATATATTTTATTATTTTGTTTTACAACGAAAACGGACGGTTTTATTACAGAGTTGACTTTAGAATAAAAACAAATATTAGGTTTATAATATGTAATTCTACAGTACCCATTTCCAGTATGGCCTGTTTCACTACTTCCAGTAGGAGATATAAATGACTGATCTCCGCCGATAGTTTGGGCATCAGTTAAATAATATGATGAGTTTAACAAACATCCAGATGGATAATTAGATGCAGTTGGTCCGGTATAAACATATCCAGATCCTCCACCGCCACCACGGTCATCATCTCCGGAACCATCTGGATATGCGCCTGATCCACCATACCAGCCGCCTCCACCAGCTCCACCATATCCGCTGGAATAATAAACTCCATTACCACCGAAACCAAAACCGGCGTAAGCATCAGAATATGATGATGCTGTATTAGACTGAGTTGAGCTAGAAGATTGCCAAGAGTTTCCTGTTTGAGTTCCTCCATATCCTCCAGATCCATAACTTTCGGAAGAAGTACCTCCATTTACTCCACCACCGAACATTCCGTGTTTATTAGAAGCTCCATCAGAACCTCCACCCCCAGCTACAATAACTCTGGCTAATAGAGAATCTTGACCAATACGGATATCAGTGGCTCCGCCGCCGCCTTTATATGTAAATCGTTTTCCACCACCATTGAATCCTCCATTATATATACCATTTGTAGCACTATCTACTGAATTTCCGGATCCACCAACATAAATATATACATTAGTGTCTTTCATAAGAGTCAAATATCCAACAGAATATCCACCTTTTCCTCCATAATCAGAAGAAGAACGGTAACCACCTTGAGCACCCCAACATTCTAATTTATATTTACCCGGTTTAAGAGTAACGGTTTGAACTTTTCCCGTGTAATCATAATTTTGTATAACTTCTTTAGCAGTGCCATAGGTTGTACCTATAGAGCAAACAGATGTGCAGTTATTATTACATGTACCAGAGCAAGTTCCGCTACAAGTACTATCGCAAGAACTGCCGCAGCCACCTGTACATGTACCTTTACATCCACCGGTACAATCATCTGCACAAGTCGCTGTACATGTAGTTTTACAACTTACATTACATGTATCTACGCATTCAGCAGTACAAGTAGTATCACATGAACCGTAGCATCCACCAGAACAAGAACCAGAGCAACCATAACAATCATTATTGCAAGAATTGGCGCAAGTTGCCGTACATGTACTTGAGCAACTCCCTGAACAACTCCCTGAACAATCATTGGCGCAAGAAGCTGTGCAAGAGCCAGTACAAGTAGTGTTGCAAGAACCTTTACATCCGGTACAGCCTGTTGTACAAGCATCCATACATAACCCAGAACAAGAGGACGAACATCCATTGCTACCGCAGCCACCTTTACATTGACCAGAACAAACAGTAGAACAACTGGTAGAACATGAAGTACCGCAACCACCACAGTTACCAGAAGAAGTGCCAGTACAGTCTCCTGAACAAGCAGTACCGCAATTATTACTACAAGACATAAGCCTCACCGTCCTTTCTATTTTTATTATCCTTCATAAACAATCCAAACATCTCCATTTTTACCATCAGAAGCAGCAGGTTGTTTGTTTGACACATGAACACCTATTTCACCAAGTGACCATGATACGTTTCCTGATCCGTTTACTGACTTACCAGTATTTCCTACAGTAATAGTTCTTGCTGTTCCCCAGTTTGCTGTTGTAATATTCCCTGAACCATCAAAATTAGTTCCATTGATAGATCTTGCAGTAGCTAATTTTACAGCTGCATTTGCATTTCCTCCGGCTGAAGATGATCCAGCATAATTATGTGTATGTGAAGCAGGCGTAAAAGTAGATGGCTTTCCAGTAATTTCTCCCCAACTATAACTTGGTTTGCTGCTTGCCTTCGCCCAAGCATATACATCACTTGCAGGACGAGCATTTGAAAGACGAGAATCATTACCAGCGCAAGCTGTATCACCTGTTGTACCCAATGGCCTCCAGGTGTTTGTATCAGTGAATTTTGCTCCAGATGGTACTTTTACCTGCACTGTAACGTCAGTCCAAGAACCCCAAGTGCCGTTCATTTTTGCACGAATGTATTTTGGAATAGATTTGGCATCGGTAGATGCGGTAAACTGATATAATTCCTGAATTACATAGTTGCTGTTATGAGCAATTACCATACCAAAATACCAAGCACCAGAAGTTGGTGCATTGCTTGCTCCAGACGCCATATACCAACCAGTTTTTACTGCGTCGTTCCAGTTGGAACAATTGACACATGTATTCATAAGCATATTATTTGCATTAACTTGAGCTGGGAAGAACGCATTCTGCCAGATATCATAATTATACAAATGTCCATGACGTGCCATATTTGACGGAGTCGACCAACCAAAACCACCAAATCCAAGAATTTGTAAAACCTGCAATCCCGTATAAGTAGTACTTCCACCATTCGCTCCAAATGTAAAACGTACTAATCCATATTGTACTGACGGATTATTTCCATATGTAGTAAGTCCATCCGTATTAATGATATTCCATCCAGACCAGCCAGAAACACTTACTTGTTTTGCGAAGTTTACCCAGGTGGTTGGTGTTTTTTCCAAAGAAGCATCAATAGTGCACCAACAGGAATTTGATCCGTTGGTACTAACAGAAATCGCGAATTTGTTCAATACCGTATATACACTTGCTTTATCAGTATCAATGGTAATACGTAACTGATACTTCGTAGAGTTAGCAGTTGCTTTATTGGTAGAGTCTGCTTTTCCAATTGTGAGGTTTGATCCGGTTGAGAATAGTCCGCGTTTTGTATCAGAACTTGCTCCATAATCTGACCATGTAGAACCGCCGTCTCTGGAATACGTTACGGTAATTGATTCTGGAGGAATAAATGCTAAACGGTTTGCTCCAAGAGTTGGAATCATAGCGGCATCAATTGGTCCATAAGATCCTGCGAAGTTATGTCCACCCCATGCGAGATTTGCTTCATAAGCGGTTCCATTTAGTGTACCTTTAAACGTCTTTGCTCGAAGGGTACCAGAGGATGGTTGATAGGTAAGATTCGGGTCAGAATACATCACATCGGTAACAGTAGTTGGCGTAAATCCTTCAGAACCATTATTGGAAGATCCCCATGGAATCGTTCTCCAATTGGTATAATCGGAAGACTTGATTGCGGTTTGTGTTACTTTTGTATCGGTGTTTGTATCCTGTGTGGTTATGGTTGAGGTAGTACCATTGCCTTTTGTGATGGTAATGGTTCGACCACTTACGGACAAACTCTTTACGTAAGTTGTATTGATCTGTTGACCCGCACTGTCTTGTGTTGCTTTTGTTGCAGAAGATGCAGACCCTGCAGATGTTGCATATTTCACGCTCTTTGCTGAGTCCGCAGTATTGTCTACATTCCCTAACCCTACCTCAGCTTTTGTATAACTTGGTTTTGTAGAAGCTTTAGCCCATGCATATACGTCTGAAGCTGGGAGAGAAGAAGGTTTTCCTGTAACACCTGACCAAGGAACTGAATTAGCTTTAGCAGCAGTTCCTGAATATAAACCAGAATTATCTATAGTGACATGAGTAGCTTTGTTCAAGCCATCTTGACAATTAGTATATATATCAATTGGACCATCATTAGAGAGTATTAACCGTTCATCTCCACCACTTGATGCAATGGTTTTTACTATATCAGAAGATTCGCCACCACCCACAATAGTAAGTCCTCCACCACCAATTGCGATGCCATTTCCATTTTGATCAACCACATTATCAATGAATTTAATCATTTCATAAGTAGCTTTAGAACCTTTATAAGCAATATTTCCAGTCATAGTTCCACCAGATAATGGTAAATAACTATGACTATGAGACGCAGCGGCAGCTCCAATTTCACTTAAACTCCAAGATACATCACTAGCACCATTAACAGATTTCTTTGTATTTCCGATAGTTACATTACGAGCTGTACCCCAAGAAGCCGTTGTGATATTGCCGGATCCATCAAAGTTTGTACCGTTAATTGAACGAGCGGTAGCTAATTTTGTAGCTTTCGTAGCGGTAGCAGCGTTTCCTGTACAGGATGAAGCAGTTCCAGCTGAAGCAGCATACTTAACACTTTTATTAGCATCAGCGGTATTATCAACATTCCCAAGACCTACTTCACTTTTAACATGTGTATGTACTTTTGGAGCTTTTTCAGCTAATTTACTATTCATCTCAGTCTCGGTATAATAACGTTCGTCATGATTATGAGATGCTGGTGGATAGCTGCTAGGCTTTCCAGTAACTCCAGACCACGGTACAGAAGTAGCAGTTCCGGCAGTATATACTGAATAACCAGCCTCAGAAGATAATTTGCTCTCATCAACAACATAATACATTTTTTCAGTCTTAATTACTTTTACGGTATCACCAAGCTGAACATTAGCAGTAGTAAGTTTAAAACGTGCAGTATCGTCTTCAACAATAACCAGACGTTCTAATGCTCCCTGTGGAAGCCTTGCAATATCAATTGTTCCGAAAAGTTTTGAAGCATTGAGAGAATGGCAAAACAGAAAGAAAAAAAGGTTTTAGATAAAAAAGGTTGGGTCCAGAGTTTTGAACTAATCGGAAAAGCATGTATTAATAAAGATTATACTTTTAAAATTGATGAACATTCCAAAAAAAGTGATTGGATTTATAATTCAGTCAATCTTAATGTAGATTGCGGAGAGAGATTTGGAAAGGTTGTATGTGAATTGATGGGCGGTTATGGAGCCGGACGCAATAACATCATCTATGTTCATGGAAAAGATGAAGATGGCGGAGATGATTTTGAAAACAGATATCAGATTGATTTTGATGATCGTTTTGATGAAGATATCTTAAAAGACATCGGAGAACTTTGTTTCATTAAAATTGGAATTGAAAAAGATATTAATGACAAGGTTGTTGTAAATAAATTCTTACATGCATATGATGCAATCAAATATTTATCAGAAAATCTTAAAGATGGAACCGAAATTAAAGTAAGAGGGCAGCTTAAATATACTGTATACGATGAACACATTCAAGTAAGAAAAGAAATTAACAGTATATATCTTCCAAAGGAAAAAGATAAATATAAAGCTGCGTTTACACAATCAATGCTTCTTGACAAGTATTCAATCGGAAAAGCAGATAAAGAAAAATGCGTATTCCCAATAACTGCATATATTCTTGAGAAGTTTAAAGAATATAACGGTAATGACTTAACTGAGGGTGGATCTGTAAAAGGTGGTAAGTTCGTTCCTCTCAGAAAGGCTTTTGAATATGAGTATGATCCAGAAGATGAAAAGTCTATTGGTCGTGCAGCAAAATTATTCAAAGTAAAGAAAGATATGACCTTGATTACTTGTGAAGGTGTATTTATTGAAGGTGGTGCAGTAGTCCAGACAACAGAAGACGATCTCCCAGATGATATCAAAGAGCTGGTTGAAATGGGGGCTTATACTCTGGAAGAAGCATTAACATTATGTACTGATAAGGTCGGTAAAGAACGTAGGATGTTATTAACTAGACCGGTAATTAAATTAGTTGGCGATGACAACAATAAAATTCCGCAGATTCAGAAATTTGATAATAAATATTCAGAAGATGATCTTGTCTTAGATTATTTAATTAAAAAAGACGAGGACGAAGATGAAGCGGTAGAAGAATCTGAGACCGAAACAACAGATCAGGATGATGAGATAGATTATGATGCCATGATCGATTCTATTCTTGATGCTTAATAAAAATTTAATTATACAGTACATGGAGGAAAATAAATACTATGGGATACGGAAAAAAGAATACAATTAAAATTGATCCACTTGCATACAACATTGGACTTATCGGAGAGTCTGGAATTGGAAAAACAACAATCGTCAAAGAGATGTGTGAGAAACTTGTAGGAGAAGACGGATATCGTTTTCTTGAATGCGGCAAAGAAGATGGTGCTGACGGTATTAATGGAATTAACTATTTGAACTGTCCGGAATGGTCAATGGATTACGATGAAGAGACAAACAGTATTGGATTTGAAGATTTTGTTGATGATGTCGTTGAGAATAAATCTACAGAATATCCGGATCTGAAAACAGTTGTTATTGATACATATGATCAGCTTGTAGAAATTGCAAAGCCAGAAGTCATTCGTATGCATAATGCGGAAAACCCTGAGAAACCTGTAAAATCTATCAAAGCAGCTTTTGGTGGTTATATGGCCGGAGAGGATAAGGCAACAGAAATTGTTCTGAATAAGTTATGGGAACTGAAATCGGTTGGTGTTCATTTCATTATTATTGGACACGTTAAGCAGCGTACACAAGATGATGTGACGACAGGACAGACATATACTTCTCTGACAACTAATATGTCAATGAGAGATTTTAATGCAATTAAAACAAAATTACATTTTCTTGGAGTTGCTTCAATCGACAGAGAAATTGTACAGGAAAAAACAGGAAAAACTAAAAAGGAAGGGAAAAAAGATGTAGATATCATGAAAGGTGTTATTACCAGTGAAAGTCGTAAAATTACCTTCCGTGATGATTCATATTCTATTGATTCCAAATCAAGATTTGCTGATATTGTTCCGGAAATTGAATTTAGTTCAGATGCGTTGATTAAAGCTCTTACAGATGCTATCAGAGCTGAGGCATCTAAAGGAAGCAAATCTGTTGACGAATTAAAGAAAGAACAGGATGCAGCAGCAGAAAAAAGAGCAGAAAAGATTGCTGAAGCAGAAGAAGAGGCTAGAAAGCAGAAAGAACTTGATGGAATTAATCAGAAGATTAAGGAATTTTGTGTAGCAAACAAGGGAAAAACAGATAAATTAAAACCTCTGGTTGAAGCTGCGAAGAAACTTGGATACACAAATCCAATGAAGGCGGATAATGTTGAGGATGCTAAAAAGATTCTTGCTTTAGTTGCCTGATTAAAATTAGTCCCAGGGTTTCGGCCTTGGGACTTCTATAAGGAGAATTGCATTGAGTAAAAAAACTGTACAAGATAAAAAAAATAATGAGTTCTTACAGATGTGTAGCTGGATTGAAAAAGAATTAATGGGTTATACAGGAACCCAAGAGATAGGAATAACAGCCTTTTTATATATCCAATTAAACCTATACGCCTTGATGGACATTGGATGATCAAAAATGATTATTTTTATAGAATAACAGAAGATGTGTATGGAGATATGTTTAATTTTATTAAATGGGAAGATGAAGAACCTCAGTTAATTGAAGATTTGAAAAAATTAGAGGTGAAAGATGAGTAATAATTGGATTTCAGTAAAAGAGAGATTGCCAGATATGGAATTATCAAATGAAACATCATTTAGAAAAGAATATAAATCTCAGAATGTTCTTGTTCAAACAAAACGAGATGAAATATTTGCAGCATATTGCGTGAGATTGACATGCAATAATAAGAAATATAAAGAAGAAATAGATTGGTATACACATGGGACAGGTGGAAGAAAAATGAAAATCATGAGCAAAGTTGTTGCTTGGATGGAATTACCGGAATGCTACCAGGAGAAAGATTAATAGGATATTGTAAATATGAATATGCGGAGGAATACCCAGATTATGCAAAACAGGAGGGTGCTTATGAGATTAATTGATACTGATTTACTAAAAAGAAATTAGAGGTGAGAGACGAATAACATATGCTTACAACAGACAGAGAAAAAGCTATATGCGAAAAATATAGCGCATATGATAAAAATAATCATGTCCATTGTGATGAGTGCCCGCTTCGTAAAGGATATCCTGCCCAGTATGACTTCCGGTGCAAAGCGAATAGTCATTACAATAGACATACGCGTGAATGGGAATACGATGATTAAGAAAGGATTATTATGAAGATTCGTTTAAACAGTTCTGCGGATGCTACAACTGTAGTATCTATTGCGAATAAATTTAAAGATTGTGATATTGATGGTAAATTCGGAAGATATATTATAGATCTTAAATCTATTTTGGGAGTATTGTCATTTGAGCTTCCTAAAACAATTGAAGTAGTGATTCAAAGTGATGATTCCGAACTGATTGAGGATCTGGAACATCAGCTTGGACTCTGGAGAGTGCCAGATGATTCTTCCATCTGAAAAATATGCACTGACGATAGATGAGGCCGCTCAATACTTTAATATAGGAAAGAATAAGCTCAGAGAGCTTGTAAAAGAACCGGGATGTACATTTGTAATGTATTCCGGTAACAGGTGTCTGATA
Organism: Blautia difficilis; assembly: GCF_014297245.1. Lineage (NCBI taxonomy): Bacteria > Bacillati > Bacillota > Clostridia > Lachnospirales > Lachnospiraceae > Blautia > Blautia difficilis. Next base: position 57,194 of record NZ_JACOQG010000018.1, on the reverse strand, counting down.
AAAAGACAGAAGTTTGAAAAATATTTAGATAGCATTGTCTATTTATAATTGAAAGAAGTCCGTATGTATGGTATGATTTATGTAGAAAATTGTCTCATTGTACATACGGACTTTTTGAAAGGATGATGTATAATGGGAAAAGATTTAAAAGGCAAAGAACTCGGAAAAGGTATTACGCAGAGAAAGGATGGCAGATATCAAGCCCGATTTACAGATAGATTCGGGAAACGCAGATGTGTGTACGGCACAACTTTAAAAGAAGTAAAAAATGCATTAATGAGTGAAATTGTAGATGATTACAGCAAAAATAATGTGGTGGATCCCAATATGACTTTGGATCAATGGTATGAAAAATGGATGAGGGTGTATAAAAAACCTGTTTTAAAGTCAAGTACAATCAGAATATACATACGTACATACCATTGCTATATAAAACCTGTGCTAGGCAGATTGCCATTGTCATCAATTACTAAATTGATGGTAACAGATTTACTTAACGGGCTGGGTAAAAGGTTACATAAAAGTACAGTCAATAATATACGTACAGTTTTGTGCGATTTATTCTCTTATGCTATGGATAATGATTTATGTACTAAAAACCCGGCAAAAGGCATAAAAATAATCGGAACTGACAGAAGAAAAATCGTTACCTTATCCCGTGAGGATCAAAGAGATTTCTTCTTTATGGCGAAAGGATGCTTCTATTATAATCTATATATTGTCGCAGTTAATACAGGACTTCGTTCAGGAGAACTGAGAGCGCTTACTTTAGATGATATTGATTTTAAAAATAATACTATAAATGTTACTAAAACTTTAACTTATTTTAGAAAATCTTCAAAAGATGATTTTTTAGGATACAAAATCAGCATACCAAAAACTAAATCCAGTATAAGAACTGTACCGATGAATTCCATATGCAGAAAAGCAATTGAAGATCAAGTACAGCAGCTCAATACATTGCCACCGATTGATTATGACTCTGACGTTCTTGGTAAGCTCCTTTTCGTGACAAGAAATAATAGACCCTTGATGGATGAAGTGCTTGGTAGTTCGATACGTACAGTAAGAAATAATGTTAATAAAATTAGAGCATCTCAAAATCAGCCTCTGATGCCAAAATTTAGTGCGCATACATTCAGACACACATTCGCCACACGCTGTTTTGAGGCAGGAATCCCACCAAAGACAGTACAATCATATCTTGGACATACAAATATTCAGATGACCATGGATATCTATACAGAAGTTTTAAGTGATAAAAAAATGAGTGACATTAAGTTGTTAGAAAGTACGATGAATGATATAAATACGTGCAGAGCATTCCAAAAAATCAGCTAATTATAAAATGGTGTAAAAATGGTGTAAAATCAGTATTAACACATTAAAACCATTGATTTTACAGGGAATTATAAACGACTTGTAGAAAAATATAAACATTTTCATGAAGAAAATGGAAATGCCCACAGCAATTCGTAGATATCAAGTTAGGGGCAAAATGCTTTTTGACCCTAACATCATTTCATAGAGTGTAAAAAAGACAGTCTGAGGCCATTGCACCGAAAGGTGTGTGGACAGGCTGTCTTTTATTTAACATGTTTGTGAAATAAATTGCATATTCAACAAATAATATTCCATACAATACGGATGCTTTATGTATAATAACTATAAATATTCAGAAAAATAAAGAAAGGATATTGTGAAAATTAGCTTATTGTAGTATAATAACAACAGCGCATATGTAGAAAATGACTAAAGTGTCAGCAAAGCCAAAACTATATAATATTTAAGGAGGGAACTGAATGTTAGACCAGTCTTATTACAAGAAAACAGATGAGATTATCGAGCACTATGGACGTAAAGCTGCTTCGTTAATTCCCATCATGCAGGACATTCAGGCAGAGTATCGTTATCTGCCGGGAGAATTACTCACCTATGTAGCGGCTCAGATCGGGGTAAAGGAAGCCAAAGCATACAGTGTGGCAACCTTCTATGAAAACTTTTCCTTTGAGCCAAAGGGAAAATATGTGATCAAGGTATGTGACGGTACTGCCTGTCATGTGAGAAAATCCATGCCTGTGAAAGAAGCCCTGATGAAGGAGTTGGGATTAAGCCATAAGAAACACACTACAGATGATATGCTTTTTACTGTGGAGACTGTTTCCTGTCTGGGTGCATGCGGACTGGCACCTACACTGACAGTAAATGATGCGGTACATCCCAAAATGACACCTGAGAAGGCTGTAGAGCTGTTAAATGAATTGAGAGGTGAGAACGTATGAGTATTACATGTAAAGAAGACCTGTTGAACCGACAGACAGAGGTAAAAGAGCAGATCAATACTTATACCTGCCGCGTACTTGTATGTTCAGGTACAGGTTGTATTGCATCCGGTTCTGAGAAAATTTATGAAGAAATGAAAAGGCTCTGTGAGGATATTGACGGGGTTACCGTTGAGATGCAGAAGGATGTTCCTCATGTGGGAGTGATCAAGACAGGATGCCAGGGCTTATGTGAGCTGGGACCGTTGATGAGAATTGAACCCTATGACTATCAGTATGTACATGTACAGCCTGAGGACTGTAAGGAAATTGTAGAGAGAACAGTTCTGGAGGGCAAACCTGTAGAGCGGCTGTTTTACAGAGAACATGACAAAGTCTGTCCTCATCCTGACGATATTCCGTTCCTTAACCAGCAGACACGTATTGTGTTGGAAAACTGCGGCAAAATCGATGCAGAATCCATAGATGAATATATTGCAGTGGGTGGCTATCAGGCACTGGCAAAGGCTTTGGGTTCCATGACCTCTCAGGAAGTGATTGACGAAGTGACAAAATCCGGTCTCAGAGGCCGTGGTGGTGCAGGCTTCCCGGCTGGTAAGAAATGGTCTCAGGTAGCACGCCAGGCAGAAAAGACCCGTTATGTTGTGTGTAACGGTGATGAGGGTGACCCTGGTGCATTTATGGATGGCTCCGTAATGGAAGGTGATCCATATAAAATGATCGAAGGTATGACCATCGCAGCCTATGCGGTAGGAGCAGAAGACGGTTATATTTATGTTCGTGCAGAATATCCTCTTTCTGTAAAACGTCTGCATATGGCTATTGAACAGGCGGAAAAATATGGTCTGTTAGGTGATAATATTTTAAATTCCGGTGTAAACTTCCATTTACATATCAACAGAGGTGCCGGAGCTTTCGTATGTGGAGAAGGTTCAGCACTTACCGCATCTATCGAGGGCAACAGAGGTATGCCTCGTGTAAAACCGCCCCGTACAGTAGAGAAAGGTCTGTGGGGAAAACCTACAGTTTTGAACAATGTAGAGACCTATGCGAATGTACCACGGATCATCCTTCAGGGAGCTGACTGGTTCCGTACCATCGGTACAGAAGGAAGTCCTGGAACAAAGACCTTCTCCCTGACCGGTGCCATTGAGAATACCGGCCTGATCGAGGTTCCTATGGGAACCACTCTCCGCCATATTATTTATGATATCGGAGGCGGTTTGAAGAGTGGTGCTGCTTTCAAGGGAGTTCAGATCGGTGGACCTTCCGGTGGCTGTCTGATTCTGGAACAGTTGGATGCACCTCTTGATTTTGATGCAGTAAAGAAGTTGGATGCAATTATGGGCTCCGGTGGTCTGGTAGTTATGGATGAGAATACCTGTATGGTTGAGGTAGCCAGATTCTTTATGAACTTTACACAGCGAGAGAGCTGCGGTAAATGTGTACCATGCCGTGAAGGAACCAAACGTATGCTGGAGATTCTGGAGAGGATCGTAGATGGCAAGGGTGAGATGTCTGATCTGGATGAGCTGGAAGAACTGGCAAATATGGTTCAGAATATGGCTCTCTGCGGTCTTGGCAAGAGTGCGCCTCTTCCTGTTATCAGTACCCTGAAACGCTTCCGTGATGAATATGAGGAACATATCCGTGACAAAAAATGCCGTGCAAAGGTATGTACAGCGCTTCGTCAGTTCCATATTAACCCTGAATTCTGTATCGGCTGCGGCAAATGCGCGAAAAACTGTCCGGCAGGTGCTATTTCAGGTAGGATCAAACATCCATATCACATCAATAACGATGTCTGTATCAAGTGCGGTGCATGTAAAGACAACTGTAATTTTGATGCGGTATACGTGGAAGCATAGAAGGGAGGATATACTATGGGCCATATGATAATTGACGGTAGAAAGGTAGAATTTACCGATGAAAAAAATGTCCTGTCTGTCATCCGCAAGGCAGGAATCAATATTCCGACACTGTGCTACCACTCAGAGCTATCCACCTTTGGAGCCTGTCGTCTGTGTACGGTAGAGGATGACAGGGGCAGAACCTTTGCCTCCTGTTCAGAGGAACCAAGAGACGGAATGGTGATCTATACCAATTCCGGTAAGATCAAGAAATACAGAAAACTGATCGTGGAACTTCTTTTGGCAGCGCATTGCCGTGACTGTACAACCTGCGTAAAGAGTGGGGAATGTATTCTCCAGGAACTGGCACACCGTCTGGGTGTCCGGGAAATCAGATTTGAGAATACCAGAGAGACCAGGGAGCTGGATACCAGTTCACCATCCCTGGTGAGAGATCCTAATAAATGTATTCTCTGTGGTAACTGTGTCCGTGCCTGTGAGGAAATCCAGGGTATCGGTGCTCTTGGATTTGCATTCAGAGGAACAGAGGCCATGGTAATGCCTGCATTTAATAAAAAGATATCAGAAACAGAGTGTGTAAACTGTGGACAATGCCGTGTATTCTGTCCTACAGGTGCTATTTCTATTAAAACCCACATGGATGAAGCATGGGAAGCTCTGGCAGATCCGGAGGTACGGGTAGTTGCCCAGGTTGCTCCGGCAGTCCGTGTGGCAGTGGGAGATCATTATGGTCTTACCAAGGGTAGGAGCGTAATGGGCAAGATCGTAAACGCTCTTCACAGAATGGGCTTTGATGAGGTATATGATACTTCCTTCAGTGCTGACCTTACGATTATGGAGGAGAGCGCAGAATTCCTTGACAGGATCAAAAAGGGCGAGAAGCTTCCGCTTCTTACTTCCTGTTGTCCTGCATGGGTGAAATTTATTACAGATCAGTACAAAGAATATATTCCAAATATTTCAACCTGCCGTTCCCCTCAGGGAATGCTTTCAGCAGTGATCAAGGAATATTTCCGTGATCCGGAACATGCAGCCGGCAAGAAAACAGTTATGATCTCCATTATGCCCTGTACAGCAAAGAAGGCAGAGGCAGAACGTCCCAATAGTTATACAGAGGGAGAGAAGGATACAGATATTGTGATCACTACTACAGAGCTTCTTCGTATGATTGATAACTTTGGCATTGATTTTGCATCTCTGGAACCGGAAGCCTGCGATATGCCATTTGGCTTTGGCTCAGGCGGCGGTGTGATCTTTGGTGTGACCGGTGGTGTGACAGAGGCAGTGCTTCGCCGTCTTACCCCGGACCACAGCAAGGAAACCATGCGTGAGATCGCAGAATGCGGTGTACGAGGAGAGGAAGGTATCAAGGAATTTACGGTACCTTATGAGGGTATGGATCTTAAGATCTGTGTTACCAGTGGCCTGGCAAATGCCAGAAAGGTTATGGAGCAGGTAAAGAACGGTGAGAAAGAATATCATCTCATCGAAGTAATGGCCTGCCGCAGGGGCTGCATCATGGGTGGCGGACAGCCTACCAGAGCAGGTGACAGAACCAAATCCCTGAGGGCCAAAGGTCTGTACAATGCAGATAATACTACGATCATCAAGAAATCCGATGAGAATCCATTAGTTGTAGAGCTTTACAATGGACTGCTCAAGGGAAAAGAACATCATCTTCTTCACAACGAATCCTATTAAGGATTTTGTATAAAAACAGGTGAATAATCAGCAGCCTCCGGGCATATCTTATAACAATACATGTGATTGTTTGTAAATATGCAAGGGGGCTGCTTTTATATGGAAAATTTTCAGATATACCGGGATATTCAGGCCCGTACCGGAGGGGATATATACATAGGTGTGGTGGGACCGGTACGTACCGGTAAATCTACTTTTATCCGGCGTTTTATGGAGATAGCCGCTCTGCCGCAGATGTCGGAGAGAAAGCAGGCAGAGATCCGGGATCAGCTGCCGTTGAGCGGTTCCGGAAAAATCATTACAACTGTAGAACCAAAATTTATCCCCAAAGAAGCGGTCAGCGTTTCTCTGGGCACAGAACAGAAGGTGAGGGTACGGCTGATCGACTGTGTGGGATTTCTGGTGAAGGATGCAGGGGGAAATATGGAGGATGGAAAGGAAAGAATGGTAAGAACACCCTGGTCGGAAAAAGCCATTCCTTTCCATGAAGCAGCCAGGATCGGCACCCAGAAGGTAATAGAGGAGCATTCCACCATCGGACTGGTGATCACTTCTGATGGTTCTTTTGGTGAACTGCCCAGAGAAAATTTTACAGAGGCAGAGGAGAAAACCATTCAGGAGTTAAAAAAACAGCATAAGCCCTTTCTGGTACTGGTCAATTCCCAGATGCCATACAAAGAAGCTGCCCAGAAAGCAGTATCTGAAATCCAGGAGAAATATCAGGTAACTGCCCTGAGTGTAAACTGTGATCAGCTTCACAAAGAAGATATTGCCCAGATCCTGGAAAAAATACTTTATGAATTTCCGGTAAGCCAGATTCAGTTTTTTATACCCAAATGGGTGGAGATGCTGCCTGCTGACCATGAAGTGAAAAAACAGCTTTTGGAACAGATTAGGGAAAAAACAAAGCATCTGTTTCAGATCCGGGACATTACAAAAGAAGCCATACAGTTATCCGGACCTTATGTAAAGGATTCTCTGCTGGAGGATACAGGTCTGTCCGATGGTACTGTGAAGGTAAGGGTAAGGATACAGGATAAATATTATTATCAGATGCTTAGTCAGATGAGTGGGACTCAGATGGAAAGTGAATATGAACTGATCCATACCATAAGGGATCTGGTACATATGAAGGAGGAATATGTAAAGGTCCGGAATGCACTGGAAGAGGTAAGAGGCTCCGGATATGGGGTGGTAGTGCCCAGGCTGGATGAAATCGAAATCCAGGAACCTCAGGTTATACGCCAGGGCAATAAGTTCGGTGTAAAAATAAAGTCCAAAAGCCCGTCCATCCATATGATCAAAGCCAACATTGAGACGGAAATTGCACCTATTGTGGGTACAGAACAGCAGGCAAAAGATCTGATTCAGTATATTGAAGAGAGCAGCGAGAGAGGGGAAAGTATCTGGGAGACAAATATTTTCGGGAAATCCGTAGAACAGCTGGTGCAAGATGGCATCCGAAGCAAAATTGCGGCCATCAGTGAAGAAAGCCAGATAAAGCTTCAGGATACCATGCAGAAAATTGTAAATGACAGTAAAGGCGGTCTGGTATGTATTATTATCTGAGAAACAGGGCAGATCAGGTTACAGCGTCAATAGAGAGCCCGTCATCTGACTGAGCACCTGCAGAGGCTTTCGTACCCTCGATCACAACCTTATTGGGAAGGCAGACGATGGTGCCGCCTTTGGAATCAATGGCATGCTGTTTCATACACAAATGATCCGGGCAGGTGGCTTCCGTCATATGGGCCTGCCCGTTTTTTATTTCGCAGATATTTGTATGGCCGATGGATATGGTCTGATCCTTTCCAAGAGAATAGGTGCCCAGTTTGTTGCCATCTACGGTGATGGTGATATAGCCGTAGTGCCCTTTCTGAAAATGGTGAATGCCCAGCCAGAGGATCAGAGCCAGAATCAGAATTCCGCCGATAAATAAAGCTTCTTTTTTTTTCAAGAAAATACCTCACATTTCATAAATCTCAAGCCAGAGGTCAAATGCTTTTTACCTCTGACATCCTGTAAAAAATTATAAGTTATCAGTTACTGTTCACTCCGTTCACAGTAACTTAGCCAAAATTCATTCCAGATTGCCTGCGGCAATGGAATTTTGGCTTGTATGTCTCGGGATTTTGGCATATTCATGCCAAAACACCTCGCGGAATAGTGGTGTGTGAACAGTAACAGTTATCATAACATGACAAAAAAACAAAAACAATAGAGTATGTCGGAGAAAATAATAATATGATAAAATTTATGGAAGAATCTTGACAACCGGACTCATGTGGTGGTACGTTAATACAGAATCATTATAGAATACATAACGAAGATTGAGGTGCGAGAAAATGCAGGAATTAAAACCGATCAAAGAAGGTAAAGTACGTGAGATTTATGACAATGGTGACAGTCTGATCATGGTAGCAACTGACCGTATCAGCTGTTTCGATGTAATCTTGAAAAACCAGGTTACAAAGAAAGGTGCTGTACTGACACAGATGTCAAAATTCTGGTTTGATTTTACAAAAGATATTCTTCCCAATCATATGATTTCCGTTGATGTAAAAGATATGCCGGAATTCTTCCAGCAGGAAAAGTTTGACGGAAACAGTATGATGTGCCGCAAGCTGAACATGCTTCCTATTGAGTGTATTGTACGTGGATATATTACCGGAAGTGGCTGGGCAAGCTATCAGGAGACAGGAAAGGTCTGTGGCATTCAGCTTCCGGAAGGACTGAAAGAGTCTGACAAATTACCTGAGCCGATCTATACTCCTTCCACAAAGGCTGAGATTGGTGATCATGATGAGAACATCTCCTATGAACAGAGTATTGCTCACCTTGAGAAATACTTCCCTGGAAGAGGAGAGGAATTAGCTTCAAAGCTTCGTGATAATACAATCGCACTGTATAAAAAGTGCGCAGAATATGCTCTGAGCAAGGGAATCATTATTGCAGATACCAAATTTGAGTTTGGACTGGATGAAGAGGGAAATATGGTGATCGGTGATGAGATGCTTACACCGGACAGCTCCCGTTTCTGGCCTGCAGACGGATACGAGGCCGGACATGGACAGCCATCCTTTGACAAGCAGTTTGCCCGTGACTGGCTGAAAGCCAATCCGGATAATGACTGGACTCTTCCTCAGGAAATCGTAGATAAAACAATCCAGAAATATCTCCAGGGCTATGAAATGCTCACAGGAAAGAAACTGGGAGAATAATTTCCAAGGGGTTTCCTTCATCAAAAAAATACTGTTGCATGCAACAGTATTTTTTTGCGTGTATTACGCGAATTATATAGAAATCAATTACATTTTTTGATACAATAAATAACAGAAAAAAATAACAGAAAAATGAAAATGTAAAATAAAAAGTCCAAAAAGTGAAAGCAGGAGTAAACATAGAAAGAGAAAATGAAACAGAGTATGAAAGCATTAAAAGGATTTTTTCTGACAACAGCCTGCGTATTTTGCCTGACAGTGGCAGGTACGTCAGCAGTTACTTATGGACAGGAGACGGTTCCGACAGTTACATCGGAAGCTTTTCCGACTATCACGCCGGAGGCAGTGCCTACAGTTACACCGGTTCCCCAGCCTACAGCAGTGCCAAAGAAAAAAGGACTGGTAAAGGAAGGTAAGAAGCTTTGCTTTTACTATTCCAATGGCAGCAAGGCGAAGAATAAGCTGAAAACAGTCAACGGTGCCACCTATTATTTCGGACCGGACGGCTATGCAGTGTGCGGCGGCGTAAGGTTTAAGAATAAGAACAAGGTATATGTTTTCGGTGAGAATTTTAAACGGATCAAAAATAAAAAGGGAAAAATCATCCGGGTGAGATACAGTATTTACTATATGACCGGCAATAACGGAGAAGCAGCTACCGGATTCTTTATTTATAAAAATAACCTTTATTACGGAGGTCCGGGAGGAAAGCTGTACAAGAATCGATCCCTGGCCAACCGGTACCATTTTACAGCCTCCGGTGCAGCCAAGAAAAATACGGATGCGCTGCTGAAAATAAAAACCATGCAGATTGCATCTTCCATTACCAATCCAGGTATGACAAAAAGTCAGAAGCTGTATGCCTGCTGGCGATATGTGGTAGGCGGACATATCGGTTACTGGTCTGTGTATCCCAATCTGGGACAGGCAGGATGGCAGAGATCCCTGGCGCTGAACACACTGGTAAACGGCGGCGGTAACTGTTATGGATTTGCATGTGCATTTGCAGCATTGGCACAGGAAGTTGGTTATAAGCCTTATGTGGTTTACGGATATGTACCGGGTTCCCGTGACGGCAGGGCTGATGGAATGACCAGACATTGCTGGGTACAGATCAACGGTCTCAGCTATGATCCTGAAGGAACTTATGCAGGATGGGCACCGGGTATTTATGGCACTGCCGGATATGGGGTTTATCACTGGACTTCCGGCTCTGTGAAATTCGCCTGATATGAGCCTGACTTCAGAGCTGTCTGACAGCCTGGAGTTATAATATAACACCTGACTGCTATTTTTTGCAGTTAAAGGTTAAGTTTTATGAAAAGGAGAGAAAAGTTATGATGAAAAAGACAATTTTTAAGAAACTGATGGTGCTCTGTACTTCAGCAGCTCTTGCCTTCGGCACAGTACCTGCAGGTGCAGCTGATGTGGTTCCACAGGCTGTTACAGTAGAGACAGTAAGTGCGCAGGCTGCAAAACCAGGGAAAAACCTGAAGGACAAAAATCTGGCAAAATCACTGGACAAGGTGATCAAGGCTCAGAAATTTACAAAGAAAACAACGGACAAGCAGAAATTACAGAAGCTGTTTAATTACACCAAAAAAGCTTACAAGTATAAACGTTATATGGGGATTCCTTCTGCAAAAGGCTGGGATGCCAAGCTTGCAAAGGAAACTCTGTCTACAAAGCAGGCAAGCTGCTACCATGATGCAGCCACCTTTGCTTATCTTGCCAGACGTGCAACAGGACTTCCTGTGAGAATCTGCATTGGAACAAGTAATCTGTATAATACCTCCAGATGGCAGAGTCATGGATGGGTAGAGATCAAGGTAAAAGGCAAATGGTATACCTTTGACACCAATGGGAACAGATTTTCCAAGAGAAAAGATGTGAAATGGTTTATGCAGAAGCATGCTTCCATGGAAGGCAAAGTCTACAAAACCCAGAAAATCTATAACGTTAACTTTTAACTAAGATAAACAGGAGAAAGGAAAAAAGTGAAAAGATGTTAAAAAAATCTGTAAAAATAATCCTGACTGTTTTTTGTCTGCTGTTCGTTTCTGTATCTGTTGTTTCTGTTAATGGAGCAGAAATAACACAGTCCGGGCAGACAACAGTGAAAAAGGGACTGGTAAAGGAAAAAGGCAAATACTATTTCTACGAAGTAAAAGAGGACGGCACCTCTGCCAGAATCAAAAATAAATGGAAAAATGTAAAGGATGCCAAAACCAAAAAGACCTACAGATACTATTTTGGCAAAGACGGAGCTGCCTATGCAGGAAGCAAAGACATGTTCGGAAGAAAAAAACTGGCTGTGAAGAAGATTGGCGGCAAGCAGTATGGCTTTGATACAAATGCCAGAATGATAAAGGGCGTGGCTGCTTCTTATCTGAATTCCGGGGAAAAGCTCTATGCTTTTAATTCTAAGACAGGTGTGTACGATGTGCCGAAGACAAAGAAGATCCGTAAGGCCTACGGTTATGAAAAGAAAGCTGCACCGTTGAAAAAGCTTCTGGGAAAACCGAAAAAGATCAAAAAAGGAACAGGCTGTTATGGAAACGGCAAAGAATATTTGCTGTATTATGATAACTTTGTATTAAGCACAGGCGAGACTGCAAAAGGAGTAGAGGTTATTTTTGGTGTAATGTAAAAGTACTCCATAAATGACCGGTGACATAAATTATGGTTTTCAGTTCAATGGTTTTTATGTGTGTATTTTTGCCGGCTGTTTTTGTCCTGCACTGTATTCTGCCGGGAATACGGGCTAAAAATGCACTTCTTCTCCTGGCAAGCGTACTTTTCTATGCTTACGGAGAACCGGTATATATTATTTTATTGTTTATTTCCACTTTATTGAATTATTTCTGTGCCTGCGGGATTGACAGGTTCCAAAATCACAGGAAGGGAATCCTGGTTCTGGCAGTGATCTGCAATCTGGGAATCCTTATTGTATTTAAGTATACAGATTTTATCCTGGGGATGGTCAACAGTGTGACAGGGCTTCATCTGCCGCTGCCTCAGATCCGCATGCCTATCGGTATTTCTTTCTTTACTTTCCAGGCAATGTCTTATGTGATCGATGTTTACCGGGAAACTACCAAGGCCCAGAAAAACTATGCAAAAGTACTTCTCTACATATCCTTTTTCCCACAGCTGATCGCGGGACCTATTGTGAAGTATCATGATGTGGCAGCGGAAATTGATCAGAGAACGGTGACACTGGACGGTATTGCCCTGGGAATCCGCAGATTTTCTGCAGGTCTCTGTAAAAAGGTTCTCCTGGCCAATACCCTGGGACTGGTGGCTGACAATCTTTTTGGTGCATCTGCAGGTTCCATCAATGGGGCAGGAGCATGGCTGGGAGCGATTTCCTATATGCTCCAGATCTATTTTGATTTCAGTGGCTACAGTGATATGGCCATTGGTCTGGGATGGATGTTCGGATTCCACTTTAAGGAGAACTTTAATTATCCATACATCAGCGGTACGATCCGGGAATTCTGGAGAAGATGGCATATGTCTCTTTCCGGATGGTTTCTGGAGTATCTGTACATCCCTCTTGGGGGAAACCGCAAAGGAAAATTCCGCACAGTTGTCAACAAGATGATTGTTTTTTTGTGTACCGGAATCTGGCATGGAGCAGCCGTTAATTTTCTGTTCTGGGGTGTTTATCATGGATTTTTCCTTATGCTTGAGGAATATATTCCCTGGATCGGAAAAAAAGGCTCTGCTGTAAAATCCTTCTTCCAGCATGTGTATGCTCTGCTGGTGGTATGCATCGGATTTGTATTTTTCAGAGCAGAGACCATGGCACAGGGATGCTTCTGGGTCAGGAAAATGTTTACAGGCTTTGGATGGAATGCCGGTGCCATGAGCTTTGCACTGCAGCAGATGACCCCTGTTTTTCTGGTTACTCTGGCCGGTGCGCTGATTGCCTGCTGCCCTGTTAAAAAACTGATAAGTGAAAAGAAATGGTACGGTCCTGTGGCATATGTCTGCAGCCTGGCAGGTCTGGTGATCTGCATTCTCAGCCTTGCCAGCGGAACCTATAATCCATTTATTTATTTCAGGTTTTAAGGGAGGCAGCTATGAAAAAAGGAAAATTGATTTATTGTATTTTGTTTTTTGCCATCTGCCTTTGTCCTTCCCTGGGAATGCTTGTGACAAAGCAGGAGACATCTTCAGAAAACAGACAGCTTTCAGAGTTTCCTTCTCCAAAAACAGAGGAGGGGAAGATCAATGTGGAATGGCTCTCCCAGGCAGGAGATTATTTCCAGGAGCATTTTGCGTTCAGAAATGAACTGGTTACCGGAAATGCACTGCTCCACGGCAGACTTCTGGAAACCTCTACTGCAGATGGTGTGATCCAGGGTAAAAATGGCTGGCTCTATTACAAGGATTCTCTGGATGACTATCTGGGACAGGATTTACTGTCTGACAGGAGCCTGTTCAATATTGCCCATATGCTGTCCATGACCCAGCAGGCCCTGGAGGAAAAGGGAGTGAATTTCCGGTTTACCATTGCTCCCAATAAGAACTCTCTCTATGGAGACAACATGCCTTATTATGATAAGCTGAAGGTATCCGACCAGACAAACAGAGAAAATCTGGAAGGCTGGCTGAAAACGGAAAAGGTTGCTTATGCAGATCTGTACCAGGCGCTGATGGAGGAGGATGAGGTTCTTTATCATGCCCGGGATTCCCACTGGAATAACAAAGGTGCAGCACTGGCAGCAGACGTACTGATGGATGCCCTTGGTAAGGACCATGATTCCTATGAGGGAGAAAGTTATACAGTGCGCAGGGATTATACAGGAGATCTGGATACTATGCTGTATCCCCTGGCTTCGACAGCAGACGATGAGATTTATTATGACAAAGAGACCACCTATGCTACTGTGGAAGAGATCCAGAGCAATTTTGATCCCCGGATCACCACCGTAAACCCGGTAAAAGAGGGAAGCCTGGTCATGTACAGGGATTCCTTTGGAAATGCCCTGCTTCCTTATATGGCAGATGCCTATGCCAATGCCTATTTTTCCAGAGGAATTCCCTATCAGCTGACGGATGTGGAGGCACATAGCGCGGATACGGTGATCATTGAGAGGGCAGAACGTTTTCTGCCGGAAATGTCCCAGTTTCCACCTGTGCTTGCAGCAAAGGAAATCAGTCTGACTGAGAATGAGGAGCTTCAGGGATCTGATGGAGCTGTTGATGTAAAGATCAAACCTCAGGGAATGACTGCTCAGCTCAGCGGCCGGATCAAAGAAGGGCTTCTGGATACAGATTCCCGGATTTATCTGAAGGTTAATGGCTCTGTCTATGAGGCCTTTCCTATGGACGTGAAAGTGGGAGAGAATCTGGATGATAACGGATTTTGTCTTTATCTGCCCAGTGAGCTGGTGGCAGCAGACGGAAATGATGTTGAAATACTGATTGAGAAAGATAATAAAATTTATAATATTTATCAAAATAATATCAAGGAGGATTCCGTACAATGAAAAAGAAGTTAATTACTAAAATTTTAAGCATCTCAGTAGCAGGGGCAGTTGCCCTGACACCTGCCGCAGCATTTGGCGCGCAGACAGAGGAGAATACACAGACTGAAAGTGCAGAAGCAGCAGATGAGACAAAAGAGGTGGAAGATCTGAAGATCAAAACTGAAACCCAGGAGCTGACTGTGAAAAATCAGACAGGATATGCACTGACAGCAGGAGAGCTGGAAGATGCAGCAGATGAAACAGAGGACGCAAAGGCAGAGGATACAAAAACAGAAGACACAGCAGAGACTACAGAAAAAGCCCAGGGTAAGATGCTTACAGTTACCGGTGAAGATGGAACAGAGCATGTTTTCAAAAACATGGATCCGGATTCCTGGACAGAGCCTGTTATCTATGATGAATATGGATTCCTTTATATCAAATATGAGAATAAGGACAAAAAGGAAGAGGAAGTGGCTGAGACAGCAGAGGAGAAAGAGTGGGGCGAACCTCTTACCATGTATCTGCTTTCCAATGTAAATGTCCGTGAAAAGGCAGACAAAGAGTCCAAATCCTTAAAGGTTCTTTCCACAGGTACTGAGGTAAAGGGTATTTCTGTTGCACCGGGCTGGATTAAGGTGCAGGCAGATGATATTACAGGTTATGTATATCATACCTATATTACAGAGAATAAAGAGGCAGCAGATGCCAAGGTAAAGGCTGAACAGGAGGCCAAGGCCCAGGCTGAGGCAGCAGCGGCACAGGCAGCAGCTGCTCAGGCACAGCAGAGCCAGAATAATTATGATTATTCCCAGGATCAGGGCAGCTATCAGGAGCCTGCACAGTCAGCTCCTCAGGAGAAATATGAAGTTGGCCGTCAGCAGTATGATGACTGTGACGGAAGCGGACACGGATATTATGAGATTACCTATTCTGACGGCAGTGTAGGATACGAAGAATATTGATCAAACAGATAAGGGTGTAAATATCTGAAGCTTTTTCAGATATACGCGAAAAGGACTGTTGTACATTTTGGTGTATGACAGTCTTTTTTTGTCTGTGAAACACAATAGGTTATTGACAGAAAAAGCGTGTTAGTTTATACTAACATATAGTTAAACGAGAATAACTTTCGTACAGGATAAAATATTAACCAAAAACACAGGATCAAAGGAGGAACATATATGAGTATTGTAATCGTAGGTGGACATGACAGAATGGTAGCACAGTATAAAAAAATCTGTAAATCTTATAAATGTAAATGTAAGGTGTTTACGCAGATGGAAGCGAATTTCGGCAAGAAGATAGGATGTCCGGATGTTCTGGTGCTTTTTACAAACACAGTATCCCACAAAATGGTGAAATGTGCACTGGACGAGGTGGGAGCTTCCACTGATATCGTACGCTGCCACACAAGCAGCGGAAATGCCTTAACTGGTATTCTTGAAACACGTTGCTGTTAAAAATTCTATTATGCACATTGCAATAATACAGTGATAAATAAATGAGATTTTTTATTAATGTTTTAAAACGAAAAACTTTATCAATAAAAAATGTAAAATAGTTATTGACATCTAACCAAAATTAGAATACACTAACTACGTAATAAAGATAATATTTATCATTTATTAAATACCAGAAAGGGATGAAAAAAATGCCGCTGTCAATGGTGAATGCCGGTGAACCTTTCACGATCAAAAGGATCGGAGGCAAAGAAGAAGTTAAGAGACACCTTGAGGAACTGGGCTTTGTGGTAGGAGGAATTGTGACAGTTATTTCCGAGATCAACGGAAGCCTGATCGTCAATGTTAAAGAATCCAGGGTTGCCATTGGAAAAGACATGGCAAGCAAGATTATGGTCTAGGGTGTGTTTGAAACAGAAGTGTGTTTGAAGCAGAACTCTGGGGAAAGAAGGGAAAAGATTTGAAGACATTAAAGAATGCGCGTGTAGGAGAGACTGTAAAGGTTCAGAAGCTTACAGGTGAGGGCCCGGTCAAGAGAAGAATTATGGATATGGGAATCACGAAAGGCGTGGAGGTTTATGTGAGGAAGGTTGCACCTCTGGGAGATCCGATAGAAGTAACAGTAAGAGGATATGAATTATCCCTGCGTAAAGCAGATGCCGAAATGATTGTTGTAGAATAATTTTTTTGATAACAGGTTAGGATGTTCTAACAATTAGATGGTACTAATAGTTTACAAAGACTAATTTTGTATAAACAGAATGTCCTGAATGAAAAAATATCAAAGGTAGAGGAGAGAGATTATGTCAGTAAAAATTGCACTCGCAGGTAATCCGAACTGTGGTAAAACCACATTGTTCAATGCACTGACCGGATCCAATCAGTTTGTAGGTAACTGGCCAGGTGTAACAGTAGAAAAGAAGGAAGGTAAGTTAAAGGGACACAAAGATGTGATCCTTACTGACCTGCCGGGTATTTATTCTTTGTCACCATATACTCTGGAGGAAGTAGTTGCCAGAAATTATATCCTTCAGGAAAAACCGGATGCGATCATCAATATTATTGATGGTACCAATATTGAGAGAAACCTGTATCTGTCCACACAGATCCTGGAGCTTGGAATTCCGGTGATCATGGCCATTAACATGATGGACATTGTAAAAAAGAATGGTGATACCATACATATTGATAAGCTGAAAAAAGCGCTGGGCTGTGAGGTAGTTGAGATTTCTGCCCTGAAGGGAACCGGAATCACAGAGGCTGCCAATAAGGCTGTAGCCATTGCACAGAGTCACAGAAAAGTAACACCTGTTCATGAATTCTGTGAGAAAGCGGAAGATGTAATCAGTGATGTAGAAGCAAAGCTTACAGGTGTTGTAGAGGAATCTCAGAAGAGATTTTTTGCCATCAAGCTTCTGGAGAGAGATGATAAGATCGCAGAGCAGATGAAAACCAAAGTGGATGTATCTGCTGAGATCAGAGAAATGGAAGAGGCATTTGACGATGACACAGAGAGCATCATCACAAATGAGAGATATGTCTATATTTCTTCCATTATCGGCAAATGCCTGACAAAGGCAAGAAAAGAGAAGCTTACAACCTCTGATAAGATCGACCGTATCGTCACAAACAGATGGCTGGCACTTCCTATATTTGCAGTTGTAATGTTTATCGTGTATTATGTATCTGTAACCACAGTTGGTACGATCGTAACAGACTGGACCAATGATGTGCTCTTTGGTGAGATCATTCCTCCGGCTATTCAGTCCGGACTGGAAGCAGTACACTGTGCTGCATGGCTGCAGGGACTGATTCTTGACGGTATTGTAGCAGGTGTTGGGGCAGTACTTGGTTTTGTACCTCAGATGCTTGTGTTATTTGCATTCCTGGCATTCCTGGAGTCCTGCGGATACATGGCACGTGTAGCATTTATTATGGACCGTATTTTCCGTAAATTCGGACTTTCCGGTAAATCCTTCATTCCAATGCTGATCGGCAGCGGATGTGGTGTTCCTGGTGTTATGGCTTCCCGTACTATTGAGAACGACCGTGACCGTAAAATGACAATTATGACAACTACCTTTGTTCCCTGTGGTGCAAAGCTTCCGATCATTGCCATGATCGCAGGTGCATTCTTCAACAACAGTGGATGGGTAGCAACAAGCTCTTATTTTGTAGGTATCGCAGCAATCATCTGCTCCGGCATTATCTTAAAGAAAACAAAAATGTTCGCCGGAGACCCTGCTCCTTTTGTTATGGAGCTTCCGGCATACCACTGGCCTACACTCAGCAACATTCTGAGAAGTATGTGGGAACGTGGATGGTCCTTTATCAAAAAAGCAGGTACTATTATCCTTCTTTCCACTATTGTTCTCTGGTTCCTCATGGGCTTTGGATGGGAAAACGGTGCCTTTGGCATGGTAGAGGAACTGAACAACAGTATTCTGGCAAAGATCGGTTCCGCAATTGCATGGATCTTTGCACCACTTGGATGGACAAAGGCAGGCGAAGGCTGGAAGATGGCTGTTGCAGCTGTTACAGGTCTGATTGCAAAAGAAAACGTTGTTGCAACCTTCGGTATGCTCTTTGGCTTTGCTGAGGTGGCAGAGGACGGTGCAGAGATCTGGGGCAACCTGGCGCAGGTTATGACACCGATCGCAGCTTATGGTTTCCTGGTATTCAACCTTCTGTGCGCTCCATGCTTCGCAGCTATGGGTGCCATCAAGAGAGAGATGAATAATACAAAATGGTTCTTCTTTGCAATCGGATATCAGTGTGGACTGGCATATCTTGTATCCCTCTGCATCTATCAGATCGGTACCCTGGTAACAGGCGGCGGATTTGGTATCTGGACAGTTGTGGCATTTGTGATCGTTGCAGGATTCTTATATCTGTTGTTCAGACCATATAAAGAAAGCAATACCCTTAAAGTGAATGTAAAGGGTCTGGCAGGAGCGAAATAAATAAATTGGACTTCTGCCTGTTAAAAGATTAAGATTAAGATGGAGGTATCGTTATGGGAACTTTGATCGTAGGTGGCATTTTACTTCTGGTTGTTGTGCTGATCGTCAGAGGAATTATCCGTGACAAAAAAAGCGGAAAGCATTCCTGTGGCGGTGACTGCAGCCATTGCCGGGGCTGTCATTGATAACAGAAAGCTCAGGCTGAGAAATAGATAAAAGACGAAAAGCGGAAGGATGATGTGATTTTGGGAGCAATGGCGTTAAGGAAAAATAATGATTGTACAGAAACAAATTACCAGAGAACCCAAATGCAGAAGGATGTGGTCATCCGGGAATTAAAGAAGCGTGGCTGCAGAATAACCAAACAGCGCAGGATGCTTCTGGAGGTCATTTTGGAAAATGAATGCTCCTGCTGCAAGGAAATCTATTATAATGCCTCCCGTCTGGATCCGGGGATCGGATCAGCCACTGTGTATCGTATGGTAAACCTTCTGGAGGAAATCGGTGCCATAAGCAGAAGAAATATGTACAAGATCGTCAGGAATCCTGACTGTTCCGAAGGAAGCGTGTGTACCGTTGAACTGGATGACAATACAGTGCAGAGATTATCCAAAGATAATTTTAATCATGTAGTACAGGCAGGATTACGGGCCTGTGGATATATTGATCAGCAGGAAATCGAGAAAATGTTTGTGAGTCCCTGTGAAATATGAAAAAAATATTGCCGCCAGGAAGATCCGAAAGATTTTCCTGGCGGTTTTTAGAATACGTTTTTGATTAAATTTCTCATTAAGCCAAAAACAGTGGAATTTGGAAAAAACTGGTTGTATAATACAGGAATTATATGATACTAAGGTCAAAAGTTTACAAAGACGTTCGTGCTTGCATGATCAGACTTTTGAACTTTATAATATCAACTCATACATTAAGGAGGAAAATACAATGATTAAATTTGACGGTAAGAAAACAGGAATTTTTGCAGCAGGAGTAGCTTTTGGAACAGCAGGTATTAAGATCCTTACAAGCAAGGACGCAAAGAAATTTTACACAAACTGTACAGCAGCAGTTCTCCGTGCGAAATCCTGTGTGATGAAAACAGCTTCCACAATCCAGGAAAATGCAGAAGATATTTATGCAGAAGCACAGCAGATCAATGAAGACAGAGAAGCAGCTGAGGAAGTAGTGGAAGATACAGCAGAAGATACTACTGATTTCAGAGAAGAGAAAGAAGAAACAACAGAAGAAGGCAGCGAGGAATAATGAAGTTTGCTATTAAGCATGAAATAAAAGGACGTATCCGTATCCATCTGACACAGAAAAGCATGACTTACAGACAGGCAGACATTCTCCAGTGTTATCTGGAAGCCCAGACAAATGTGACCAGGGCTTCCATCTATGTGAGAACCCGGGATGTGGCTGTTTTTTATACAGGAAGCAGAGAGGCACTGATAAGATTACTGAGTAGATTTTCCTATGAAACAGCCCAGGTATCTGAGACAGCTCTTGAAAACTCCGGGCGGGAATTAAATGAGACCTATAAGGAGAAGCTGATCAATTCTGTAGTGCTACGGACATTGAATAAAATGTTTCTGCCATATCCGGTACGTGTGGCACTTACTACGGCAAAATCCATAAAATACCTTTACCATGGTGTCCGCACTCTGCTGAAGGGTAGACTGGAGGTTCCTGTACTGGATGCCACAGCCATCGGTGTATCTATGCTCCGCGGTGACTTCAATACTGCAGGCTCCACCATGTTCTTACTTGGCATCGGTGAGATTCTTGAAGAGTGGACACACAAGAAATCTGTCAATGATCTTGCCAGAAGTATGTCCATCAATGCAGAGAAGGTATGGCTTTTAAATGCAGAGGGCCAGGAGGTTCTTGTGCCGGTTTCTTCTGTTATGGCAGGAGATCTGGTACGCGTACATATGGGAAATGTAATTCCTTTTGACGGAAATGTAGTGGCAGGAGAGGCTATGGTCAACCAGACCTCTCTTACCGGTGAATCCGTGCCTGTCCCCAAGGCAGAGGGAAGCTTTGCCTATGCAGGAACCGTTCTGGAAGAAGGGGAGATCACAGTCAGAGTGAAAGAAGCAGCAGGATCCAGCCGATATGAGAAGATCGTCAGCATGATCGAGGATTCCGAGAAGCTGAAATCCTCAGTGGAAAGTAATGCAGAACATCTGGCAGACCGTCTTGTGCCTTATACTCTGGCAGGTACAGGTGTAACCTGGCTGCTTACCCGAAATATGACAAGGACACTTGCAGTGCTTATGGTAGATTTCTCCTGTGCACTGAAGCTTGCCATGCCGATTACCGTATTATCTGCCATCAGGGAGGCAAATACCCACAGCATTACAGTAAAAGGCGGCAAATATATGGAAGCAATGGCTGATGCCACCACCATCGTATTTGACAAAACAGGTACCCTTACAAAGGCAAAACCTGTAGTTGCAGATGTAGTGCCTTTTAATAATGAACTGAGCGCCGATGAGCTTCTGCGTATTGCAGCATGTATGGAAGAACATTTTCCTCATTCTATGGCAAGGGCTGTGGTCAATGCTGCCAGAGAGAAACATCTTGTTCACGAAGAAATGCATTCCAAAGTAGAATATATTGTGGCACACGGCATTTCTACCACCATAGAGGGCAAGAAGGCAGTGATTGGAAGCTGGCATTTTGTAATGGAAGATGAGAAATGCGTGATCCCGGATGGAATGGAAGACAGATTTGAACATCTGCCCCTGGAATGCTCTCACTTATATCTTGCCATTGAAGGTAAGCTTGCAGCAGTTATCTGCATAGAGGATCCTCTTCGTGAAGAGGCAGCAGATGCTGTCCGTGAATTAAAAGCAGCAGGCATCACCAAGGTTGTGATGATGACAGGAGACAGTGAACGTACAGCTGCAGCCATTGCCAAAAGGGTGGGAGTAGACGAATACTATTCTGAGGTTCTGCCTGAGGATAAGGCATCCTTTGTGGAGAAGGAAAAGGCGTTGGGACATAAGGTGATTATGATCGGTGACGGAATCAATGATTCCCTGGCACTTTCTTCAGCAAATGTAGGTATCGCCATCAGTGACGGTGCTGCTATTGCCCGTGAGATCGCTGATGTTACGATCTCTGCTGATAATCTCCATGAGATCGTCACCTTAAAGAGACTGAGCACAGCTTTGATGAAGCGTATCCACAATAATTACAGAACAATTATTGGTGTGAACGGCGGTCTGATCGCTCTTGGAGTTACAGGCGTGATCATGCCAACAACCTCCGCATTGCTTCATAACATGTCAACCCTGACCATCAGTTTACGAAGTATGAGAAATCTTCTTCCGAAGGAAGAAACCTTATAGATAAGAAAAGAAGTCCTGACTGAAAAGCAGAGGATTACAGATGGATGTATCCCTGCTGCCTCGGTCAGGACTTCTTTCCTTTGGGTATAAGTGCCAGATGTGACAATCCAGTAAAATCAATGGGTATCTGCCACAAATTTCTTGATAGCGGAAAAGCTCTCCGAGCTGATGGCATGCTCCATTTTACATGCGTCCTCAGCTGCAACCTCAGGATCTACTCCCATAGAAGTTAACCAGTTGGTCAGGAAAGTATGTCTTTCATAAATTTTATCTGCAATTGCCTGTCCGGCTTCTGTAAGATTGATAAAACCATTCTCGTCAACCGTAATATAATTACTGGTTTTTAAATTCTTCATTGCAACGCTGACACTTGGCTTGGAAAAAGAAAGCTCACGTGCAACATCAATAGAGCGGACATTTCCGCTTCTTTTCTTGATCATAAGGATTGCCTCAAGATAATCCTCTCCTGATTCGTGTATTGCCATATTCATACTACCTCCCATGTATTGTTTTGGATTATAACATAAATTTTCATTTCCGTAAAGAAAACTGCAGAAAACTATTGACAGCACAGAAAAGAATGTTATAATAAAATCAAACAAGTGAACAAGTGCTCATATATTAAAATGAATAAAATGAGCCGGAAAGGATAATATTATGAAGAAGACCTATAAGATCGATGTAGACTGTGCCAACTGTGCCAATAAAATGGAGGAAGCTGCAAAGAATACAGCAGGTGTGAAGGATGCAACCGTTAACTTCATGATGCTGAAGATGATCGTTGAATTTGAGGACGGACAGGATCCGAAAGCAGTTATGAAAGACGTATTAAAGAACTGCAAGAAAGTAGAAGACGACTGCGAGATCTTCCTTTAATAAAAGTGTTTCAGGGACTGCTGCATAAAGAGCAATTTACCGCCACATCAGCCGGTGGATAAACTTTTTTTGCCGGCAGCCCCTGTTTTTTAACCGAATCAAGTAAGTCCCCTGTGGGGGGTGCAAATATCCGCTTTACTGATTTTATCCGTCTGACTGCGGAGCAGTCATAAATTGTAATAAGAAGAGAGGTATTGCAATGAATAAGAAGCAGAAGAAAATGCTAATAAGAATTATCATATCCCTTGTTCTGGTGGTTGTTTTTTCACAGCTTCCGGTTGAGGGTTATCTGCGGTTTGGTCTTTTCATGATCCCTTATCTGATCATCGGATATGATATTCTGAAAAAAGCATGCAAAGGGATTAGAAATAAGCAGGTCTTTGACGAAAATTTCCTGATGGCAGTGGCTACCATAGGTGCCATTCTTCTGGGAGATTACACAGAGGGTACAGCGGTTATGCTTTTCTACCAGATCGGAGAGCTTTTCCAGAGTTATGCAGTAGGAAAGAGCCGCAGGAATATCAGTGAACTGATGGATATCCGTCCGGACTATGCAAATGTAGAGAATAACGGCCAGCTGGAACAGGTGGACCCGGATGAAGTGGCGGTCGGCACCATCATTGTTGTACAGCCAGGAGAGAAAGTACCCATTGACGGTGTGATCACAGAAGGTACTTCCACATTAAACACCAGTGCACTGACCGGGGAAAGTCTTCCAAGAAGTGCAAAGGTGGGAGACGAAGTGATCAGCGGCTGTATCAACATGACTGGTTTACTGAAAATCCGCACAACAAAGGAATTTGGCGAGTCCACAGTATCCAAAATCCTGGAGCTTGTAGAGAATTCCAGTTCCAGAAAATCAAAATCCGAGAACTTTATTTCCAAATTTGCAAAATATTATACCCCTGCTGTATGTTACGGTGCCCTTGCTCTTGCCCTGATTCCGCCGATCGTACTGTTGATTATGGGAAAACCGGCTATGTGGGGTGACTGGATTTACAGAGCCCTTACCTTCCTGGTAATCAGCTGTCCATGCGCGCTGGTGATCAGTATTCCTTTAAGCTTTTTTGCAGGAATCGGTGGTGCCAGCAATCAGGGAGTGCTTGTGAAAGGCTCCAACTATCTGGAAACACTGGCACAGACCAAATATGTGGTATTTGATAAAACAGGTACCATGACCCAGGGTGTATTCGAGGTAAGCGGCATTCACCATAATGAAATGTCTGATGAGAAATTGTTAGAGTATGCAGCACTTGCAGAGTGTTCTTCTTCCCATCCCATCAGCAAGAGTCTGCAGAAAGCATATGGCAAACCTGTTGACAGAAACCGTGTTACAGACATTGAAGAGATCAGCGGAAACGGTGTGATCGCAAAGGTTGACGGTGTTTCTGTAGCTGCGGGAAATGCAAAGCTGATGAAGAAGCTCGGTATTGCCTATCAGGAATGCCATCACGTAGGAACAGTGGTACACATGGCTGTAGATGGCAGATATGCAGGACATATCCTGATTTCTGATATTATCAAGCCTCATGCAAAAGAGGCCATTGCAGAACTGAAGAAGGCCGGCATTTCCAAAACAGTTATGCTGACAGGAGATTCCAGACGGGTTGCAGATCAGGTTGCCGCAGAGTTGGGAATTGATGAGGTTTACAGTGAACTTCTTCCTGCTGATAAGGTAACAAAGGTGGAAGAGCTTCTGGATAAGAAAACAGCCAAAGAAAAACTGGCATTTGTAGGTGACGGTATCAATGATGCCCCTGTATTGTCCAGAGCAGACATCGGTATTGCTATGGGTGCTCTTGGTTCCGATGCGGCAATTGAGGCAGCAGATATTGTGCTGATGGATGATGACCCGCTGAAGATCTCCAAAGCGATTAAGATTGCACGTAAATGCATTCACATTGTATATGAAAATATCTACTTTGCCATCGGTATCAAGGTTCTCTGCCTGATTCTGGGTGCCCTTGGTATTGCGAACATGTGGGTGGCCATTTTCGCAGATGTAGGAGTTATGATCATTGCGGTATTGAATGCCATCCGTGCGTTATTTGTGAAAAAACTGTAAATATGGATAATGGTTACTGTCTGAGCAAGCAGTAACTATTTGCAATAACATAAACGACTGAATAAAATTAGAACTGATAACAGCCAGAAAGGAAACAGGTGACAGAATGGAAGAACGTAAAGATGAAGTATGTGATGGTTTTGAGGTTCATGAAGACCTGTTGAAGATTGTAAATGAGACTCTGCCCGAGGAAACAGAGCTTTATGATCTGGCAGAACTTTTCAAGGTTTTTGGAGATTCTACCAGAATCCGGATCCTCTTTGTTTTATTCGAGGCAGAGGTCTGCGTATGTGATCTTGCAAAGGTACTGAACATGACCCAGTCAGCTATTTCCCATCAGCTCCGCATCCTGAAGCAGAATAAACTGGTCAAAAGCCGCAGAGAGGGGAAATCTATTTTCTATTCCCTTGCAGACGACCATGTCCGCACCATCATCAACCAGGGACGGGATCATATAGAAGAAGACTAACGATATGGTTGACCTAAATTCCAGGAAGCTGCACCCGCTTGCAGAGTTCTGCAGTAAGTCCGCCGATCACAACTCCCGCTGCAACCCCTGCTACAAGCAGAGCAGGCGCATATACAAACACACTTGCATTATTTACAATCAGCATGGCAATGATCAGCTGACCAATATTATGGGAAACACCTCCTGCAACGCTGACTCCAATCAGACTGAAGGAGGTTTTTTTCAGCATAAGTGTCATAACTGTCATACTAAGTGTCGCCCCTGCCAGGCTGTACAGGATACTGAACAGATTTCCAAACATAAATCCAATCACCAGGATACGGACAAGGGAAACCAGGGCAGCCTCTTTAAAGGAATACTTTTTCAGGATAAACAGGACTCCCAGATTGGCAAGCCCCAGCTTGATCCCCGGGATTCCCGCAAAAACCGGGATCAGTGATTCCACATATCCCAAAATAATCGCAACAGCGGAAAAAAGCCCCAGATAGGCTGTTTTCTGTTTCATAGAAAAATTCTCCTCTCGATAAAATACCATCAACTTCAGATATTTTAACATATAGGAAACTTCAGTGCAACTGAGAAGTTAGACTTTTCTAACAAAACTTAAAATATAATTTTACTTGTTCTATATTGAGAAAGTTTGTCCAATAAAACCATTGAAAAACAGTGGAAATTCTTCTGCAATTATGATAATCTATCAATTGTTAGATGCAACAAACTATATTTGCCAATCCCATCTTGGTAAGGGTTATTCCAATTGGTACAGGTAGTTCAAAAAAATAAAGAGGAGAAAATCATGACAAACAAAAATCTTATGAAAAAGATAGCGCCGGTTGTAATGAGTGCGGCAGTAGCAATGACCAGTATTCCGTATGTAGCCATGGCAGCTGATTTTACAGACAGCGAGGTGATCACAGACAGTACAGAAGATGTTGATTCTGACGAATTTGGTCCGGAGGATGGAGAGGACGAATTTGCCCCGGAAACAGAAGAAGAGAATACATTTGCTGCAGAAGCACAGCAGGGCGAAGCCTATGTTCTTATGAATATCCCCTATGATGATTTCTATAAGGCAGAACTGAAAAACAACGATGTAAAAGTGGATGCCTTTACATCTGCAACCCTTAATAAATCAAGAACTTCCGGAATGATGAACGGAAATTCCGCTTATCATGTAGACCCCAACGGAACCGATGTAACAGGTGTTACATTCCCTGTAAAAGTCAGTGATCTTTCCCTCCTGAAAGACCAGAAACAGGTAACAGATTCTGACTCTGTTACCATTACTGTGACAAACAGAGGACAGACAAGCAGCAATACCTATACAGGAAAAGATTCCCTGATTGAAAATGCCTCTTATTCTTATTACATTTTAAGCGAAACACCGTCTTATTACAAAGAACTTACTGTAAATGCAGATGGCAGCTATTCATTCTCAGCAATGAAAGGCGCTCAGACAAAGACAGTTGCAATTGATGCTACATTAAAAACGGAAACAAAATACGGTGATTATGAACTGGATCTGGACAAGGAAACTTTTTCATCACTGTTCGATACAACCACAGATAAGATTTATGGCGTAACTGTAAATACTACAGACGGAACTAACTATGGCCTGCGTCATCTGGAGAATATCTGGCACGGAAGCAAGCTTGCCTGGGGAACCGGATATACAACAGAAGTTCACGAATGCCCTGTTTCTTCTGCACATTATAAATCAATCATGGGAAAAACCATTGACAGCGTTACTTATTACACAGATAAGGGAATGATCACCTTTGATGTTCCGGATGTAAAGGTACAGACAACTACAGGAATCAAGGCAACAGTGGCAGATATTATGAATACAGACACATCTGTAGCAGTTACCTTTGACCAGACACTGCCTGCTGATTTCAAGGCACAGTATACAGTAGACGGAACAAAAGTTTCCTGCACAGACGGAAAACTTGCTGTTGGAACTCTTGCACTGGGAACACACAAGGTTGAAATCGCAGATGTCAGCGGAAACTATGCAGCTATTGTCACTGAATTTACAGTAAATACAGACAAAATGCCGGCTTTCTATGACAGTAACGAGACAAAACTGGTTGCTGCAAAAGGTATTACAGCAGAAGAATTCTCTGCGTACATTAAGAGCATCAGCAAAGTAAAAGTTGATGATATAGAATATGCCGCAACAGGAAAAGGAAGCAAAGTCATTGTAAAAGAAGATGGAACCCTTGATCTCACAGATCTTCAGGTGACAGACACAACTGTTTTCGAAATAACTGCTGTGGGATATAAGAATAATCTTACTTTTAATTACAAAGAAGCAGAAAATACATTTGAATTAAATACTTCTTCCGAGACTCTTTATACAAAAGGCAGCACAAAGACTACTCTCAAAGTTACAACAAACCTTACCGATAAAATTACATGGAAATCCAGCAACACAAAAGTGGCTGCAGTAAACAGCAAAGGTGTTGTAACTGCCAAGGCAAAAGGAACAGCAGTGATCACAGCATCCTGTGGAGAATATAAAGTAACCTGCAAGATAACAGTTAAGAATCCATCCCTGAAATTTACAAAAACTTCAGCGACTGTAAAAGTAGGAAAAACAACAAAAATTTCCGCAAAGGCAACCCCATCCGGAAAGATTACTTACAAATCCAGCAACACCAAGATTGCAACAGTAAGCTCCAAAGGTGTTGTAAAAGGAAAGAAAAAAGGTACTGCTAAAATTACAGTAACCTGCAATGGTGTTAAGAAAGTATTTACAGTAAAAGTAAAATAAATAATAACAATAACAGATAAATAATTCACACAATAAATGACCTCGGATTTTGCTCCGGGGTCATCTTAATGAAAAAAAAACAACATTAGCAGAATCTATTATATATAGATTTTTGTATACGAAAATGATACACTTTTAAAGTTAGTTGAGATTAATATTTATTTCATTCAAAAACAAATATTTATCCGTCAAAAATAAAAAAGAAAGAGAGGAACAACGTGAATAATCAAAATTTTTATCTGCGTCTGATCGCGCTTTTGCTGATCATCATGGCGGTATTTTTCTATAATGGAACAGTAAAGGATAAAGAACAGGCCCAGGATATTGCAGATCTGACTGCAAAAGTAGAGAGTCTGGAGAAACAGCAGGACCAGATCCTTACAGCATTAAAGGAAACTTATGAGGAACAGAAAACAGCAGCAGAAGCTGATAATAAATCTGAAAAGGCTTCTGCAGAGGATAAAGAAAATACAGACCAGGCAGATTCTGAGGAAACAGATGACTCCGACAATGTATATAAGAACGGCACCTTCGAAGGTTCAGGAACCGGATACGGTGGAACGATCACTGTTCAGGTAACTCTGGAAGACGATACCATTACAGCAGTCAGTGTAGTCAGTGCACCGGGTGAAGACAGTGCTTATCTGTCACAGGGTGAGAATGTCATAAACAGCATCATCAGCGAGCAGAGCACAGATGTTGACACCATTTCCGGAGCAACTTTCAGTTCTACCGGTATCTTAGAAGCAGTAAATGACGCATTATCAAAGGCGGAAAACGCATGAAAAAGAAACAACGAAAGGTACGGCTGATCCGTGCCGCCATACAGCTTATATTTTTTATAGCAGCGCCCTCTCTTTTTTCTACTGCATTTGCAGGAATCAAATCTATCTTTCTTGCAATCGGAGGACAGCAGAGCGTAACCTGGAACTCTTTTCTGGATATCACGGCATTACTGTTGATCATTACCATTCTGTTCGGACGTCATTTCTGCGGTTATGCCTGTGCGTTTGGCTCGCTGGGAGATGCTCTGTATGAGCTTACCGCATTTATCCGTGCGAAATGCTTTGGAAAAAAGAAAAAACATGGATATCCGGAGGAATGGGTGCACAGATTACAAAAAGTAAAATATGTGATTCTTATATTCCTGCTTCTTTCCTGCATAACAGGATTCTATTCTAAATTACAGGGAATGAGTCCATGGGATGTATTCTCCATGCTTACAACAGGCAGACTGCCAAAATCTACATATATTGCAGGAACAGTTCTGCTGATCCTGATCATGGTTGGAATGTGTACACAGGAGCGTTTCTTCTGTCAGTTTCTCTGCCCCATGGGAGCAGTATTTGCAATCATGCCCATCCTTCCGGGAGCACTTTTCAAACGTAACCGTCCAAACTGTGCCCCAAAATGTACACTCTGCAAAAAGAGATGTCCCGCACACCTGGATATTGACGGTGATACCTCCCATTCAGGGGAATGCATCTGCTGTCATGCCTGCACTGCAGTCTGCCCAAGGAAAAATATTCATGCAGGCACTGTTATTGATAAAAATTAGCAATTACTAACTTGTTGAGAAAATTTGATTAGTAAGAACTAACTATATTGGTAGACATACTTTACGTACAGTGATATAGTCTATAGAGTTAGTTGACAATAACAACAAGAGGATAAGGAATTAGAAATATATGACAAACAGACGCTCTTTTGTGCTGGGACTTTTCATTACGGCCTCTCTTTTATGCACATCCCGGACTGCATGGGGAAACTCTGAAATAAACACATACACCAAAACAGACTTTGCTATGGACACTGTAGTATCAGAGACTCTTTACACAACAGGTGAGGATATCACAGCAGACGTAATCTCTGCATTAAAAGATGTGGAAGAGAACTGGATCTCCTGGACAAAAGAAAATTCTCAGATATATCAGATCAATCAAAATGCCGGCAGTACAGTAACAGTTTCTCAGGAAACGGCAGCTTATTTGAAACAGGTATTGGAGCTTTCGGAAGCTTCTGAGGGTGCTATGGATCCAACTATGGGAAAAATCATCCGTCTCTGGGATATTGACGGAGAAGATCCTCATATTCCTGAGGAAAAGGAATTGAACACCCTGCTTAAGAAGGTAGGATATAGCAAGATTACTCTGGATGGAAATAAGGTTACCCTGCCCGCTGGCATGACACTGGATCTTGGGGCAGCTGGTAAGGGAATTGGCTGCGATGCAGTAGAACAGGTTCTGGAAAAGGAGAAAGAGGTTTCCGGTATGATCCTGAATCTGGGTGGCAGCAGTGTGATGAGCTATGGCTCAAAGCCTGACGGCTCTTCCTGGCAGGTAGCTGTAACCGATCCCAGAGATACAGAAGGGGACTACCTTGGAGTAGTAGCTTTAAAGGGCACGGAATTTCTCTCCACTTCCGGAGATTACGAGAAATATTTTATAGAAGACGGGGTTCGCTATCATCATATACTGGATCCTTCTACAGGCTATCCAGCCAGAAGCGGACTTACCTCTGTAACTGTGGTATGTGACAATGGCCTGGACGCAGACGGGCTTTCCACTGCATGCTTTGTACTGGGAAGGGAAAAAGGAGAAAAGCTTCTGGAAAAATACCATGCAGATGGGCTGTTCGTAGATGACTCCGGTCATGTCTGGCTCACAGAGGGCATGAAAGAAAGATTTCAATTACTGAAAGATACTTATTCCATAAGCGAATAAGATCATCTCATATAAAATTATATTCAGGAGGATTTTTGGTATGCGCAAAGGGAATTTAATTAAGATGGCAGCACCTGCAATTTTAAGTGCTGCAATGATGGTTTCCGGATTACCGGTTATGGCTGCGGATTTTACAGCTGATACTGTTACTGAAGCACAGGTGCAGGCAGATGATTTTGCAGCAGATGAGGAAATAGCAGGAGATGATTTCTCAGGGGAAGAGGAAACACCTTTTGTAGATGAACAGCAGGCTGCAGAGGATGAATTTGCAGCAACAGCAGAGGAAGGCTACAAGTATGTTTATGCTGGCCTGACCTGGGAGCAGTACTGGGCATCTGAGGGAGTTTACAATGCGTCAAACACCAGCTCCAATGCGACAGCAGACGGACATGGGGAAACAGACAAGGGTGGATTTGACACAGTAACCAGAGCAACTGTAAACCATGGCCTGCACAGAGGCAGCTACCAGTGTGAAGCAGTCATGTATGATAAAAACGGCGGCTCCTATGAGATTTCCTACTGGACCTCAGCAAACGATGCAGTACTTACTGACGGAACCACAGTAAAGCTGAACCAGCCGGAGAGAGGACAGATCACAAAGGCGGACGGAAGTGTTGTGGAGTTTGACCACTATACCATCGTTGGCTTGAAATATGTTCCTGTTGCAGTAAAGGCAGCAGATTATGAAGCCTTCAAATCCCAGTTCAAGGTAGTAGAGGACGGAAGCACAGTTGCCGGTGGATTTGGAGAGAAGAATTTACAGTCCTATAGTGCAGTTGCTGATGTTACCGCTGAAACAAACGGCTTAAAAGAAGCTGTAAAAGGTTCCGATGGAACATTTACATTCAAGGCAAGAGCAAATGGTACTGGTTCCGGACTTAAAGATCAGGCACTCCAGACAGCATCCAATGTTACCGCAACAGTAAAAGAAGCAAGCGGAAGCTACGGTGAATTCCTGAGAGTAGATATTACCGGTGACGGATATGGAGCTCTTGGTGCCAAAATGTATGCTGTAAGATGGGATTACTATGGAAAAGGTGATACTGTTTTGGCATCCTATGGTACCAAGTTTGCAGCAGACAACTGGATGCACAAGGCAATGGGTATCCAGCTTGGCCTGACAGATTCCTACCGCTGCCAGCTGCCAAAGGGAACAGACGGTACAGGAAAGTGGAAGCTGACTGTATATGCAATGGGATATGCAGATACTACCTTTGAGATAACTGCAACAGAAGCAAACATTGTAAAACCGGAAGCGGGGGTTGCTGACACAACAGCATTAAAAGCAGCAGTAGAGCGGGCATCTGCATTAAAAGAGGCAGATTATACAGCAGATTCCTGGAAAGCAATGCAGTTAGAGCTGGATGAAGCCAAAGAACTTCTTGCAAAGGAAAATCCAACCCAGGCAGAGGTTGACGAGGCCACTACTCATCTGAATGCAGCAGTACAGGCACTGGTAAAGGCTGAGGTAAAGGATACTCTTACCTTTGCAAAACCAAAGGTAACTTTGTACAAGGGTCAGAAAAAAACACAGACAGCCACAGTAACCGGAAAGGTACAGGCACCTGTGTACACCTCCAGCAATAGAAAAATTGCAACTGTAGATAAGAAGACCGGAAAAGTAACAGCAAAGGCAGCAGGAAAGGTAACTATCACTGCAAAGAGCGGATCTTTAAAAGCAACCTACACAGTAACTGTAAAAAATCCTACCCTGAAGCTGACAAAAACATCTGCAACTGTAAAAGTAGGAAAAACAACAAAGATCACAGCAAAGGCAACTCCATCCGGAAAGATCACATACAAATCCAGCAACAAAAAAATTGCTACCGTATCTTCCAATGGTACAGTAAAAGGTATCAAGAAAGGTACAGCCAAGATTACAGTAACATGCAATGGTGTATCCAAGACATTTAAAGTAACTGTGAAATAATCTATGGACAAGAATGATAAATCCTGGCTGAAGCTTCTTCCGGCAGCAGCAGTTTTTGCCGCAGTTTGTATCACCTGTTATCAGGCAGAAAAAAGCCCTGTAGAAACAGCCGCAGTCTCTGATAACAGTGTTATGTCTGTCAAAGAGATTAAGGAACTGATTCAGACAGGAACCACAGAGAAGGCAAACACAGATGCCTCCTCCCAAAAAGAAAAAGCTTCAGCAGAAAAAAAATCAAAAAAGGCAAAGAAAACAAGTAAAATCAAAACCGGCACCAAAAAGAATGCCACTTCCGGAGCTGCCGCAAAGGGCAGTGCATCGGCAGGGGGAGCAGGAACAACCACCACACCCACCACCACAGTTCCGGCAGATGGATATGTGGACGGCACTTATACAGGCTCTGGCACAGGCTTTGGGGGCACCGTTACCGTACAGGTCACAGTTTCCGGGCACAAGATCACAGCAATTAATATCCTGGATGCTTCTTCTGAGACTCCCGCATATTTTGCCAATGCCAAGGGTGTGATCAACAAAATCCTGTCAGGACAGACTCCAAATGTAGATGCTGTCAGCGGAGCTACCTACTCCTCAAACGGAATTATCCAGGCAGTGCAGAATGCTCTGTCTCAGGCAATTCCCTCAGGAAATCAGGCTGGGGTCACTCCCACACCTACATCTACGCCAACTCCAAAGCCCACCAAAAAACCGGTTCCAACTCCAAAACCAGGGGAAGAGCAAATTTATAAGGACGGCACCTACACAGGTACAGGCAAAGGCTACAGCGGAACCATCACTTTGACTGCAAAGATCAAGAAAGGAGTAATCACTTCCCTGAAGGTGGAAAATACAGATACGCCTGCATTCTTTCAAAAGGCCTGGGATAGGCTGGAGGAAGAAATTCTGGAAAAACAGGCAGCAGAAGGCATTGACACGGTCAGCGGAGCTACTTACTCTTCCAAGGGAATCCTGGAGGCTTTCAGAGATATCCTGAAGCAGGCCAAAAAGGGAGAAGCAAAGCCAACAGTCACACCGGAAATAACTCCTACACCTACAGCAGCCCCAACACCTACAATAACCCCGGCACCTACAGTAACTCCCACTCCGGAGGCAAGCCTGACGCCGGAGCCAAGTCCTGCACCGGAAGCAAGCCCCACACCGGAACCAACCGCAGTACCGGAGCCTGAGGGCAGATACATAGACGGAACCTATACGGCATCCAGCTATGGCTACGAGGGAATGGTCAATGTTACGGTCACCATTTCGGGAGGACAGATTGTTTCCATAGAGCAGAGCAACGGGGATTCCCCGGAATATTTTGATTATGCCTGGAATACCATCCTGCCTCAGGTAACTGCAAATCAGTCCACTGAGGGAATCGATGCTGCATCCGGAGCCACCTATTCCTCAGAAGGAATTCTGAATGCAATCCGTAAGGCCCTTGCACAGGCTGCCAGATAGGAGGAACTTTACGATGATAAAAACAACAGTACAGGTAGAGGGAATGATGTGTGGAATGTGCGAATCCCATGTAAATGATGCAGTGCGGAAGGCCTGCCAGGTGGAAAAAGTCACATCCTCCCATGGAAAGGGAGAAACTGTGATCCTCTCCCAACAGCCCCTTGAAGAAGCTGCACTAAAGGCTGCCATTAATGCAACCGGCTATGAGGTAAAAGGGATTACATCAGAACCATATGAAAAAAAGAAAGGGATTTTTTCCTTTCTACATAAGTGATTTCAGGAAGCAGGGGTTACCCCTGCTTCTTTTAATCTCGTGCCTTTGCGAAAAGCCTCGAAGAATGTCGACAAGTTTACGGACAAATTTGGGAAATGCGGTTGTGAAAAATGTCAAATTATGGTAGACTAAGTGCAGTTCATAAATTAGGAGATATAAAGATATAAATGAAGAAAAAAATACAGACCCTTTGTTGGGTTTTGTTTACCATATTTTCTGCGGGATGCTTATTTATTAATTTTATCAGCGAACCGCCTGTAGATAATGTAAAAGCGTTGACAGGCTATATGATCTGTGCAGCAGCAGTTTCAGTGTTATATCCGGCAGCTATGCTGTTCCTGGGACTGAGAAACCGCTGGCTCTATGAGCAGCTGCAGAGGAAAGCCGAAGGAGAAAGAGAAGCTCTAGAAAGCCTTTCCCCCACATCCCCCAAAAGGGAAAATATACAGAAGAATCCTTTTGCCCACAAAGCTGTGTCTACGGACTTGTCTATGCTGGTCAGTGCCCTGAACTCTGATCAGAAGCTTACAGAGGAGGAGAAGGACTCCCTGATCAAATACATTAAAGAGAAATGATGTGAACTGTTTTGGATTTGCTTGTATGTATGTCAATTGCAGGAACCATTCCTGTATTGCTTTGTTTTCTATTATTTCTGATCCAGAGGGATTCTTATAATTTCCTTTGGGGCAGGAAGCTGTTGCTGGCAGGAGTGTTCTTTTTCCTGGTTCCGGTACAGCTGATGAGATTTCTCTTACCTATGAATATTCTGCCGGAACCTGTTTTCAGCGAAGAGACACAGCTTTATCTGTCCCATTCCATGGATTTCCTGCCTGGACATGGGGATGAGTATGTGTGGTTCCCCAGATGGATTTCAGTTATCATTCTGCTGTGGGCAGGCATTGTAATCCTCTTTGCCCTGTATCAATTTATAAAATATCGTAAAATCGTTAGAAAAATTAATCGATCCGTTTTCTACTATGTAGATGAGCCGAAAATGGAGCTGGTCTACTATGTTGTGCCTGATGGAAGTTGCGGTCCCTGTACAGTGGGATTCTTCCGGCAGAAAATCATAATACCTGAAAGCTTTACAGAGCTTGAGAATTTTTCTATGGTGTATCAGCACGAATATACCCATCTGAAAAATCGTGACAATCTGGTGAAGCTTTTATGCCTGATCGTTCTTTGCATCCATTGGATGAATCCGGCGGCATATCTGTTGCTGTTCCTTTATCGGATCACTGCAGAAGCTGTCAGTGATGATGCAGCAGTGCTTGGCTATTCAAAGGATATAGTGAAAAGCTATGCCATGCTGCTGGTAACTACGACCCCAGTCCGGGAGAAACTTCCGGTTGTATGGAAAAATAACTTTTCCAGTGAGGGAAAAATGATCAAGAGGAGGATCAACTACATGATGAAGAAAAGAAAAAACGGATGGATGAGAAAAGGAATTATTGCAATGGTATCTGCATTGACTATTGCAGCAAGCGCAGGGACGGTGTTGGCGTATGAGCCAATGCAGTGGTCGGATGGAAGCGTTGGAGAGAGTATTGTATTAGATGAGTCAGATATGAGTAATTTTGATTTTTTGAGTGGCGAATTAAATGATATAGACTTTTCGAAAACAGATACTGTTTTTGTTACTGAAAATGGAATTCAAATACCAATAATGGATAATGATTCATCTAGAGTATTGTGTAAACATAATATGGTTAATGGATATTTACATAATCATACAAGCAATAGTTCTGGCGGATGTACAGTAAAGACATATACATGTCAACGTTGTACAAGATGTGGCTATTTAGCTAATGCTAAGTATTATTCAACAACAAATTATGCGAAGTGTCCACATAAATAATTTAATAAATATTGTGAAAAGTTACCTTCTTAAATATAAAGTATGCTCATGAAAGAAAAATACAGAATGAGCAATTGTAGACCAAATCAATATCGCCTCTATTTCACGTACATGAAAAGAGGCGATATTTTTTGAATACATTTATTTTTCTTTTCTTAAAAATTTCCTATATCACACAATACGATTCACAAATTCTCCATTATTTTTCGACAATAACAACATCCCCTTCACCTTCCATCTCCAAATCCCCCCAACAAACCGGTTCAATAGTCTGTTCCATGAGTCTGATTGCCAGATCTCTGGCGTTTTCCCCCAGGAGAGTGCTGTTGGGCAGCTTGGCGGCCAACTCTTCAGTGATGGAGCTCAGGCCTTCCAGGATCATCCCCTTGCCAGGAGTTTCTTTCCACCGAAGCTCAATTTCCTTTTCACTGTGGAAAAATACAGACAAAAGCCGTTTCGCGCATTCTTCCACAAAGGTGATCTCCAGCTTCAGTACAGGGATCTGGTTTTCGTTTCTGGTAAATTCTCCCAGTGTGCTTACAAGATAATTTTCTCCGTGCATGGAAACTGTGCCCAAGACAGCCTGACGGAAGCCTACAGGCAGAGTATGAATTTCTTCCCCTTCCAGAAAGGACACAGAGAAAATTCCAGATTCACAGGAGAAAGAAATCTTCCGGATGCCCTCTGTCATATTATTATGGAAGACCTGCATAAACAGTGGAAACAGGCCAATGCTCTGCTGACGCATTTCATAGGTCCGGCTGTGGAGCTCCTGCCTGAATTTCTCGAAGAAGGCAGGAGAGAGGGATTTTTCACAACAGCTGTTATTTCTGCGCAACTGACGTTTTTTCCAGCCGCCACGCAGGATAGGGCGGGTCAGCTCCATTCCCTGCTCCAGTTCTCCGCACAACCGCTTCAGCAGCAGGGCAGCAGCCGGGTTCTCAGGAAGTGTATCAGCAGGAGTGTATTCCGGCGGAAAATATTTCCGGATGATATTTAGCATAATGCAGTCCTGGAATAACTCATTATTTCCTGCATTGGTCACCAGAACCATATCCATTTCCGGATAGATTACCACATTCTGTCCCAGCATTCCGTTAAATTCAAAGCTTCCGGGACGCTGCTCCATCCACAGCTGGTAACCATAACCATAGGTATCATCAGGAGTTTCCCAACGCTTTTGGGTGGAAACCTCCACCCAGCTTTCCGGAATGATCTGTTCTCCCTTCCATTTCCCCTTCTGGAGATAAAGCTGTCCAAGCTTGGCCATATCCTCTGCACAGAGGAAAAGCCCCCAGCCGCCCTTTGTGATCCCTGCAGGGCAGGTTTCCCAGAAATACTTTGTAATTCCCAGAGGCTGAAAAAGCCGTGGCTTCAGATACTCGGTTAAAGTTTCCCCTGTGCGCTTGGTGACAATGGCAGACAGCATATAGGTGTTCAGGCTGTTGTATTGAAAAATCTGGCCGGTAGTTCCATTTACTGTAGAATTCAGGTAGCTGGATACCCAGTCATTTCCGGATACAATACCGGATTCATTAAAGGTGATCCCACTGGACATGGTCAGGAGATTTTCCACTGTGATCACAGGCCGGAAAATTTTCAGCAGGGAATTGACCTTATCAGGAAAAATATCATAAATATTTTCATCCAGGCGAAGCTTCCCCTCCTCAATCAGCAGTCCTACAGCCATTCCGGTGATGCTCTTACACATAGAATGGGTAATGTGCCACATGCCTTT
The DNA here is from genome assembly GCF_014297245.1 of Blautia difficilis. NCBI lineage: Bacteria > Bacillati > Bacillota > Clostridia > Lachnospirales > Lachnospiraceae > Blautia > Blautia difficilis. Next base: position 18,690 of record NZ_JACOQG010000018.1, on the reverse strand, counting down.
GGGGTAAGGCGCAAAATTACATTCGCAGATTACCTTTCCGTGGCGGAGAGCCATGAAGTGATGCATTTCCGTGCCCTCTGCATGATACAGTTCCCGGATTAGGGCTGTAAGATACTCAGAGGAAATTCCCTGGCTCTCCGGAGTCGTCCGCTCAAAGGGCTGTTCATAAGGGGCATCAAAGGGAAAGTCCTGTTTCTGAGGAAAATAATTTACACGCCCACTTCCTGTTTTGCCCAGAATAATATTAAAAATTAATTCTGCAACTGCAATCTGTTCCTTACTCATAGTGTCCCTCCTGTATAAAATCAAATAGACAAAAGTATCCGGCACATTAGTTTTGTTCTAAATTATACCCTTATAAAATAATAAATGCAAACACATTATAAACATATCTATGCTTATAATTGTTTGCATTTATCTCTTTTGTAATGAGTAAAATCAGACCGCTTTCTTAATAAGTCTTTTTTCTCTGGAGCGTGTGTGAAAGATTTTTCAAACACGCTCTAAGCCTCAGATTTGGAAGAGAGCAGTTATCTTTCCTCAAATGGTATAAAGTCCGTATGTTCTCCTACATATTTATAAGCAGGACGGATGATCTTGTTGGCGCTTATAAGCTCCTCAAGTCTGTGGGCACTCCAGCCAGGCATACGTGCAATGGCAAAAATCGGTGTAAACAGTTCCTGAGGGATTCCCAGCATACTGTAAACAAAGCCACTGTAGAAGTCTACATTTGCGCACACATTTTTAAATATCTTTCTGTGTTCCATAATAAGTTTGCCTGCCAGCCCCTCAACTCTGTTGTAAAGCTCAAACTCCTCGGTCATGCCCTTTTCATCAGCCAAGGCCTTAGCAAAACGCTTCAGGATCACTTCACGGGGGTCAGAGAGAGTATAGACTGCATGACCCATACCATAGATCAGTCCTGCATGGTCAAAGGCTTCTTTATTCAGAATCTTCTGAAGATAATCAACCAGCTCATCCTCATTCTCCCAGTCCTGTACGTGAGCCTTCAGGTCAGCAAACATATTCTGGACCTTCAGGTTGGCACCACCGTGACGGGGACCCTTCAGGGAGCCAATGGAAGCAGCTGTGGAAGAGTAGGTATCCGTACCTGAGGAGGTTACCACATGAGTAGTAAAGGTGGAGTTATTACCACCGCCATGCTCAGCATGGAGAATCAGTGCAATATCCAGAACCTTAGCCTCCAGCTCTGTATACTGGCCATTCGGACGCAGCATCAGCAGAATATTCTCAGCCAGGGAAAGACCTCTCTGTGGATTGCGGATAAACAGAGTCTCATCCTTACGGAAATGACGGTATGCATGATAGGAATAAACAGCAATCTCAGGAAGCTTGGCAATCAGCTCCAGAGACTGACGCAGTACATTTTCAGGAGAAATATCCTCCGGATTGTCGTCATAGGTGTACAGGGCCAGTACACAGCGCTGCATGGCATTCATAATATTGGCATTGGTACCCTTCATAACCACGTCACGGACAAAACGACCGCCCAGCTCCTCCATGTTTCCCATAACATCGAAAAATCTGGCCAACTCATCCCTGTTGGGAAGCTTGCCGAAGATCAGCAGATAAATAACCTCTTCAAAGCCATAACGTCTGCCGTTCAGACCATTGATAATATCCTGTACATTGATGCCCTGGTAAAAAAGCTGTCCGTCTGCAGGAATCCGGCGTCCATTGACCAGCTTATAACCATTTACATCAGAAATTTCAGTCAGACCGGTAAGAACACCCTTACCTGCAGAATCACGCAGACCTCTTTTTACATCGTATTCTACATATAAATTAGGATCAATATGATGATTTCCCAAAAGCTCATGCTCAAAGAATCTCATCTTGTCCCTAAGCTGCCTGGAATCCTCCAGACTCATCATTTCATGCTTTTCCATAATATCTCTCCTCATATATGTATATATTCTTAATCTAACATTTTACCGTAACGCAGTGAGAAAGGCAATAGAACAATTGTATTTTTTTAAATACAATTTCAATCAAATCAAGTAAGTTTTCCTCTTTTATAAAGATAATTCACAGGTTTCGTGAAATCCGGTTGAAAATGCCTGCCAATGTATATATAATTAATGTGCCAAATGGAAGATATAAATAAAGTAATTATATATTATGATATCAAATCACAAAGGAGTGCAAAGAATTAATATGTCAGAACGTAAAATGAAACGGGTTGAGGACTCGTTGACCGAACAATCCCACTTACTGATGCCCAAATGTCTCAATGCAGCAGGTTACCTTTTCGGCGGACAGCTGCTGGCTTGGATCGATGAGACTGCAGGTATTGTAGCCAAACGCCACGCAGAGATGAACGTAGTGACAGTAGCAGTAGACAATATGTATTTCAAAGCCGGAGCCCAGGTAAATGATACCATTGTACTGATCGGACGGCTCACACATGTAGGACGCTCCTCCATGGAAGTGCGGATTGATACCTACAGAGAAGATCTGAGCGGAACCCGTACCATGATCAACCGTGCATATTTCACTATGGTGGGTACAGATGAGAAACAACATCCGGTAGAAGTACCGGGACTGATCATTGAGGGAGTTACCCAACAGATCGAATTTGAAGCAGCGAAAAAGCGAGCCAATCTGTGGAAAGTACGCCGCCAGGAGGGATTCTGACCAGAACCTCCTGACGGACATACATTCAGAAGCTTACTCCTGACCCGGATCAGAGGGGACGGTATCCTGACCGGAGAAATCTTCAGAGGTGTCATCCCCTGAGGTATCCGTGGACTCATCCGGGTAATCAATCTGATCCCCGTCACCGGTATTATCGGTAGTATCAGAATTATCATTGTTATCAGAACTGTCACTGCTGTCAGATCCATCTCCGTTATCGGAAGAATCCTGGTCTGCAGAACCATCTCCGGAGCCGTCTGTAGAACTATCTCCGGAACTATCCTGGTTATTATTATTTCCCGGATCCTCCTCGTAGGATCCGCTGTCATAATCCCAGTCAGTGCTGCCGGAATCATCATAATTGCTCTCCTGAGTATAAATAGGAAAGCCATTTTCTTCTGCCTCAGCCTGGGCTTGTGCTTCCGCCTCGGCAGCTGTTTCCGGGGCTTCTGTAAAGGTGGTCACACCCTTGGACATCTTACTGTCCTTTGGCGCAACTGCCGAAACTCCAAACATGGCCGCACACAGCAGAACGGCTGTGCCTGCAATCTGCAATTCATCTATATGTCTCATAATCATTTCCTCCAAAGTAAAGCTTCCCCACCATTATAGCACGGCTGAAGAAATTTGTGTATTCCTGAAATATTGAGTAATAGGAATAAGCAACACAGAATTTTTTTGGGTAGAATTTTGACAGATAATCTGCTATTATAAATGACAGATGCGTTACTGTCTGACAGAAATTGTTATCTGTCCGGAATCATCGTAAATAAAAAACAGAGGTGTAAAATATATGAGCTGGTATAACGAGGCAATCTTTTATCATATTTATCCACTGGGACTGACCGGAGCGCCAAAGGAGAACGACTATGGCACTCCTGTCCATCGACTGAATACCTTACTTCCCTGGATCGACCATATTAAGGAAATCGGATGCACGGCACTCTACATCGGTCCTTTGTTTGAGAGTGTGGGACATGGCTATGAGACTACCGATTACAAGAAGCTGGATTCCAGACTGGGAACCAATGAAGACCTGAAGAATTTTGTGGCTGCCTGTCATGAGAAGGGAATCCGGGTGATCTTTGACGGTGTGTTCAATCATACAGGACGTGATTTCTTTGCATTCAAAGATATGCAGCAGAACAGAGAGAATTCCAGATATGTGAACTGGTACTGCAATGTGAATTTCTGCGGAAATACGGAATATAATGATGGATTTTCCTATGAGAACTGGGGAGGGTACAACCTTCTGGCAAAATTAAACCAGAGAAATCCGGAGGTACAGAACTATATCTGTGATGTAGTCCGTTTCTGGGTATCTGAGTTTGATGTGGACGGAATCCGTCTGGATGCAGCAGATGTGCTGGACTTTGATTTTATGAAAGCACTCCGCAGGACAGCCTCTGAGGTCAAAGCAGATTTCTGGCTTATGGGAGAGGTGATCCACGGGGATTACAGCCGCTGGGTCAATGGGGAAACTCTGCACAGCGTGACCAACTATGCCCTGCACAAGGCCTTGTACAGCGGACACAATGACCACAATTATTTTGAGATTGCCCATACAGTGAAATATCTGCTGAATATGGGAAATCTGGATCTCTACAATTTTGTAGACAACCATGATGTAGAGAGAATCCACACAAAGCTGACAAATAAAGCCCATTTTGCTCCGGTGCATATCCTTCTGTATACACTGCCGGGAATCCCCAGCATTTATTATGGCTCAGAATTTGCCATTGACGGCCGCAAGGAGCAGTTTTCTGATGCCAGCCTGCGTCCGGCACTGAACCTGGCAGATTATGCAGATGCAGTGGAGATGAATCCCTGTACTGCACTGATCGCAGCCCTTGGAAAAATCAGACAGCAGACACCGGCATTAAGCTATGGTAGCTACACAGAGCTTCAGCTTACCAACCGCCAGTATGCCTTTGCCAGAAAACTGGATGGTGTCTCTGTGATCGTCACTGTAAATAATGATGACAATGATGCCTCCATGAATGTACCTGCCGGAAACACTTCTGAATATATAGGCACACTTACAGGACAGCATGTCAAAGTCCAGGATGGACGGATCAACGTAACAGTCCGCGGTAATTTCGGAGAAATCTGGGTACCTGTAAATGCAGCAGCTGAATATGAGCCGGTGAAAGTACAGACAGAGGAAGAAAAACCTGGCTGTCAGGCTGAATTTGAGACAACAAAGGTGACTCCTACCTTAGACACCGTGCAGGAGAATGCAGAAACTGCCTGTGCCTGTGAGACTGCAGAGATACACTCTGAGAACACACCAGCAGAAAACAATCATACAGAAAATTCTCAGGAAGTTTCTAAGGAACCTGTAAAAACAGATTCCAACAAATCCCCGGAAGAAATGACTGTAGAGGAACTTCAAACAGCAATCCTGGGAAAAATGGCCAACAATGGTCCTGTTACCGACCAGATGAGAAAAACAGTGGCAGACAATATCTGGCACGATTCCCTGGTTAACTGGCTGAAGAGCTTCCGGTAGACAAGTCATTCCTGCTGCCAGATTTTTCATTGTTTATTAAGATTTCTTTTATAGACTTCATAACTGGCATATGATACAATTTTACCGAATCAAGTAAGTCCCTGCTTCAATTGCGAAAAGCAATAAGCGGTGGGTGGGGACTTGCTTGTATCAGGAGGAGTGCAAGCTCCTTCTGATAAACTGCGGAGCAGTTATTCGGTTATGAGCAAGTAGCGAAGCGGATTGCGAATATCCGCTTGACTTAGTCAAAGAAAGGAGGAGTCAAATGTTAGATCAGAAAGACATACAACTATTAGAGAAAATGTTCGAAAAATCTCAACAGAACATCATAAATACAGTAGATGAAAAAATAACTCACTCCGAAACCCGAATCTTGAAAGAAGTCGACAATAAGATAACTGCTTCCGAGACTAGAATGCAGAAAGAATTCGATACCAAGATGGATGAGAGGTTCACCAATTCTGAAAATATGATCCTGAGGGAGATGGATCGTATGCAGGAGCGGATGGACAAAAGAATGGACGATATCCAGAGAAATATAGATGAACTCAACCAGTATTACAGAATCAGCAAAATGGAATCAGATAAGACTTCCGTGCTTTTACAGATGTACAGCGACATGCAGAAGCAGATCGCAGAAATACAGGCCAGGATCGCATAGAAGACAGAAAAACCTTCCGAATGGAAAACAGCAGCCTCCAAACTGTTGCTTTCCCTCCGGGAGGTTTTTGCTTCTGCCTGAAAAAATAATAACCACAAAAAAATAATACCCATAAAAGAAAAGATATACACTTGCAAGGCTGTAATTTTACGCCTATACTTTATACTAAAGCATGTAAAAAACAGTACGCTCATATGTTGGAGACCTTATATGACCCAGAAACAATGGAAACAAAACCAAAGAATACAGAATCAAAAGATATACAATCGAAGAATAAAAAAGGCATTTCTGCCTGTGACCTCAGGACTGCTTGCATTCATGGTAATGGTGGGCGGCTGCGCATTGCCCGGCAATTCAGGGCAGGATACTGGGACCCAGGCAGCTTCAGACACCGATGAATCTGCGGTGGTTGATTACACCTGCATTGCCAACCAGGGCAGCCGGGAGAAAATATACGTGATTCTGAAAAATTACCACGGTGACTACTGGAAAAAGGTGATCCAGGGAGTTACAGAGGCAGCAGAACAGATAGAGGAGGCTGTATATCTGGGTGGCATTGACAATGAGACAGATGTGTCCGGACAGATTTCCCTTATAGAAAAGGCCCAACAGCAGGGTGCAGACGGAATCCTTCTGGCACCTGCTAATTCCAATGCCCTGGTAGAAAGCTGCCAGGAGATCAAAAACCAGAATATTTCCCTGGTACTCATCGATTCCTCTATTAACAGTGACGCCTACGACACCTGCTATATGACCGGAAATATGGAAGCAGGCCAGATAGCAGCCAGAGAAATGCTTTCCATGCTTTCAGAGCAGGGAAACACAGACCAGGACCCCCTGGAGGTAGGAATCCTTCTGTCCTCTGACTCCTCCCAGGCAATGGTCAACCGTGTCTCAGGCTTCCTGGAATACTGGGCAAAATATGCACCTGAGAAATGGACGATCAACCAGGACATCCGCCTGAATGGAGGAGACATGGAGAATGCCCAGGCAGATGTGTCAGAGCTTCTCAGAAACAACAGACATATCAAGGGGTTGTATGGCTGTAACAACACCTCCACCAAGGGCATTGCAGCAGTGCTGATGAGAGCAGCCAGAAAGGATATTGTAATGGCAGGATTTGACCTGGCAGAGGAGACTGCCAGCCTGATCCGGGATCCGGATTATCATGGCATCACCCTTCTGCAGAAACAGGAGAAAATGGCATATAAGGGAATGCTTTCTCTGGATCAGCAGATCCGGGGAGAAAAGCCGGAACAGAAATATATAGATACCGGAGTGCTCCTGGTGGACAGAGATTATCTTTTGGAGAATGAGCAGAATGAGTGATAGAAGAAAGAAAACCAAAAAAAGAAAGCTATATCTTGCCATATATCTGAGTCTCTGTCTGCTCATCATCCTTCTGGCTTATTTCCAACTGAGCCGGATGGCCCGGGACTACAACACTCAGCACCTGGAACTGATCACCGGGCTTTATGCAGAGAAAATGAATGATTCCATGGAATATCTTCAGAACTATGCCCAGGACAATGTAAAAGTAGCCCAGGCAATGGAGGACAAAACACCGTCTCAGGTTCTTGCCCGCATGGAGAAAAACCTGGACAGTACGGTATTCTGTGGCATTGGTCTGATCGGAGAGAATGGGGAGATCTACGGAAGTAAATATGCATCTGCAGATATCCGCCAGGAAGGGCTGGACGAACAGGCTATGGAGGCAGAGGATTTTTTTTACTCCGATCCCTACCAGTCCAGTGAAACTGGAAGTATGATCGTCACCACCTTCGTCCCTGTGCCGGATTCTGCTTGGCTGCACACCATTTATGTGTCTGTGAAAATCGAGAATCTGAGGCAGTTTGGCGTATACGATCTTTTACGCGGCAAGGTCAGTGTCCATCTGTTGAAGACAGACTCTGAGAATTTCGTCACCTGTATCAGCAATTCCAGCACTGAGAGCTTTGAGGGAAGCTGGAACAACCTGCTGCTCCAGCAGAGATATTTTCAGTATAATGACGGATATTCCTACAGCCAGTGGGTCAGAGACATGCGCTCCGGCAAAAAAGACGGCAGGTTCTCAGCCACCATCCGGGGTGTGGAATCCACCATCTCCTACAGGAGCATTACCAGCATGCCGGGCTGGTACGTAATTGTAGAGCTGGCAAACAAAGACATCTCCGACATTACTCAGCAGTTCTCCCTGCTTGGAGGAACCTTTGGCTGCATTCTGGTAGCCATTACTCTGATCTACATGCTGTCCATCCTGCTGCTGGAGAAAAAGGACAAAAAGGTTTACATGGGTCTGTCTGCCATAGACCCCCTTACAGAGCTTCTGAACCGCCGGGCTCTTCAGAATGCAGTGGAAGAGGAGCTGAAGAAAAAGGCAACCGGTTATTTCATATTTATAGATATCGACAACTTCAAAACCTACAATGACACCTACGGCCACAGCAACGGAGATCTGTGCCTGAAGCACTGTGCCCGCATTATGAAAAAATGCTTCCCGGAAGACAGCATCCTGGGCCGCTACGGAGGCGATGAATTTGTAGTCTGTCTGAAAGGTGCCACCCAAGAGGAAACCTATGCCTATATGCAGGAATTCCAGAGCTGGCTTACCCCGCTGACCCTGTCCACAGGAGAAGTGGCAGAGCTTTCCGTCAGCGCCGGCGGCGCCGCCTACCCTGACCAGGGTGAAGACTTTGTATCCCTGTGCCGAAGTGCGGACGCAACACTGTATGAAGTGAAACAGAACGGTAAGGGAGACTTCCGGGTGAAAGGCTGACTGTGGAATAAACCAAAGAAAAAATTGAATAAGAATACACAAAAGAAGAAACAGTAGTGAACAGACAAGATAGCCTGTAAACTGCTGTTTCTTTTATTAGGATATAGTCCAAAATGTGCTGAAAATTCGTGGAGTATTTTACTCTACGAAAAAAGGCCCCCAGAACTCCCATAAATAGGGAATTCCGGGGGCCTTTGACGGCTTTTGACCAGAATTAATTGACGGCAAAAAGGCCGGAGAGCTTCTGCATATTCTGGTGCTTCAGCTCCATGGAAGGATGGACATAACGATTCATGGTAATATTTACATTGGCATGTCCCAGAATCTCACTTAAGCTTTTTACATCAAAGCCAACCTCCACACAGCAGGTAGCAAAGGTATGACGCAGCGCGTGGAAATTCACGGGCTCCAGACCACACTGCTCCTGCACATAGCGAAAATAATTCTGCATGACTCTGGGTTCCACATATTTCTCTTCTCCGTAGGCCAGCACAAACCCCTGCCTGTCCGGAAATTCCCTGGCGATCAGCCGTCCCAGGCTTTCCGGCAGAGGAATGGTCCGTATAGAACATTTGCTTTTGGGAGTAGAAATCTTTACTGTGGTTTTGGTATTCCCGGAACCATTGGTCTGAAGCCGCTGCATAGTTTGATGGACATAGATAAAGCCCTCTGTCAGGGAAATATCCTCCCACTGCAGTGCACAGATCTCACCAATACGCAGTCCGGTAAAAAGACAGATCAGAATCCCCAGATTGCGCTCATTTATATGAGAGTAAAGATATCTGCACAGAATATCCTGGGAAGACCGCGACAGTACAACTGTATCCGGAGAGATCTGGCGGATTGCGATTTCCCTTCCTGTAGCAGCCGGCCTCATACCCTGCACCTGGGCAAACCGCAGAATATTTCTCAACAGGGACAGAATATCAGATACGGTTTTGGAAGAAAGCCCTTCTCTGTCAGCTCCGCCGTGGGTGAGCAGATGGTCACAACATTTCTGGATTTTATTGGAGGTAAGTTCTGAGATAAGGATCTGGGATAATTCAGGCAGCAGGTAGGAATTGAGCAGATTGGTATACTTCATATAGGAAGATTCTTTGATTTTTGGCTGTATGGATACCAGCCAATCTCCAGAGACCTTGGCAAAGGACTGGGGCTGCAGAGGAACTATATCCGGCACCGAAGGATCTGTAACAAGGTCTGCCACTGCTTGGCTTCTTTTCTTGCGCACCTCATTATAGGTGGAAGCATACACAGAACCGTAGACGGCTTTTCCCTGGGGAGTCCTGGCTTTAATATAACGGCCCTCCCAGCGTCCATCTTTACGTTTGTAGATATTTTCTCCTTTTCTTGACATGATGTAACTCCTTTCGATAAAATATAGGAACATAACTGTCCGACAAGTCTAAATATAGTTGCCTGACAGCTGTGTGACCATAATTGCAACGGCAAATAGCACCCAAGTCAGCCCACTTTGGTCATGATTTTTGCAGGGATAGATTAAAAACCATATAAAAACTCCCTCTGTTTGTTAACAAACTTTGTCATAAACAGAAGAATTTCACAGATTCGTCACAGAAATATTGACAAATTGTGCTACTGTATATAAAATAAAGAGAGTTGAAATGGACTGAAAAAGTCTGAAACCAGATTCGTAGAGTAAAATACTCTACGAATTCTGTCGAAATCTGCGAAAAAGGAGTGATCGTCATCTGGTACTTATGCGACTGTGGAGAACAAAACCCCACAGAATTTGCCAGAATCTGCAGACAAAGCCTCTCTGCCCGTGCATTGGAGGATGCTTTTGTGCCTACCTATGATCGGATGAAACGGTATCAGGGGCAGTGGCATGTGGAACAGGGGATTGCGTTTCCGGATATTATCTTTCTGGAAAGCGAAGATCCGGACACTTTGGAACAGGAACTTCATGATAAATGTCCTGACAGCCGTATGATTCGTTTGTCTTCGGAACAGAAAGGACTGTTTGCGCAGCTCTTTGGGGAGGAGAAGCATATGTCGCTGTCAAAAGGACATATCCGACAGGGACAGACCCACGTTACCCAGGGACCGCTGCAGGGGAAGGAAGATCTGATACGGAAAATTGACCGGCATAAAAGACTGGCAAGGCTGGAGGTTCCGGCGGGAGAGGGACTTCTTCAGATGTATGGCGGGCTGGAGATTTTGACTAAGGATTAATAACAAGAGATTATTTTAATTTTTGATTGAAGAAGGAAAAAGATTTATTTGGGAGGAAAGGGCAGAGTGAAGCTGTCCATATGATTAAGAAATGACATTTATGAATCAAAAGAAAAATTGTAAGAGAAGAAAACTGGAGCATTGGCAGGTGATTTCCCTTTACTTGGTCATTTATGATGTGATTGCTGTAAATGCAGCCTATTTTCTTGGCCTGTGGTTTCGTTTTGATTGTACATATTCAGCAATACCCGGAGAATATCTGTCTGCCTATCTGAAGTTTACACCATGGTATACGGTATTCTCTGTTTTCGTGTTCTGGATGCTGCGTTTGTACAACAGTGTATGGCGTTTTGCAAGCTATAGTGAGCTTATCAGGGTTGGCATTTCTACGGTGATCACCTTTCTGTTCCAGGCAGTTGGGATTACCCTTGTCATACAGCAGATGCCAATGTCCTATTACTTATTTGGAACCATCATCCAGTTCTGCCTGATCGTAGGGATCCGTTTTTCCTATCGTTTTGTCCTTTTGGAGAGGACACGGAGACAGAAGGAAGAGGAAGGGCCGCTCCATCGTATCATGCTGATCGGCGCAGGTCAGGCAGGACAGATCATTCTCCGTGATATTGAACGTGCAAAAGAACCAAAGGGAAAGGTCTGCTGCATTATTGATGACAATCCCAACAAATGGGGGCGTTATATGGAGAGCGTACCTATTGTAGGGGGCAGGGATGAAATTCTGGTAAATGCAAAGAAATATAAGATTGACCAGATCCTTCTGGCCATCCCAAGTGCAAGCGCCGCAGAGAAAAGAGATATCTTAAACATCTGCAAAGAGACCAAATGCGAGATGAAGATACTGCCAGGTGTCTATCAGTTTGTCACAGGAGAAGTATCTCTCAGCAAGATGAAGGATGTGGCAGTGGAGGATCTCCTGGGAAGAGACCCGATCAAGGTAAATATGGAAGAGATTTTTCGCTACATTAGTGGAAAGACCATTCTGGTGACCGGCGGAGGCGGATCTATCGGAAGCGAGCTCTGCCGCCAGATCGCAGCCCATGCACCGAAGAGGCTGGTGATCTTCGATGTATATGAGAACAATGCATACGACATTGAGCAGGAACTCCGCTCCAAATACCCGAATCTGGATCTGGTGGTACTGATCGGTTCTGTGCGCGATACCAGAAAGATCAACGATGTATTTGAAACCTATAAACCGGACATTGTTTATCACGCAGCTGCACATAAGCATGTTCCCCTTATGGAGACCAGCCCCTGTGAGGCAATCAAGAACAATGTAATGGGAACTTATAAGACAGCACATGCTGCCCTAAAAAATAAATGTCAGCGTTTTGTACTGATCAGTACAGATAAGGCTGTGAATCCTACCAATATTATGGGGGCGAGCAAGCGTCTCTGCGAGATGGTTATCCAGACCATGGATAAGATCAGCAGAACAGGACGAGAAGATCTGCTTCCATTGCTGGGAAGCCACTATGAGGACAGCGAGGAAGCACTGAAGGAAGTGGCAGTTACCAGGGAGTTTCCTGAGGAAAAAAGGGAACGGAAACTGAAAACTGAGTTTGTGGCAGTGCGGTTTGGAAATGTGCTGGGAAGCAACGGGTCTGTGATCCCGCTGTTTAAGAAACAGATCGCAAAGGGCGGCCCTGTGACCGTTACCCATCCGGATATTATCCGGTACTTTATGACCATTCCGGAGGCTGTGAGTTTGGTGCTTCAGGCTGGAACCTATGCAAAGGGTGGAGAGATTTTTGTGCTGGATATGGGAGCGCCGGTGAAGATCGATACACTGGCGCGGAACCTGATCAAGATGTCGGGGATGACACCGGATGTGGATATTAAGGTGGAGTATACCGGGCTGAGACCTGGGGAGAAGCTGTATGAAGAGAAGTTGATGGCTGAGGAAGGGCTGACTAAGACGGAGAATGAATTGATCCATATCGGGAAGCCGATTCCGTTTGATACGGAAGTATTCCTGAAACAGCTGGAAGAACTGGCTGTGGTGGCTTATGGGAATGAGCCGGGGATTAGGAGATATGTGGAAGAGATTGTGCCTACTTATCATGCGGCGGAAGAGGATTTGAGGTTGCATGGGGAGACGTATAAGAAATTATTCAATAAAGCAACTGAAAATAATCATTAATTCATTTGAGCATATATTATTAAATTTAAAGAGAGGCAGAGAACAATGAAAATACCATTTTCACCACCAGATATTACAGATGCAGAGGTTGAACAGGTCGCAGAAGCACTTCGTTCCGGTTGGATTACTACCGGACCGAAAACAAAGGAATTAGAGCATGAAGTTGCTGGTTTTTGTGGCGTTAACAGAGCAGTATGTTTGAATTCACAGACAGCCTGTGCGGAAATGACACTGAGAGTTTTAGGAGTAGGAGAAGGTGATGAAGTAATTACCTGCGCTTATACCTATACAGCAAGTGCATCAGTAGTATGCCATGTGGGTGCAAAACTTGTATTAATCGATACACAAAAAGATTCCCTTGAAATGGACTATGAGAAACTTGCAGATGCAATTACAGAAAAAACTAAGGTCATTATTCCTATTGATCTTGGTGGTGTACCATGCGATTATGACAGAATCTTTTCTATAGTTGAAAGTAAGAAACATCTGTTCCGTCCGTCAAACGATATTCAAAAAGCAATAGGAAGAATTATTGTAATGACTGATGCAGCTCATGCGTTTGGAGCAGAGTGGCGTGGCAAAAAGGTTGGAAGTATTGCTGATTTTAGTAACTTTAGTTTTCATGCAGTGAAAAATTTTACAACTGCAGAAGGTGGAGCTGCTACATGGAAAGACATTGAAGGAATTGATAATGAAGAATTATATCATAAATATCAGTTGCTTTCCCTTCACGGACAGTCAAAAGATGCTCTTGCTAAGACTCAGCTTGGTGCATGGGAATATGATATTGTCGGTCCATGGTATAAATGTAATATGACAGATGTTGTTGCAGGAATTGGTCTTGCACAGATGAAGCGTTATAAAGGCTTACTTGCCAGAAGAAAAGAAATTATTGGAAGATATGATGATGCATTTAAGCCATTAGGAATTGAAGTCCTGAATCACTATGCAGATGAACATCAGTCATCAGGTCATCTTTATATTACAAGAATTCCGGGGATTACTCTGGAACAGAGACATGAGATTATTGTAAAAATGGCGGAAAAAGGAATTGCATGTAATGTACATTATAAACCATTGCCGATGATGACTGCATACAAGAACCTTGGATTTGATATTAAAGATTATCCAAATGCTTATAAGAGATTTGAAAATGAAATTACACTGCCGCTTCATACTAAATTGACTGACGAAGAAGTGGAATATGTAATTGAGAATTATTGTGAAATTGTAAAGAACTATATTGGAAAATAATTAGGAGAAACAGTTAATGATTTTGAAAAAATGGGATGACCTTCCTGAATTTATGAAATGTGATGAGGTAAAGGTATACTATGATATTTTATCACGAAAGAAAGAAAGTCTGGTTCTGAAACGGATTTTTGATATTGGAGTGGGGGTTATCCTGTTGATTTTCATGGCTATACCGATGCTGATTATTGCGGTGATGATAAAAATGGATTCGAAAGGACCTGTTTTTTACCGTCAGGAGCGTGTGACCAGATATGGCAAAAAATTTAGAATACACAAATTCCGTACTATGGTTAATAATGCTGATCAAATTGGATCTGCTGTAACTGTTGGTGGTGATTCTCGAATTACTAAGGTGGGAGCAAAAATTCGAGATTATCGGTTAGATGAGTTACCACAGGTCCTTGATGTGCTAAGTGGAGATATGAGCTTTGTAGGGGATAGTGAGATAATAGGAACAACCGAGAAAAACCTTGATTTTACAAGGGTTTGGGCGGCTTGAGTTGAATCCTATTATGAGATTTTTATAAGAGTTGGATACTTGAGAGTCGGAACCAGTGGTGTCGAGAGTGCTTCTTGAATGTTCTGCTTGGCCCAACCTAAAGAACATAAAAATCTGATAAGGAGGTTTAACTTGAGCCTGTGTCTGGAATCGAAAGAGGAAAGATATAGGCTCGTTGACGTGTTAATAAATAATAATATGTTTCATAGGAGAGGGAGGTATGAAAATGAGTAGGGAGTTGGAATTAAAATTTAAAATTGATGATAATGAGCGTAGAAGAACAAATGATATGTATGATGCAGCATTTAAGCCATTAGGAATTGAAGTTGTTCCACACTATACAGATACATATACATCCACCGGACACCTTTATCTTACAAGAATACCTGGCATCAGTGCTGAGCAGAGAAATGAAATCATCGTAAAGATGGCAGAAGAAGGTGTAGCAACAAACGTGCATTATAAGCCGCTTCCAATGCATACAGCCTATAAGAATATGGGATTTGATATTAAGGACTATCCGAATGCTCATCAGAGATATACAAACCTGATAACGCTTCCAAACCATACACTGATGGAAAAGGAAGACATTGAGTATGTTATCGAAAAATTCACTGAGATTGTAAAGGAATATATGTAATGAAGAAGTGGGAAGATTTACCATCAGAAATGCAGATAGAAGAGGTAAGAGAGTACTATGATGTTTTAGATAAAAAAAGAGTCAGCCTGGCACTTAAGAGAGTATTCGATATCATAGTTTCCTCAGTATTATTACTTCTGCTTTCTCCAATTATTCTTATTCTATCAATAGCAATCAAATTAGACAGTCGAGGCCCTGTATTTTATCGGCAGGAAAGATACACACAGTATGGAAGAGCATTCAGGATTCATAAGTTTAGATCCATGTGTGATGGGGCAGATAAAAAAGGAAGTCTGGTAACCGTTGAGAACGACAGCCGTGTTACCAGAGTAGGTAAGGTAGTTAGAAAATGCCGCCTGGATGAGATCGCACAGTTGATTGACGTACTTAAAGGTGACATGACCTTCGTAGGTGTAAGACCGGAAGTAAAGAAGTATGTGGATGCATACAAAGACGAATGGAAAGCCACATTTCTGTTACCGGCAGGCGTTACGAATCTTACCTGCATCTATTTTAAGGATGAGGATGAGCTTCTGAGTGGAGTGGATGATGTAGATAAGGTATACATCGAAGATGTGCTCCCGGAAAAGATGAAGTGGAACCTGAAAGGAATTAAAGAATTCAGTTTCTGGAATGATATTAGATTAATGTTTATGACTTTCTTCACTGTTTGTGGGAAAGAGTATAGAGAAAAAGAGTGTTAGGAGAGATTTGGAGAGATGGAAAAGTTCAGTGTACTGATGACAGTATATAAAAGTGATAATCCAGAATATTTTAGAATTAGTTTAAATAGTGTTATGGACCAAACAGCAGTACCTGATGAGGTGGTTCTTGTAAAAGATGGACCTGTTCCTGCTACAATCCAAGTGGTTATTGATGGAGTTGATGCAGCTCATCCAAACATCATAAAACAAGTTCAACTTGAAAAGAATGTTGGATTGGGGCTGGCTCTAAACGAAGGTTTGAAAGAATGCAAATATGAGTTAATTGCTCGTATGGACTCAGATGATATTTGCCTACCAGAAAGATTTGAAAAACAATTAAAAATGTTTGAAACAAACCCTAAATTAGACATTGTTGGTTGTCCTGTAAAAGAATTTGTAGAAACTCCTGACAATGTAGTCGGAAAAAGAGATGTGCCTTTAGATAATGTATCTATTCATAAATATGCGAGAAAAAGAGATCCTTTTAATCATCCGACTGTAATGTATAGAAAAAGTAAGGTTATGAAATATGGACCGTATGGAAACTATAGAAAAAATCAAGATACGGCTCTTTGGATTGAATTATTAAGCAATGAGTGTGTTGCAGCAAATATTCCTGAGTATTTATTGATGTTCAGATTTGATGAAGGAACATATAAAAAGAGAAAGTCTTGGGTTAATACTAAGTTGTTAATTGATATTCGTTGGCATGGATTCAAGATTGGGTTTAATTCATTCTTTGATTTCTTAATGGTTGCCGCAATGCAATTAGGTGTTTACATCATGCCAGAAGGATTCCAAAGATTTGTATATACAAAAATTTTAAGAAAGTAAGTGAGGAGGACTAAATATGGGTTTAGAACAAAGTATTAACCAGTTCTTAAACAGAATGCCTGGTGTAAAAAAAGTGATTAAAAGAGCTTATCAACTAGGTATGTACACAATTAGTCCAAAGATTAAGTCGGAAGGAAATATTACTCGGGTTAGTCCAGATGATGCTAATCACGAATATTTCTTTGGATATTACGATAAATCACCATGGGATGCTACTGATAGATATATGCTTTGTTTAAAAGCGAATAACACTTGGTCCGATGTTAGTCCCAAGGAAGAAGCTGAAATTTTACTTATTGACACACAAGAAAATAATAAAGTCAGAGTTCTTGCTAAGACTAGAGCTTGGAATGTGCAACAGTCTTGTATGCTTCAATGGATAGGGCCGGATTATTCAAGCAAGATTTTATATAATGATTTCAGAGATGATAAGTACTGTTCTGTAATTTTGAATATCGAGAGTGGTGAAGAAAAAGTCATCCCAGCTCCAGTGTACGCGGTATCTGCTGATGGCACTTTTGCTTTAACTCTTGATTTTAGTCGTTTATATAATTTAAGACCTGGATATGGTTACTATAATGAAAAAGAAAAAACAGAAGGAGTAGCGCTTCCTGATACAACTGCAATTTGGCGTGTGAATTTAACAAGTGGAGAAGTTACTCCAATTCTTAAATATACAGATTTTGCTAATTTTGAACCGAGACAAGAAATGAAAGAAGAAGGTTCGGTTCACAAAGTTAATCATATTATGCTAAGCCCGAATGGTAAGAGATTTATGGTTCTGTATCGTTGGTTCAATGGACATCGTAAATATACAAGACTGATAACATGTAATGTTGATGGAACTGATATGTATGTTCTTTCTGATGATGACATGGTAAGTCATTGCTATTGGAAAGATGATGGTCATGTTTTCGGATTTGAAAATAAGAAAGATGATGGTGTAGGCTACTATCTTATGACAGATAGAACCCAAGAATACACTCATTATTGGACTGGAATTGATGCTGATGGGCATCCAAGTTATTCTCCAGATGGAAGTATGATTTTGTTTGATACTTATCCAGATAGAGCGAGAGTTGCTAGTGTAAAAGTAGCATCAGGTCCAAATGATAGTGATGTTAAAACGGTTGCAAGGGTATTTGCACCATTTAAATATGATAATGATACAAGATGTGATCTTCATCCGCGATGGAATAGAGCGGGAGATAGAGTCTGCTTCGATGGAGTATTTGAAGGTCATAGAGGATTGTATGTAGTGGAGATTGATTAAATGAAAAAAAGTTCCGGAATAGAAAAGGTTGGGCGTAATGCCTGGCTGATAGCAACTGTATTTCTTCTAATTATTAGCGCTTTTAAAATAGGGACAACAGGATTTTCAAATATTACTTTGTTACAAATTATATTATTTGGTATTTTTATGTATGCGCTAGGAATATCAATTAATAAAAAAGGTGCATTGTGGGAAGGTACATTATTTTTATATTCATTCTTCTTATTTTTATTGTCAAGAATATTTTTAGATTTTATAGGTATAAAGTCAATGTATAATTCCGATCGGTTTGCTTGGTATACGATTACGCCACAAACCACCGAAATTATACTTATTTCATATATTATATTCTTACTTGTTTATATAGTACTGTTAAAATTTGTAAAAAAAGATATTTTTAGTTTTGATGGTAGACATTTATTTAAATTTAATAACTTGCCTTTACTAGAGCAAAATATGAGAAACAGTTTGTTCCAAAGCTGATCAAGCCTGAAGAAGCAGGAAATATTAAAAAGGCAGAGC